>CAYNKI010000066.1:0-15542 GCA_964397675.1 uncultured Pirellulales bacterium
AAACTCGGCTGTTCAGGCGGTCAGGGCAAAATTCAAATCCAAACTTTTTTTGAGCATGCCGCCCAACTCGTTCTACAATTGTCGAGGATCCTCTACAAATCGCCCCCTTTTTATGCAAAACAAAGCCAATTTGCGAAAAAGTCAAATGGATGTAAGCTTTATTATAACAAGGAATTATGAGAAAAAAACGAATAGGACATTTGGTGAAAACAAACCCAAACAAAGCCAATTCCGGATCGGAAGACAGATGGCAGAGGACAGATGACAGCTTGTCCGGCGTAGCCTTGGCGAAGACGGAAAAACAGAAGACATATGATAGAGAGGACAGTAAAATCAGGTTTTACAAAGGATTATGAAAATGAGCCTCAAAACAGCGAAATAGCCGAAGGATGAAGGAATCGTTCCACAATTTTGATTTTTGATATCTAATTTTTGCATTTGTTAAGGTGACCTATGACTCCGAAAGAGCGAATTTATGCAATTCTAAAAGGCGACTCCTTCGATCGTCCCGCTGTAACTCCTATCTTTATGGCCTGGTCAGCCAATTTCATTGGGCACAACTACAGAGATTATTACTTAGATGGAGATGTCCTGGTGGCGGCACAGCTTGCCGTAACCAGGGCATTTAACCTGGATCAGATAAGCGCGATAAGCGATCCTTGGCGAGAAGCATCTGCCTACGGGATGGAATTTGAGTATCCTGAGGATGGGGTCGGAAAGCCCAAAGATTTGCTGGTAAAAACTGCTGATGACATAGCAAAAATCAGGCCGCTCGATATCGAAAATGCCGAACGAACTAAACAACGGATTGAAAGTGTCAGCAAGATGGCTGCTGAGGCAGGACAGACCCACAGTGTATTAGGCTGGGTGGAAGGACCAATGGCAGAATATGCAGACTTGCGGGGGGTGGAGAATGCGTTCTTAGACCTGATAGATAACCCGGAAATATTTATCCAGGCTGGCGAGCTTATCGTCCAAAATGCAATTGCCTTTGCCCTGGCACAAATCAGAGCCGGCGCAGACATGATTGGTGTTGGCGATGCTGCTGCCAGTCTCATTGGTCCAGATATGTATAGCTACTATATTTTGCCTTTAGAGCAGAAACTATTTGCAGCCATTCACGAAGCTGGAGCTGCTGTGAAGTTGCATATTTGCGGCAACATAAAAAACAATATTTCATTCATGGCCCAAAGCGGTGCGGATATTATAGACGTCGATTGGATGGTACCTCTCGATAAGGCCAGAGAGCTTGTCGGGGCGGAGATTACTTTGTGCGGGAATTTTGACCCATCGGGTGTCTTATTGCAGGGCAGTTCCCAAGATGTTGCCGAAGCTGCAAGGCAGTGTATCAAAGCCGGCGGGGACAAGTTTATTTTAATGCCTGGCTGTGAGGTGCCACCTGCCACGCCCGAGCAGAACATCCGCGCATTTTGCCCTTGTGATGGCTGCCTGATTCGTGAAGAATTGAAGTGTTGAAAGCTAAGCCGTCGCCAGCATAGTGACGGCTAAAGATATAATTGCTAATGTTATGATATCCCAGCAGGAACTATTGAAATAACTCAATCATCCATAGAAGACCAAGGCAATTATTTGACAATTGATGATTATCTTAACGCCGGATGGAAAATAGTGACATTTCACCTATAATCATAAAGCGCTTTTAAGCGAATTATAAATCATTTCAGCTTTTTGATATAAGTCTTCTTTATCACCACCTTTTTTCTTAAACATCTCTTGAACGCAGCCTTCAATGTATCCGGCCTTCCACCCGAGTTCAAAGCCACCCAAGCCAACACTGCGACTGATCATAGATTGAATGAATGAATCTGTGATTTGGCTATTTACATGCTTCTTGCCTATCTCAAAAGCTTGCTCATAAATACCACCTTTAACTGATTGCTTCAGGAAAACTACAAGCTTTTTTCCTCGTGCACCATCATTTGCCTCAGCGTATGCTTCATTGAATCCCCGCAAGAATTCATTTCTGTTTGAGTCTGATAGAAAATGTAGCTCAATAACAATTCGGTAATCTTGTATTTGTTCATTGCGATATTCCATAGCACGTTTGTAGCCCTTTTGGTAATTGGAACCGTCGGGAGGCGATGGGGGAGACAGGGGCGATGGGGGAGATGGTATTTCGTAAGGCCCAGCGCCTTGGCCTATTTCGAAGACGACAAAGGTGCGTGGCTCAATAATGTACTCGGAATCTTCTTCAACATTGGCGAATTTGTAAGTGTATTTGCCCTTGTTGAGATTGACATTCGCTGTTTCAATCAATTTTCCTGCTTTCTTAAGGCTAATTCCAATCGTCTTGGGTGGGAAACCTATAATGGCCAGTCCGTTAGGCGTATGCGGCCAGTCCACGGTCACGTTGACTTCCACTGAATCTTGCCGTACAGTTGCAGGTTGAACATAGAGTGTCGCGCAGCCACATACACATAGCCCAAGACACAAGGTCACTAATATCGTTAATTGTGAACAAATTGCCGGTTTCATGTTATTATTTATTATCGGCGTTAAATGGTCTATGTAAAGAGAAAAAATTTGAATTGATGATGGCCAAGAATCAATTCTTTCGCCCTGACTTAATCTCAAACAAGAAAAGAGAATTTTTTTATCGGACTTTTTACAAAAAAATTCAATTTACCCGCCTTTGCAGACGCCGTCGGCCATAGCCTATGGCGTCGGCCGAAAGCCACGTGTTTGTACCTGTTTAGCCTAAAAATGCGGGTTTGAGATGTTGCAAAATCCCTCCAAATTTTGAATTTTGCATTGTCATACAGCCTTAAAATCCGTTATAATGCGTTTAGTGCTCTTGGTTAAATGCGATCGGTTTTCATCAAAGCGCATCTGTTTTGTAGGAACAATGCGGTGAACAAGGACAGATTAGGAGTTTGGGCAGCCGTACTACTCACATTTTCCATTACTCTCGCGGTACAGGTCCAGGCAGCGACTTATTATGTCGACGCAGTGAAGGGATTGGACAGCAACCCCGGTGTCAATCCCGATCAGTCTTGGAAGACCCTGGAAAAAGTCAATTCCACGACTTTTGTTCCAGGCGACCATATCTTGTTTAAAGCAGGGAACGCTTGGACAGGTCAGCTTCACCCAAAAGGCAGCGGCTCTGAAGAAATGCCCATAATCGTCGACAGGTACATCGACGGTCACGATGAAGATGCACGTCCTTTGATCCAAGGCCGGGGGGAGGTCACCAATGTAGTCTACCTCTACAATCAGGAATATTGGGAAATTAAGAACCTTGAAATTACAAACTATCTGCAGAGAGATACAAGCCTCAAAAGAGGGATCTATATTAAAGCTACAAATTATGGCACGGTCCATCATATACATCTGCAGAATCTGCTCATTCACGATGTTAATGGAGACTTGAAGGATAAAGACAATGGGGGCATATTTTATGAAATCACAGGTAGTTCGAAGCCAACTAAATTTGACGATTTTCTGATAGACGGATGTCACATTTACGATGTGGACAGAACAGGGATCAGTAATCGCTCCTCGTGGCAAACGCGAACCTTCGCCGCCAACACCAACTGGTATCCAAGCACTAATGTCGTGATTAGGTACAATTTGATAGAAAGAACCGGCAACAATGGTCTTATAGTGAGAGTTTGTGACGGCGCTTTGGTCGAGCACAATGTCTTCAAGCAGTGCTCACTAAAAGGTAATGGAAGTACAATGTTCCCATTCAACTGTGACAACACCGTCGTTCAATACAACGAAGCGTATCAAACGGTGTACAATCCCGGTGACGCAGACGCCAGCGGTTTTGACAGTGATTACCGATGTAAGAATTCTATCTTCCAGTACAATTACAGCCATGACAACGACGATGGGTTTATGGTGGTTTGTTGTCAAGGTGGCGTGACCCGGTTTAATGATGGAACTGTTGTAAGATATAACATAAGCCAAAACGACGGCGGAAAGATATTTAGAATCTCCGGGCAGACCACAAATACCCAAATATACAATAATACAATTTATGTTGGCCCAACGATGTCGTCACGGGTCATTTGGCACAAGTCCTGGAAAGCCTGGCCCGATGACACACGGTATTACAATAACATCTTCTACAACCTCGGCGCCGGAGATCACGATCTGGGCTCGAGCACCAACAATGTCTTCTCTCACAATGTGTTCCATGGCAATCATCCATCAAGCGAACCTGACGACCCCACCAAAATCACAGATGACCCCAGGTTTATCGATCCCGGTAGTGGCGGTCTTGGTATAGATACGCTGTATGGATACAAACTGCAGTCTGATTCGTCGTGCATCGATTCCGGAAGAACCATTCCCCAGAACGACGGCTTGGATTATTGGGGCAACCCCGTACCACACCTCCGCAGTGCCACCGACAGAGGTGCTCATGAATACCCAGGACCAAAAACCGCCCCCCTCGCCCAGCAGGCGTCCAATCCCACGCCTGCCAACCAAGCCATTCAGGTCGGCTTGGATACCACGCTGAATTGGGCCGCGGGGGCCGGGGCAACCTCACACAACGTCTATTTCGGAACCAATCCAAGACCCGGGATCGGCGAGTTTCAAGCCAGCCAAACTCAAGCGGATTTCGATCCCTGTCCATTGAAGCCTTTAACTACGCATTACTGGCGCATCGATGAAAATAACGCCGCCGGCACCGCCACCGGGAAACTCTGGAGTTTTACGACCGAGCCAATTGGTTATCCCATCGAGAATGTAACCGCCACAGCTTCCAGCAGCGAAACAGGTACGGGATCTGACAACACCGTGAACAGCTCGGGACTGGATGCTAATGACCTGCACTCGAGAGAAGTGAAAGATATGTGGCTTACCAGCAATGAACCGCTGGGGGCCTGGATCGAATATGAGTTTGGCAAGGTTTACAAACTGCATGAGATGTGGGTATGGAACTATAATGAAACGGATGAGTCTCTTGTCGGGGTCGGGTTCAAAGATGTTACCATTGAGTATTCAGCTAATGGCACCGACTATACGCAATTGGGTACTACTCAAGAATTTGCCCAGGCACCTGGACAGGATGGTTATGCACACAATACCACTATTGATCTTAGTGGCGTGACAGCAAAGTACGTCAAGCTTACAGCTAACAGCAACTTCGGAGGCATCCTGAACCAATATGGTCTCAGTGAGGTTCGCTTCTTCTATATACCTGTGCGTGCGAGAAAGCCCTACCCCGATCCCAGGGCAACAGATGTGGACCTGGATGTGGTCCTTGGCTGGAATGCGGGAAGAGAGGCAGTCACGCACGATGTTTACCTTAGCACCGACGAGCAGGCTGTGATAGACGGTACTGCCTATGTTGGTACTGTGAGCGAGGCCAGCTATGATGCCGGTGGGCTTGAATTAGGCACTACTTACTACTGGCGGGTCGATGAGGTCAATGAAGCCGAGACCCCCACAACGTCGTGGCAAGGCGATGTCTGGAGCTTTTCGACACAAGAGAATTTTGAGGCCTTTGAAACGGGTGATTTTAGCAGATTCCCGTGGGAGGATTCCGGAAATGCAAGTTGGGCCATTACATCGTGGGAAAAACATTCCGGCACTTATAGCGCCCAAACTGGTATGATTGACCACGATGAAAGTACTATTCTGCAAGTAACACTTGATTGTGTATTAGGTGATATTTTGTTCTATTGCAAAGTCTCTTCTGAGCGAGGTTTTGACTACTTGAAGTTCTACATTGATGGAGTGGAAAAGGGCAGGTGGTCGGGCGAAGAGGATTGGGCCGAGGTCTCTTTCTCTGTAACAGCAGGCAAAAGAACCTTTAAGTGGACCTACTCGAAGGATAGTTCTGTGTCCGAAGGCGACGATACTGCGTGGATTGACGATATAGTATTTCCAATCGACTGCAATACTGAATAAGTGCATGAACAGTGGGTAAGGATAGATTCAGCTATTTATCAACTGATACACCCTGAGCAGCTCGGCTACACTCCAGGCCTGGGCGATGCATCCTCTGGGCTTATGCGGGTCATCGCCATCTAATATCTCGCCGATTTGTCCGAGGCAGCCATCCTCGGTTAGATGCTTCATCAGAGGCTCGATGAGCTCAGCCGCCTTTTTTTTGCTTTTTCGGCTGAATTCATTGACCTTCAAATATGCCTCCACGAACGGCCCTATCAGATATGGCCAAACTGTACCCTGGTGATAAGCCTCGTCTCTGGTCTGCTGTGGACCTATATATGTCCCTTTATAGTCACCGTGCTGAGAATTTAACGTTCGAAGCCCATAAGGCGTCAGCAGCTCTTTTTGTACTGCATTCACAATTGACTTTTTTTGGTGCAAAGATAACAGTGGTGAAAATGGAAGTGAAACTGCAAGAATTTGGTTTGGCCGAAGACTCGTATCAGCCGAACCATCAGACAGAATGCAGTCGTTTAAGTAACCGAGTGCTTCATTCCAGAATGATTCGCAGAAACTACCCCCAACGATCTGGGCCATAGATTTGTAATCCCTATGTACATCGGGATTACGCTCCACATAAAACTGAGCTATAAGACAAAGAGAATTATACCACAGAGCATTAACCTCAACTGTCTTGCCGCCTCTTGGCGTAAAAGCAACGCCGTCATATTTAGCATCCATCCAGGTTAGCTGCGTATCATCATTGCCTGCGCTTATAAGCCCATCTGGTTCGGCATGAATACCAAATCGCGTGCCTTTCTGGTAAGAGTCTATAATCCAGCGTATGACCGGCAAAAGCTCCTGTGTGAAAGTTTTTGAATCGCCGGTAGCATATAAGTATTGAAAGGCTGCGTTGATAAACCAAAGAGAAGCATCGACGCTATTAAAATAGGCCGTGTCGCTACGATCATCGAACCGATTTGGAATCATGCCCTCGTCTGCCGCGTTGGCAAACGTAGTCAAAACCGATTTTGCCTCGTCAAGCCTGCCAGTTGACAGTAGCAGACCAGGCAGGGCAATAAAAGCGTCTCTACCCCAGTCTGCAAACCATGGATAACCAGCTAAAATAGTAGTTCTACCTGCCCCCGCTTCTTCCGAGGCGAGGTGGGGCGGCGGGTAGTTCTGGTCTGCTTGGCGTTTTGTAACAAACTGATCGGCAGCTAAACAAAGTATTTTAAATCTTTCCTCTCTGGCTTTTGCAGTGGTGATTACCGCATTTTGGTGCCTGCGCAGATCGCCTATCGCCTGTCGCAAATCGCTCATGGCACGGGCTTCCAGCCCGTGAAAACACGGCCAAGCCTGTCCTGAACGCAGTTGAGCCACCTTTCGCCATTTGCCGTCCAACAGGGTAGCCCAGAAAACGATTTTGGTTGGTGTTTCGATCCGGCACTTAAAAAAGCCAGGCGTCCACAGATCTTCCGAAAAATTCTGCCCTCTTTCTCTGTCATTACGATATACGAAATTGAACCACCATTGTTGGTCTTTTTCGAATTTCACCTCTATGGGGTTCATGGATGGGCAGCTCAGAAACAATTCGCAGCTGCCTGGCATATCATGATGAACAAATAAACCATCAGCAGACCACGCTGAACTTAATGAAGCGTAAGATTTTTGTAGCGTGTGGAAATCTCGCAAGCCCACGAATGGACGCAAAACGAATTCCACCGGCTCGGCAATGCTTCTAAAATCATACACAAGTGCTACTGTATCGGTATCGCGCAAGATATATATGGATTTAGTTAGCTTAATGATGGACGATGGATGATGGACGATGGACGATATTTGTCCCTCGTCTTTCGTCCCTCGTCCCTCGTTTAATTCATAATCAAAATGTGCTCCAGTATCCTGACGGAACTGCTTTATAAAGCTAAAACCTGCTGGTGTAAATTTATCACTGAACTCAAAGGTCGAAAGGTTCAACACCTTTTTGCCCCATATCACCATCTCCAGACAATTGGCTAACGCCATTATCCTGTTTACAGGCGGATTAAGAGAGCCAATGAGCAAGCCATGATATCCTCTGGTATTACAGCCGACAATTGTTGATGATGCGTAGCTGCCACGTTCATTTGTTAATAACCATTCCTTGGTCAATAAATCTTCAATAGATTTCCCACAGGTTGATATGGCCCCAATTTGGGTATCCTTAGCTTTCTGTAGAATTACCACAATTGTGCTCCTGCAAACATTACCATAGTAGAATATAAAATCGGAACTGCTTGAGAACAGCAAAATTAAATCAAAGTGTTTAACTTACAGTTTGCAAATCGGGCGGATTTTTATTTTGCGATCCTCCCCAGTGCGGACAACATGCACCCCCAATTGTCTGCTCAGTTAGATAGCTTTTGTCCCTTATAGCTTGATTTGCATCTAATCCACCACAGGCGGACTTGGCACAGCGACTATGAAGATTATCCAGTACATTCATAAAGTTTATATAAGAATCATAAGGCGACTCATACGGATTAAAGTATTTATGCACATCACCGTCGGCAAACCACTTTGTGCACATATAATAAAAGTGGTCTGATGCCTGCAGTTTTCGCCAGTCTGCAATTATTTTCTCATCGCCGGTTTCCTTGATTTTCATTTCGAGTCTATAGAGCTCACGAATGGCATTGGATTGCATAGCATTGCCCAGCCAGGCTGATAGGTCTCGTTCTGTGTCGGCCCAGCTTATTACATGCGGCACATCAACTGTGTCGGTGGCCTTATAACATTGTATTACCTCACTGGGTGTTTTGAAATCGTTGTCAGGATGCTTTAGTAGTTCTTCCGGCAAATGCTGCATGAAATCGAATATTCCAGTATCTTCCCATTGGTGTTCGCCAAATGTCTCATAATCCAGAAACAAGTTGACCACGTTGCCATTGCCATTGATTTTGCTTATCCATTGTGCGAACTTATCTGCTGTTAGTGGCCACTCCGGCCAATGACGGTTGGAAAATCGAAAGGCAATATCGTCGCTAAGAGAATAATTTTTCAGCAGCAGTTTAAGCTTTTTGCAGCTTTTCGGGCGATAGACAAAATTGGGACTTCGCAAGCCCAAGATGTGGTCAGCTCCTTCAGTTATTATAGCGTCGAAGCGGTTCATTGATTCGATAAGGCCAGCCAAATCATTATTGTATATCAGCTCGGTATTGCGAAATACACGCGGTTTTTGGCCAAAAAGATGGTCAATAGTCTCGATGTGCTTGTTAATCTGCTCTATGAATTCATCTTGCGAGTATAAGAAACTTAAGCTGTGATAGTAAGTCTCAGCTAAAAACTCCACGCAGCCGGTTTCCGCCAAGGCATCAAAAGTGCTCAACACCTCTGGCGAATAGTGCTGTAATTGCTCCAGTAAAACCCCGGTTATGCTGTATGCCACCTTAAATCTGCCGCCATACTGCCGTATTACATCCAGGAGCAATCGATTGGCCGGCAGGTAACACTTATTTGCCACCTTCCTGCAGATGGAAGCATTTTTATAATCGTCAAAGTATTGTTCGTTTTTATCAAATACTGTGTAGTGCCGTAACCGTAACGGCTGATGCACTTGGAAATAGAAACATACTGAAGGCATATATCCGTATCTCGTATTGTGTATAAAGTGTAAAGTGCCTAAAAGTTATGGATTATAACTTTAGCTCACTTTAGGCATTTTAGCTCAAGCATTTCTTCATAAATCTTCATACATTTGGCCGCTGAGTCTATCCAACGCAACCTTCGCATCTCAAAGTTGCCATGATGTCGCAGCGTAATGCCCAAAGGAGGATATTTCAATACCGCTATAATCTTATTAGCAATCTCATCGACATCCCAGAAGTCAACCTTGAGGGCATGCTTCAAAACCTCTGATACGCCGCTTTGTTTACTAATTATTACGGGCACATCATAGCCCAACGCCTCTAAAGGCGCAATGCCAAACGGCTCTGATACTGAAGGCATCACGTATAAATCAGCCATTTTATATATCTTTTGGACGTCATCGCCACGCAGAAAGCCCGTGAAAAGTACCTTGTGGCCGATGCCGAGCTCTGCTGCCATCTCAACCGCGCGGTGCATTAAATCGCCGGAGCCAACCATAACAAACTTAACGTTGTCCATAATCTCAAGGACTTTCTTAGCGGCCACCAGGAAGTATTCTGGGCCTTTTTGCATAGTTATTCGGCCCAAAAACAAGACAATCTTTTCGTTTTTATCGATTTGGGTTTCAGCCAGTGCCACCCTGGCGTTTTGCTCCACCCCGTTATGCACTACTTCGACTTTTTCTGGGCTAATACCATATCGACTGATTACTCTATTGCGGGTAAAATAGCTAACAGCGATAACTTTATCTGCCTGCTCCATACCCTTTCGCTCGATGTCGTAAACCATCTGGTTGACATGCTCGCCACTGCGGTCGAATTCTGTCGAATGCACATGTACAACCAGAGGTTTTTCACTGAGTGCTGCCACTTCGATTGCTGCAGGATAGGTCATCCAGTCATGGGCATGAACAATGTCAAATTGCTCGCCTTTAGCTAATTGGACTGCAAGCGCAGCATAGCGATGGACCTCAACATATATATCGCCGCTATAGTCCGTTCCTCCGATAAACTGGCTGGCTGCAGTGACCTTGCCACCATGTGTTTTTTGTTTTAGTCGCACGATTTCTTTGATTTTCTGCTGGTAGAGCTCTGGTGTTGAATAAGGCCGTAGCGGTGATTGAATCGTATGAAATTTTACATTTTTGAACTCTGTGGTTTTGAAGGATGGTACAGACTTCTGAGAAAAAGGAGTTAGCAGCTTCACGTGGGTAGCATATTTGACATCGACCATTTTGGGCAAGACGAAGGTTGCTTTTATGCCGAGCTGGTCCATCGCTTTAGTAAGCCCATAGCAAGCTGTGCCCAATCCACCGCTGATGAAGGGAGGGAATTCCCAGCCCAACATGAAAACTCTCATGTGGTCCCCCTTCAGTTTATTATCGTAACCATCCATTCTACAAGGGTTTATAATTGGCTCAAGCCCATTTGAATCCAATAAATAAGTATTAAGTTATAGGTAACTTCTTCCGCGCCCGGCAGGATAGCCAGACTATGCTTTACCGTTAAAGCTTTTATCGACAAGAAATTATATAGCCTTAACCACCAACTAACACAATTTGTGCATTTTCCTGCTTTCCTGTTATATTAATCGGAATTTTTACCGACGGAAGTTCAATAAATTTTTCTAAAAATGTAGATTTTGATACTAATACTTTAGATTTTATGGGTCTCTATCCACATCATTAAGAAACACTGTAAGACCGATACTTGCATGTACTAAATTAGCTCATAGTCATTAGTAACCGGTCAAACATTACCTGCTAAGACAACTGACAAGTGATAACAAGTAAAAATCGTAACCAAAAATAGCTGGCCGCATCAAGAAATTTCGCTTTGAAGCAACCCACTCCATTTGTGCAAAGGATGGAATGGGTTACTTCAAATAGCATTGCCGCAAACGTAAGATATGTAATCAAAAGATGTTAGTGTATAACCTGACTACAGATCCTGTGGCCGAACTGTGCTACGACGGTTGGCTTGGGCTCTGGCAGCGGCTTTATCAAGCATTGAATAGACGGCATCATTGATGGCTCCGACAGCGTCAGAAGAAGTCATCATCTTTTTGCTCTTGATGTGGGCCTTGACTTTACTGGTTACCACCAAAGGATCTTTTTTCTTTGCCATTACAAAAACCTCCATGTTAAAAAAGTTAAGTTTCTTTAGTCCGGTACTAAATCCTTGAGTCCGGCACATCCTTAAAATCACTTTATTAAGTATAACCGGAAGAATTTGCAACAAAAAAATGCACAAATGCCAAATTTTTCTTGTTATAGAGACGATAGGCAAAGAAACAAATATACAACCGGCAAATGACGTTTGCTTTATTAGGCCAGTACTTTTTAATTTTTAATAATTAAGGTGGATTATTTTGACGAAAATACTTGGACGAAGAGTTTTTCATAGTTGAAGTTGGTGGATGGGATGATTGGAGAAATAGAATGACAAAGCGTTCCAGAAAAAATGAAGAATCGCAATCTAAATTGAAGGATTTTGTAGTAGTTACTTTTGCTGACGACTTAGAGCAGGCCAAGGAATACGAAACGCTGCTGAGAGTCAACGACATCCCTGCTGTCGTTAAGGAACAGATCGACCCATCGGTCAGTAGCAAAGGTATTGCATTAATGGTTCCTGAGGATTTTCTTGATGAAGCCCACGTAGTAATCGAGTCCCAGGATGCCTACGATGACTTCTATGATTTCGCATTAGAGGACGAAGAGGAAACCGATTTCGACAGCAGCGTTTTCGAGGACGACTTTTAATTTTCAGAGGACAGAGGACAGAAATTCTGATTTCTGACTTTTGATTTCTGTCTTCGGACAAGTATGCATGAAGAAAATTTTACAGAGCGTCGTATCGGCAGAGACCGCCGACAAAATGTTGTAGATCGGCGTTTGGGCCTGGACCGCCGACGTGGCCCCGGAAGACGCCTAACGGACGAGCGAAAATCCGCCGAAGAAGGCCAAATGTCCGCTGAGCAATTTGAGTTTCTAATGGCCGTTCAGGAGTACAAAAGTAAAAATGCAAAGCCTTTTCCCACCTGGACCGAGGTCCTTGAGGTGATAAAGGCATTGGGCTACCGCAAAGTCGCTGAGCCGCAGCCGCTTACACCGTCTGAGAAGGACCCCAAACGCAAAAAAAGTCGTTTGGAAACCAAAAAAACATAAAAGCAAGCTCAAGTGAAAAAATAATCCTCCCTCCCTTGTAATCAATCCAGCATCTCTATACCAAATCCGAAAATATTGCTGCCAATGACGGTTTTAAGCCAGCCCTAAAAAACCGGGCAGCCATACTGGAATTACTTAATTTCTCGAAGTAACTCATGTCGGCAGCGCCAAGGCAATCAGATGTAGAAGGACCGGTGATCGGCTGAAACATTAGCCAGCATAGGTATGGGAAGCGGCGGCGGCGGCGATGATATTCTCCTCAAGGTGCTTGAAATTCTGCATATCAGCGTTAACGACATCCAGTCCGTGCTCGAGCACATAGGTATATGCTCGCTGGAAGGAATTGAGCTCAGATGCCTTGAGATTCTTGTTGTAGATTTTGTCAAACGCGGAGGGATTACCTCTGCCTGCCGATCTTAGAGGAGCCAAATACCTAACAGTTTTCATTCCTATCAGTCCGATCCCAGCATCCCGAGCCTGTTTTAGCAGTGGTTGGAGATCAGTCAACAAAGGAGTATCCTTCTCAAGGTCTTTCGTAGTCCAGTCATACCATCCGGCTGGTGTAATCCCGACCATTGCCAAATCATACCAAGCCGTTTCAATCGCAGCCTCCAATATCTTCCTGGCGTTCTGGTGCGTACTCAGCCCGAAATAACCGACTTTTCCGGCGGATTTCGCAGCGAGAAAGGCCTTGTAAATCTCCTCGCTACTGATCAACGCTGGATTGTTGACAGCCATCAAATAGTATGCATCCACGTATTCGGTCTGTAGGTCTTTCAAACTTGCATCAAGGAGTTTTGTCCAAGATTTGGCGGCGGTTTTGGCTTGTTCGACGGTGATCGAATCTTCCGGATCGATCTTGCGGGATGTCGGGGGCGCTTTTGAAGCGACCCAGATATTCTCCCGGTGTGCCTTCATAAACGGCGCGAAGCTGTGTTCACTTTCCCTATAGACATCGTTTGTGCCGATATCGTAGTAGTTGATTCCGGCCTCGAACGCGCGGTCCAACAATCGCACGCCTTTGCCACCTGCCAAAGCAGCCCCACAGCCAAAAACCAACCGACTTGACATGAAATTCGTACGGCCAAGCTTACGGTAGGCCATAGACGGCCGTTCATTGCGATGAACCAATTCACCATGTTTGGTTGGGCTTTTCGAGTCCGAACCAACTGCCGCCAGGAGTAATGGTACACCAACCGCAGCCGCCGTAAAGAGCTTGTTAAACTCCCGCCGATTCAAGATATAGTCATGTTCTTCTTTCATAACAACCTCCAAAAGCACGTTCAAACCAAATATACTAACGTTTCGAAGAAATACCAAGCGCTTCTTTTAGAATAAACCCGAACTATTCAGGTTGGAGTTGCCTCCACAAGTCAATTGCCGCCTGAATACCCACGTTTTGGTCCTCAACTTCAGTTACGCCGGCAACCAGACGACCCTTCTGAAACATAATGTCATTAATTTCACCCATATCACAGGACACCAATTCGATGTCATTTACAGTAAGCAGGTTAGCCTCCTTGCCGTACGAATCCGCATGTTCTATAAATCTGTCCACGGTGGCTTGTGCAGATTCGACAGAATCCCACTGCGACAGAAAAACAGTCACCTCCGTTTCGCCTCTGTGGTACTTAGCCATGTAAGTATTTTGCATGAAATCAAGGGCCATAGCGTCAACCAGATAATAGCGAACAGACTGCGGCACGAGATTTGCCTTTGGCAGTGCTGTCAGCCCCCATACAGGCTCGTTGGAGTCATGAAGAGAAGCGGTTAGTTTTTTGGCCATGTTCATGGCGATCTGCTGGAGTCCGATAGAGTCGTTGGCAACTATAATCTGAACATAGTATCGGCCTTTCCATATGTAATAGTCCGTTCCGGAGCGGTAGGCGTCCCGGCCGAGTTTGAGTTGTGGTGATCCCTGGGGTCGCTCTGTGGAAAATACACCAAAGGCGTTCGTCGGTGTACCCATATCGCAAATTGATATGTCAATGAAAATACCACGATCGCTGCTCTTTTCGCAACTTACGAAACACATCCCAATTATATCATAGGCCAGGTAAAATTCCGCACGGCCGTCAATATGTTGGTAGAGGTTTTCCGGCGTGAACCACATTACCTTACCATGAATTTTCCAGCCTCTTGGTGTGAGATTGGTCACCATCGCAGCCAAGTCCCCTGGTGAAGCAACAGGTTCGGCCTGCGGTGCCTTTTGCCGGATGAGTCCGCAGCCTACCACATCTGCAAGTGCCAGCAACACACAGCTAATCACACATCTTACCGATCGGTCCTGCATGCCAATTCTCTTTCGGAACAATCCTTATCGTCAGAACCCCACCCAATAAAAGCTTTCATTTCTGTTTTCTCCGACTATGTTATCACTTCATTACCCGTCCATGCTGCGGACAATTTCATTCTCGAATTATACGACTTACAAGCACTTTTGGCAAAAAAAATCTGAAATGCTCATGCCACCTGGCGGATAACAGGCAGGCATAGACAAGCTTAACTAAATGTCCGAAAAAGGCCAAATCCAAACCGCAGGCAGCCCCAATCATAACAGAGTTGTTAAACGGTCATCTGTAGTGAGAGCGAGCTATTTTAATGTCTCAATTGCTTATGTAAAGCCAGACCAACTCGCCGAGAATATGGCAAATCAGTGGATTATTCTCTCATCTTATTTTCTCTATTTCCTTCTTGGTGTAAAGGATAAATAGAGAAAGTTTCTTAACTTGTTAAATGGGCCGGTCTGTGTATAATCTGTGTTATGACTATACAGAGCGAAAAACTTACACCTGCGATGAAGCAGTTCCACCAGTTCAAGCGAAAATACCCGGATTGCATACTGTTTTTTCGCATGGGCGATTTTTACGAGACCTTT
>CAYNKI010000067.1:0-7215 GCA_964397675.1 uncultured Pirellulales bacterium
TGAGTGAATTCTGATTATCACTTACAGGTATGCCTGCTGCTGTGGTAAGTTTTTTATCTTTCATTCTCAATCTCCCTTTATTCTTTCTTGTTTTTGATCTTGTTTAATTATTTTTCACGGACAATTCTAATTAATCTTTTAAGAATTGTACTCTGGCCAGGATTATATCAGTTCTATAGCTATTGTGCAATGCAGAGAATGTTTGCTGTTTTGGCCGGAGATTCAGTTGAAGTAAAGGCTTGGTTATGCTTGTGGGGAGCTAGGAATGTAGGATTTTGTTAACCCATCTTATTGTGGACTGGTCAAGTCCAAAACTCCCCTTCCAAATTCTAAATCACTTTTGCTCCAATCATCGTTCATCAATTATCATTAATCATTGGGTGTCCTTCACACTTCAAGAAGTATTAAATATTATCGACCATTTCACAAAGCTGACTAGACTATCAATGCTAAATGTATAATCTTTTCCGATTGGATATCATGGGTTTTGCCTGCTACATCTCGAAGACCTACAACTACTATTAAATTTTTACCCTTGTCATATAATAATTCCGCTACTACTTCCCTGTCTGGAATGCAATTAATTCCCGACTCAGACCCTACTTTCCGCGGAATCGATACTTCACGGTTCTCTATCCATAACCCAACGGGCGAAAAATCAGGCAGTTTAACTTCTATTTCCTCTTCACCTACCGCAATCTTTGCGCTTTCCCAGTCAAGAGCGTCAATCCGTGAGCCACTGAATTCATCCAGAGGCGTTTCTGAAGATGTTACAAATGGCTTTTCATCTACGAGTACAAGCAATCGATAGCCCAAAGGATACTTGTTAATTAATGTCTTATTCAGGCCCACTACTTCTCTTTCTTGAAAAGCATTGTAGAAAAAAGTATTGTCCTTAAGAACTAGCTTATGTTCCCTTCTCGCAAACTTCTGTGTCTTATTGTCCAAAAATACAGAATCAACTATTGAAACATCATGTGTGTTTTCAGACATCTCTAAAAGATACGGCATATTAAATACCGTCTGGTTGTTCACGAACATACATTTGAAGAACTTTGTATTATAGCTGAAATCCGCGATCTCAATAAGATTGAATTGTCCTGAATTTGCGAATGCACAATTCTGGAAAAGGATATTTTCCGAGTTATAGACGCTAAGTAAATTGTATGTGCAACGATTGATAAGAGTGTTTCGACAGGTAAGTGAGTCCACCTTATCCATCTGAATGCCCGTCGTACCACAGCCATGAAGAATTAAATTTTGTAGTTCAATTCCCTCAACGTCAACAAACGAAAGAACACCGCCTGTGCAAAAACCCTCAAGAGCATGTGCTATTCTAAGATTTTCGATGATAATATTCTTAGAATTCTGAAAACTGAGCACCCAAGCGTACCGAGGCTGTATAAGAACTTTTGTGCCAGTGTTGCTTTGCCCAACTATTCGAAGATTGTAAACACTATGAATAAGTGGTTCAAAGCCATCATAAGTCTTTTTCCAAGTTACATATTCGCTGTCAAGTTGTGATGCCATAGAGAGATTGTATGTTTGCTTTCTCAGCCTAATTTCTGTATTTGGCCTAATTGCTCGAATGAAATCTCTAGCACTCGAAATGTCCACTGTTTGCTTTTCTTCATTTCCAATTTTAGAAAGGTCGAGCTTTGGAAGTTCCATGAGCGGAGTAGGAGCTTTCTTACTTATTATTATTTTTGAAATATCAGAAAAATCTCATCCCAAAAAACTAAATCTAAGTTCATGTGCCCCTTCTTTTAACATCTCTCCCGGCAATTCCTTATCGTGAAGAGTGAAATACCATTGTTGGGGATTACTATCAGAAATAGGAATGCCTGCATGAGGGAAGACAATTCCATCGTATTCTACTTTCAAGGTACGGTTTAAGTTAGCTGAAGTATTTTCTGCCACAATAATAATCCTGGAACCAACTCTGATATTAGGATTAGTAAGGAAGAACATTGGTCTTTCTGGAACCTTTGTTCGTTCTCTACTTAAGAAGTTCTTAATTAGGGGACGAAAAACCGAAATGCAAACTACCGCAGCAGCCACTGCCACTATTAGTATTCGATACTTTAAAGGCCATTCTTTAAAAGCCTTCCACCATCTCCTTGCGTTTTGAAAATCAGGTAAGTCCATTCTATATCTTACAAATCCCTAATTTTATTTTATCATAAATAACGTTTAATAACCGTAATTAAGGAAATTAGGGACAATCTATTTTTTGCCCTACATTTCATTATCAAACAAAAAACCCCGCAATTCCCGTCCAAAAATTTCGTCTCTCTTATCTCGTGAAGCGTATCTCGTGAAAGTCAATTTATTTAAAGTTATTTCGAGGAAGCTTTGATCTGATGGGTGCTTTTAATCCTTATGGCACAAAATAGCACAAAAGAAGGGAAAAGGCAATAAAAAGCAATGTCATATCAAATAACAATGCAAAAATACCCACTTACCATGATAGTTTTTAAGTAAAAAGGCGGAAGACAGAGGACCGAAGACGGAGGACGGAGGACAGAGAACAGAGGACGGAAGTCAGGGTCTAATAGATTCCTCCCATTCGGCTACGCTCCCCCCTTCGCTAAAGCTACGGAGGGCAGGCAGGGCAGGCTCTTGTGCTCGGAATGACTGGAAAAGAGATTGCCACGGCCTTTGGCCTCGCAATGACGAGTATCGAGCATCCGGCATCCCTTCGACACTTCGACATTGCTCCCCGCTTCGCCAAAGTCTTCGCAGGGCAAGCTGTGCCCTCTGTGGCAAAAAGTCTTTTTATTAACGAATTAAAGGTTTCCGCATGCCCCTGATGCCTCCTGCTCGAACCGAGCGCTTGCAACCCGCCATTATTTGGGTATAATAGGATTAGACTTTGTAGAGGCATCTTTGGAAAGTCGGCTAAGGTATGGATCCCAAATGTACGTCCCGTGGATTAAAGTAATTTGGTGTTTTCTGTTTGAGGAGTGAAACCATGTCATTCATGCAGAGACTCGCGTTTGTAACACTGGCCCTGTGCGTTGCGACGGCGTGGGGGCAGTCGAATGTGAGAGAGCCGCATATCGGCTATCTTTACCCCAGCGGCGGGCAGCAAGGCTGCGTCGTTCAGATCACGGCCGGTGGCCAGTATCTTGGAGGTGCTACCGACGTGTATGTCTCCGGTGAAGGTGTGCGCGCCTCGGTCACTAAGTATATAAGACCAATCGGAAATTTACAAAGAGAGCAGCGTCAGTTACTCCTAAGCCGTCTGAAAGAAGTGCGGGATAAAAGGCTGAGTGAATTAGTCCCAAAATATCTTCGGGATCCCCGGCTCCCCAAGACGGCTCCCGCAAAGCGGGGTCCTAAAGACAATTCCAAAAAGGTCGAGAGCAAGACCAAGGCAGTGAAGAAAGAAAATGTGTCGAAGCTCGTCCCGGCGCTCGTCACAGCGGGGAAGGAAAACGATGCAAAGACCGAAGTTGTGAAACTGCCTGACAATCCGTTATTGTACGACCTGGATAATAAAAGCCTTCGGGAGCTGGAGCATATTAGGAGTGTTATCTTCTTCCCAAGGAATAAGCAGCAGCTCAACCGGCAGCTTGCCGAAATGGTACTGATTGAAATCACTATCGAACCTGATGCTGCGCCCGGTGCCCGGGAGCTCCGGCTCGGAACCAGGACCGGCCTGACAAATCCCATGGTCTTCCAGGTGGGGCTGCTGCCGGAAATCCGTGAGTTGGAGCCCAATGACCGGCAAGCATATCCCGAACTGCCCAACATTCCGAAGAACCTGCCGAAGAACCTGCCGAAGGAAAAGCCCCTTGATCTGCCCGTGCTTTTGAACGGACAGATTATGCCGGGGGACGTAGATCGTTTCCGCTTCCGTGCGCAGCAGGGACAACGGCTCGTGATAGAGGCACAGGCCCGGAGCCTGATGCCGTATCTGGCCGATGCCGTTCCCGGCTGGTTTCAGGCCACGCTGGCCCTCTACGATGCAAAGGGCAATGAAGTGGCCTTCGCGGACGATTACCATTTCAATCCCGACCCGGTTCTTTTTTACCAGATTCCCGAAGACGGCGAATACGAGCTGGAGATCCACGATTCCGTCTATCGCGGACGGGAGGATTTTGTCTACCGCATTGCCGTGAGCGAACACCCCTTCATCACGCAGACATTCCCATTGGGCGGTAAGGCAGGCGTCAAAACCGTCGCCTCAGTTTCCGGCTGGAACCTTCCCAGGACCCGATTGGCGCTGAACACCCGACCCGGCGGCGACTACATCCGACAGACGGCCTACCGTAAAGGAAAACAGCTTTCTAATTTTATTACGTATGCCGTGGATACACTGACCGAGTGCGAAGAAAGCGAATCCAACGACACCACAAAAGATGCGCAGCGAATCGATCTGCCGAAGATCATCAACGGGCGCATCACCCGGCCCGGCGATGTCGATGTATTCCAGTTTAGGGGCCGCGCAGGTGACAAAGTAGTGGCCGAGGTCGTAGCTCGCCGGTTGAATTCTCCGCTGGACTCTCTCCTGCGGTTGACCGATGAATCGGGTAACGTGCTGCAATGGAACGATGATCACGTGATTAAGGATGGTTACCTGCACAAGGATATTATGGGATTGATTACACACCATGCCGATTCGTATTTACTGGCTGAGTTGCCGAAGAATGGAGCTTACTATGTACATCTGGCCGATGCGCAGCATCACGGAGGCGAGGCGTATGGCTATCGCCTGCGCGTGGCATCCCCACAGGGCGATTTTGCGCTTCGCGTGATACCATCCAACATCAGCATGCGTGCCGGTGGCATTGTTGCGGTCAGCGTACACGCATTGAGGAAAGATGGATTCGACGGCGAGATCGAAGTGGTGTTAAAAGAGCGGAACGCCGGTTTCGAGCTCAACGGCAGACGGATTCCTGCAGGACGCGATAGCGTCCGAATGACCCTGACGGCTCCTGCTAAGGCACCCGATCAGCCGGTCTCCTTGCACCTGGAAGGTCGCGCCAAGATTAGCGGGCAAACACTCAGCCATCCGGCCGTTCCCGCAGATGATGTGATGCAGGCATTCCTCTACCGGCACTTAGTGCCGGCGCAAGAACTCTTAGTCGCGGTCCAGAAAGCCAACAAATGGCGTGTGCTTCCCGTTGAACTGGTTGGCGAGGGTCCCGTCCGGATTCCCGCGGGCGGCTCGGCCCAGGTACGCATCAAAACCCGGAAACGTACGAACTTGAAGGATATGCAGTTGGAACTCAATGAACCGCCTGAGGGATTGACCCTTCATGGAGTGACCGTTGTGCCCGAAGGCCTGTCATTCCAGCTAAAGGCGGATAAGGATGCTATGCAAAGCGGTTTCGGGGACAACCTGATTATCGAGGCCTTCAGGGAGTCTACGCCCAAACAGCAAGAAGGCAAAACGGCCCCTAAGAAACGCCGCACTTCGATGGGTATCTTTCCAGCCATCCCCATTGAAATCGTACAGCGATAAACATTTCAGGGACAACAGGACTTTGAAAGAGTATAGGTTTGGCCCCGTAGGGTTGTCCCAACGATTGAGGGACTTTTTTTTCAGGATTTCCCAAAAATTCTTGACACCCTGAAGATTTGTCCGTAAATTATACGTACAGTAGCATTGCTAAGACAAAGAAGAAACTCTAAGATCATTATAATTTAATGAAAAGGAGTTCGAAATGGCGAAGAAGAAAAAGCCTGCAAAGAAGAAAAAAGCAGTAAAGGGACTTTGGTCAAAGAGTGAGGTTAGCCTGCTCAAAAAACTTTTTGCAAGCAATCCCACAGCTCAAATAGCTGCTAAGCTGGGACGCCCAACCGAAGCGGTCAAAAAGAAGGCATCCAGAATGGGACTTAGCAAATCGAAGAAATACATGAAGTCCCTCGGCAGAGCATAAATTATCAGAGCAGCTCCTTGGGATAGGTGACATTAGCATTCTGTAGTAAGGGCACAATAAGCTTTTAAGCTTCATTCGGCCCAGATTTTGTCACAGCAGGCTTGTTCCCTATATATACCATGCCAATAATGGCGGCATAATACCGGTCCGCAATAGATAGCAAGGTACACATATCTCTATGCCCTTGTTTTTTGCGCAAAATGCTTGACATTTACCACCATCGTCGTTATCTTTGCGCAAAAGAATTTTAAGATTTTTTGGGATTAGAGGTTAATTTGAGAGTTCTTTCTGGCATACAGCCATCTGGTCGGCTTCATATTGGCAACTTTTTCGGTGCCATGCGCCAGCATCTCCAGCTTCAGGCTGAACATAATTGCTTTTATTTCATCGCCGACTACCACGCCCTTACCGGCAATATTTCGCCGAGTGACCTTACTCAGTATACGTTTGACGTAGTAATGGATTATATAGCTTTGGGGCTTGATACTGAGAAAACGGTCTTCTGGCGGCAGTCTGATGTGCCGGAGGTTACGGAACTAACTTGGCTTCTTTCCTGTATAACCCCGATGGGCCTTTTACAGAGATGCACAAGCTACAAAGATAAAATAGCCCAGGGCCTTAGCCCTAATCATGGCTTGTTCGCTTATCCCGTCCTGCAAGCTGCTGATATTCTGATTTACAAATCGGATTTGGTTCCGGTAGGTGCCGACCAGAAACAGCATATCGAGGTCACTCGTGACATTGCTATCCGGTTCAACAACACTTATGGCGAAGTTTTTGCCGTGCCGCAAGAGCATATCATTGAATCTGTAGCTGTTGTACCAGGTACAGATGGCCAAAAAATGAGTAAGAGCTACGAAAATACTATCGAGATATTCGAGCCGGAAGATAGTATCAGAAAAAAAATTATGCGTATTGTTACCGACTCCATCCCCGTCGAGGAACCTAAAGCCCCTGATAAGTGCAATGTCTTTGCACTTCTAAAGCTGGTCGCCCCGCCAGGGGAGTTAGCCGAGTGGGAAAACAGATACCGCAGCGGTGGCATGGGCTACTCCGAGGCCAAAAAACGCCTTGCCGAGCTGATGATAGATTATTTTAAGCCATTCCGGCAAAAAAGAGTTGAGCTTGAAAAAAATATTGATTATGTCAAAGAAGTGCTGGCTAAAGGTGCTGAGCGGGCAAAAGCTGTAGCTACAGAGACTCTTGCCCAGGCCCGAAAGGCCGTGGGGTTGGGAGACTCGGTTCGTCGCCGTGCCGGCGACGGCTAAACAACTGTACGCAATACGCAATACGAGATACTAGATACGAGCTACGAGATTGATTG
>CAYNKI010000067.1:7225-15481 GCA_964397675.1 uncultured Pirellulales bacterium
CGCCTCGAACGTATATTCCGGTTTATCCGCCATAGCCGAAACTGAGCTGCAAGCCTTTGAAAGTCAGGCCAAACAAGCGCTGGAGATATTGGAATCTCAAAAAAAGTCTGAAGATGCCGTGCCGGATGACGCACAGGAGCAGTAATTGGCTGATTATCGCGTAAATCTTGATATATTTGCAGGGCCTTTGGATTTGCTTTTGTATTTGGTCCGCAAAGAGGAGGTCGATATTTATGATATTCCCATCGCCAAAATAACCGACCAGTACCTCCGCTACATCGAAATGCTCAAAAGCCTAAACATTGATTTAGCCGGCGACTTTTTAGTAATGGCAGCAACATTGATGGAGATAAAATCTGCCATGCTCTTGCCAAAAGCAACACCTGAACAGCTTCAGGATGAGGGTTTGACCGACCCGCGGACGGAGCTTATTCGCCAGTTGCTCGAATACAAAAAGTTCAAGGATGCCGCGAATCTACTGCACGCCGCTGCCGATGAACATAGCCAGCGTTTTGCTCGTCCCGACACTATTATCGAGCGGTTAAAGCCTGATGCCGAGCCACAGCTCGATATTGAACAGGTGAGCGTCTGGGACCTGCTCGATGCCTTTGACGCTATATGTAAGGCAACTGGTGTAAGTCGCGACATAAGTCATATTAAGGACGATACGCCCATCGATTTGTATCAAATAGAGATTTTGCATCGCCTGCAGACCGAAGGCTCGATGACTTTTGAACGTATTTTCGAGTCCAAGTCTAACCGCGTAGTAATGATCGGATTATTCCTTGCACTTTTGGAATTGATTCGAGAAAGGCTGATTTGGGCCGAACAGCCGGAATCTTCGTCGAAGATTTACTTGCGAGCCTTGACCGAGAAGAGCGCCGAGCAGGTTGTACAAGAAGCCGTCGTGGCCATCGCCGAGGCCGATAGTGATGTCTCTGTTCAAATCAAGCAGCGAAAGCAGCCATCCATTCCAATTGCCGAATTATCACCAAAAAACAAACCGGCGGTTTCGCTTGATAAGCAAGAGAAGGCAAAAATAGAATCGGCCAGAGAAGGCAAACAGCAAACCGCAGATTAGCATTTGACAAATCAGCACTTCATCAATAAAATGTTTTTTCGCTGATAAAGGTAGACTAATAGTAAGGATAGCTTATGACTGGTAATGTAGTTGAGCTAACGGATGCGACTTTTGACGAGGTTGTATACAACTCGGACGCGCCGGTGTTGGTCGATTTCTGGGCACCCTGGTGCGGGCCTTGCATAATGATGGCTCCTATTATAGGTGAAATTGCAGATAAATATGAGGGCAGGGCCAAAATTTGCAAGCTCAATACCGATGATGCCAGAGATAGTGCTATAGAATTCAGCGTACAGGCGATACCGACCACCATTTTATTCAAAAATGGCCAGGTGCAGAAGAAATGGGTTGGTCTAAGCAGTAAGAAAGACCTCACTACTGCAATCGATGAATTGCTCTAAAGAAACAATGTCGCACAAAATTGTGGCCAAGAAACAGATCTCGGAAGATGTCTTCACTGCTGAGCTTGAAGCCCCACTTATTGCACAAGCCAGAAAGCCTGGCCAGTTTGTCATCATCAGCATAAACAACGAATACAGCGAGCGGATCCCTTTGACCATCGCAGACGCCAACCCTCAAAAGGGTACCATCAGTCTGATTTGGCAACGGGTCGGAAAAACCACTGCTGAGTTAGCTGATATGCAGCAAGGCGATGAAATTGCTAATGTCTCCGGGCCACTGGGCAGACCCACACATATCAAAAATTTCGGCATCGTGGTCTGCGTCGGCGGCGGTATCGGCAATGCGCCCTTGCTACCTATCGCAAAGGCTTTGAAAGAAGCTGGTAACAAAATCATCAGCATCATTGGAGCGAGGACAAAAAACCTGCTCATCCTCGAAGAGCAGTTTGCTCAGATAAGTGACGAGCTGATAGTCACAACTGATGACGGCTCATACGGACGAAAGGCTTTGGTGACCGAACCACTAAAAGAAATCTGCTCGCGCAACCCAAAGCCGGACCAGGCCTTTGTAATAGGGCCAGCTATAATGATGAAGTTCTGTTGCCAGGTGACTAAGCAATTTAATGTCCCCACGCAGGTCTCGCTCAATACCATTATGGTTGATGGCACCGGTATGTGTGGTGGTTGTCGCGTCGAGGTCGATGGAAAGCCAAAATTCGTTTGCGTTGACGGTCCAGAGTTTGACGGCCATAAAGTAAACTTCGACTTAATGATGAAAAGATTAGATGCGTATAAAAACCAGGAACAAAAAGCCTACGACCAGTACAAAAAACATCGATGCAAAATAGGTTTAGATTCTTGATGCTGGATACTGGATGCTTGCAGAAGGAGAAAATCAGTGGCATATCAAAGTTATAGAGATTTAGACATTTATAAGAAGGCTCATAAATTAGCTATAGAAATTCATAAGATGAGCTTACAACTGCCCAAGTTTGAAATGTATGAGGAAGGAAGCCAAATAAGAAGATCAAGTAAGTCGGTTAAAGATACCATAATTGAAGGTTTTGGAAGACGTAGATACAAACAGGAATTCATCAAATATTTAACTTACTCCTTAGCCTCTTGTGATGAAACCGTAAGCCATTTGCATACTTTGTATGAAACTAAATCGCTCAGAGACAAAGAGAAATACCAATATTTCTGTAAAGAATACGTTGCCTTGGCAAGATGATAAACAACTTTATTAAATCGGTGGACAGAGGCCATAAAACAAGAATCTAGTATCCAGAATCTAGTATCGATTAACCATGACAGAGAAAGAAAGACAAAAACTTTTACAGCAGCTTTTGGAAAAGCAAAGAGCTGGCCAACTTAAACCCGCAGACAGATTCAAAATTCCTCCTCAGGATATGCCCGAACAAGACCACAATGCCAGAACACACAACGTCAACGAAGTAGCACTTGGCTATACTGAAACGCAGGCTCGGCTGGAAGCTATGCGGTGTCTGCAGTGCAAAAATGCCCCTTGTATTGAGGGCTGCCCGGTCCAGATAAGGATACAGGATTTTGTAGCTGCCATTGCCGATGGTAACTATAAGGAGGCTTTGGATATTATCAAAGAGAACTCACTGTTACCTGCTGTTTGTGGCCGAGTGTGTCCCCAGGAGGCCCAGTGCCAGCAAACGTGCACGGTTGGCCGGAAATTCAAAGACCCTACCAAAGCCGTTTCAATAGGACGGCTTGGAAGATTTGTCGCAGACCTTGACCAGGACAGCGAAAGCATACCTTCTGTCGCCTCTGAGACCGGCATGAAAGTAGCTGTTATCGGCTCAGGCCCCGGAGGTATCGTCGCCGCTGCGGATACCAGAAGAGCAGGTCATGATGTCACTATATTCGAGGCCTTTCATAAGCCGGGCGGCGTGATGGTTTACGGAATACCTGAGTTTAGGCTGCCCAAAGCCATCGTACAAAGGGAAATCGATACCCTTAAGAAAATGGGCGTTAAAATCGTTACTAACTTCGTCGTGGGTAGAATCAGAACTATCGAACAATTGATGAAAGAGGACGGTTTTGATGCGATCTATGTCGGCGTAGGGGCCGGCTTGCCGAGATTTATGGGTATCGAAGGCGAGTCTCTTATCGGCGTATATAGTGCTAATGAATATCTTACGCGTGCTAATCTTATGAAGGCCTACGACTTTGGAAAAGGTGCCGATACCCCAATTGCAATCTCAAAAAAGGTCGCTGTAGTTGGTGGCGGCAACGTCGCTATGGACTCGGCAAGAACGGCTGTCAGGCTCGGGGCTGAAAAGGTCTATCTGGTTTATCGAAGAACCGAAAAGGAGATGCCCGCCCGGATTGAAGAAGTCCAACATGCAAAGGAAGAAGGCATAGAATTTCACATATTGCAGAGTCCAAAACGAATAATCGGCGACGAAAATAGTCACGTCACTGCTATTGAATGTCTAAAGTATAGGCTTGGTGAGCTGGATGAATCCGGCAGACGGAGACCCATTCCCATAGAGGGTTCAGAGTTTCGAATTGACGTTGACACCGTGATTATAGCTATCGGCAACGCTGCCAATCCGTTGATTCGCCAGACCACACCAGGCTTGGAATTCAACAAGTGGGGAAATATTGTTGTAGATGAGAACTGCAAAACCTTAATGGAAGGTGTTTACGCCGGCGGTGACATTGTCCTTGGTGCCGCAACGGTAATCCTGGCGATGGGCCAGGGCCGAATCGCTGCCGAAGCAATAAATAGATACCTTGCACAGAAAAAACAAAATTTCGAAAAGATCCCACGTAAAACGAAGGATCCCCCCAATAAATTGGGGGGCTAAATACAAAGAATATTTAGCCCCGCAATTTTATTGCGGGGTTCAATACTCTTGCAGCATTTGCATTTCTTCTGGGTTTTTTCTTCGTTGTTGAGCTAACAGTTCCTTAAATTCCTGCTTGCCCATCCACTCTACACGTCCATCCAGCCGAAGGACAATGTATCCATCGTTAAGCAGCGAGGCCCGGTGTCTTTTTTCTGCATAGGCCAAAATCTCATCGGGCTTTGATTCAAAGTCGATCCATCGTGCTCTATACCGCAACTCACCCAGTCCAGCGTGCCCTTCTAAACTTTCTTTGACGCTTTTTATATGATCTTCAGAGGGCACTGAACCGTGCTCTTTTCGATATTGAAGAACTACTTGGCCGAGCTCCTCCATGGCCTGCATCGCTTCTGAGCGGCTGACCCAATCTTTAAGGTGCATTATCGATACGACTGCAACTGCCGTAATTACTATTACGGTTATAAATTCTACTATTAGCGATTTCTGGTGTTTATTCACAACAAAGTATCTATGATTTTATTTTCACTTTGCCGTTTTGAACCAGTATTTTACCTTCTGCGAACAGTCTTATGGCCTGCGGATATGCGATACATTCCTGCTCAAAGACTCTGTCGGCGAGGGTATCCGGGTTATCTGCCTCTTTGACCTCGCAGGCTCGCTGGACGATTATTGGCCCTTCATCGTATTCGTTAGTGCAGAAATGTACTGTGCAGCCGCTTACTTTGCAGCCCGCTGCCAGAACTGCTTCGTGGACATGGTGTCCCCACATACCTTGTCCACCGAAGCTCGGCAAAAGAGCGGGATGTATATTCATCACCCGATTTTCGTATCTGGCAGGAACCTTCCATAGGCACATCCATCCAGCCTGAATAACAAGGTCAACGTTTGCAGCGACAATTTCTTTTTCAATGAGTTTGCTAAATTCATCGATGTCGGGATTGTCCTTTTTCCGGATAATTTTTATGTGCAGCCCAGCATTTCTTGCTCTTCCGACCCCGGCTACGGTTGAGCGTGAGCTTACCACCACCGCGACTTTGGCATTTAGCTGTCCTTTCTTTATATATTCGAGAATATTTATTAGCGTCCGGCCGCCGCCGCTGATAAGCACGCCCAGCCGAATTGGTTTTTTATTCTGCACAGAAGGTACTGCTTTTACTTCAATATCCTGTTCGAGGTTTAAGGCCTGGTTCGCGAGTTTGTCAGCTTCTTTATTTTTCTGCCTGGGAACGAACTGAACTTTGTAATTTTCAAATTCACCAAGCAGTTTGATAGCTTGTTGAAAAAGAGGCCTGATTTGCCCACTTTTTACCTTATATTTGCCGTTTATCTGTCTGACCATCAACTCGCTGTCGCTAAAAACTGTCAGCTTTTTGGCGCCGATTTCTTTTGCCGCTTCGAGGGCTTTTATGATAGCGGTATATTCAGCTACATTATTTGTAGTCTTGCCGATGAAGAACGCTTTTGATTGTATTTGGTTTCCACCAAGGTCACTCAAGATAAAAGCGGCAGCGGCAGGTCCTGGATTGCCTCTACTGGCACCATCCGTGTAAGCTATTATTTGATCGGACAATGCATTAACTCCTCGAAACATGCATGTGTATTTTATAGTAGATTAAAATTGCGAGTCGCCGAGCACAATTATCCGGGTGCAATTCGGACAGCGGATTATCTCATCCTTAGTCATAAGCAAATTGACGAACTCGGCGGATATATTCATAAAACAACCCCCACAGCTATAAGTACCTGTTTTGCCTTCATGCTGCTCTACTAATGCTACCGCTTGCCCATCGTATGTCTCAGCAACTCGTTTGAATATCTCCAACACCTCAGCAGGTATTATCTCTGCGATTTGATTCCATTCAAGCTGAATTTTTTCGATCTCAGCCTGGTATTTCTCGGCCAGTTGCTCTGTTTCTGTTCTGGTCTGTTCGAGCTGCTGTTTTTGCTCATCTATTTGCTTGCGGAAGTTTTCGCATTCAGCCTCATCGGTCTCTATATCTTTCATCAATTCCAGAACTTGGGTTTCTATTTTGGAGTTGTCGGCTTTGGTGGTATTAAGTCTGGTGAGCAGCGCAGCATATTCTTTATTTGTTTTTGCAGTATTCAGTGCCGCTCTTAGCTTGGCTATTTCTTCATCTCTCGTTTTGAGCTCCAATTCCAGGCGGTCGCATTGCACCTTAGTTAGCAGAATCTCTTCTTTTTTAGCTTCGAGGGCATTTTGCAGGCTTCTGACTTGATTTTCCTGGATAATTACGTTTCTTCTACATCTGGCCAATTTTGCCTTGACAGCTCGCAGACGATTCTCAACACTTTGCAGTTTTATCAATCCATGTAGTAATGGACCCATTTATATTCCCTATCGTCGGTTCAATTCTTAAACTGTTTATTATGTTATTATATGTTTCGATCTGCAACAAAAAATTTTCTTATTTTTATTTTAGTCGGTATAATTGTTGTGATATGAGAGATTTTTTAAGGAGATTAGTTCAAGCAGAGACGACCGCCCAGGTAGGTGAATTGGCTGCGGCCCAGATTATTGCAGCCGAGCTTCGCCGGTCGGGTATAGATTGTTGTATAGATGACTGGGATCAAAACAGGGCGAATATTATCGCTCAAGTAAAGTCGTCCGGAGGCGAAGGTGCCCCGCTCCGGCTTCGACATTCGCCGAGACAAGCACTTCTATTTGTCAGCCATCTTGATGTTGTTGGGCCGGGCGAAGCTACCTGGAGCCATCCGCCATTTGCAGCGGTCGAAAGTGATGGCAAAATCCACGGCAGAGGCTCAACAGATATGAAAGGTGCCATTGCTGCAATTGTTACTGCTATCAGGCACGTTGTAGATGCGGGCACGAAGTTACATGGTGATATCATACTTTTCGGTGCTGCAGGTGAAGAGACCGATAGCTGTGGAACGAAAAGATTTATTAGCAATCGCAATGCAATACCCAAATTGTCTGGCGTAGTTGTTACTGAGCCAACAGAGTTTGAGGTTATTACCGCTCATCGAGGGCTACTGTGGCTTGAAGTTTCTACCAAAGGCAGAGCTGCTCACGGCTCGACGCCGGAATTGGGGATAAACGCGATAACTTCAATGAAGTCGGTTTTAGATGAATTGGAAAACTACAAGATTCCTTTCGAGCCTCACCGTCTGTTGGGCGAATGCTCTATGAGCATAAACACAATAGCCGGCGGTAAGGAAATTAATATCGTCCCCGATATTTGCACTATTGGGATAGACATACGTACTTTACCTACGCAGAATCATCAGGATATTGTCAGGGATTTTGAAAAAATCTTTGCCCAATTAAAACAAAAGAATTCTCAATTTACCGCTGAAGTCTCTGTTGTACGGAGTGTGGGCGCATTAGAAACTGATTGCAGTTGTGCTTTTGTCAGGGACTTTTGCTCCGTCGTGGGAACCAGCCAAACGAAAGCAGTCGGCTTTACCACGGATGGACCCCATTTTGCTGTGTTGGGTGCCCCGGCAGTAGTCTTTGGGCCGGGCAAGTCCCAGCTTTGCCATAAGCCGGACGAATATATTGACATTGCCGACGTAGAAAAAGCGGTTGAGCATTACAAAAATATCATTTTAAAATTCCTGACCTGATTTTCGCTGATATCGCGGCAGACAATAGAGTTATGTCGTCAGAAGTTCGAGGATAAGAGGCTTATGCTGAAAATTTTTCCAGTTAAGACAGCACAAAATAGTAAAATGGTGAAGACATTATTTGCTGAATTTGACAAACTTTTGAAAACAAAGTTGCCTCCATACAAAGATTTATCACCAAAAAACCTTAAGCCTATACTTTGCACTCTGACTGCCAAGTGCAAAGGTACGGATGTTGGGTGCGTTAGATTGAGAGACGAAAGTGAAGAAGTATGCGAAATGCTAATGCTTTATGTCAACCCGGATTTCCCAAGTAGTGCGTGAC
>CAYNKI010000068.1:0-13343 GCA_964397675.1 uncultured Pirellulales bacterium
GTCTTTGGAAAAGCTGTGTTACCGAGACGAGAATCGCTACGCCGTAGCAGTCTTCGTTCACCGACAAGTGACAAACGAAGACTGGAGACGGGGGGAATCGAACCCCCATTTCCGCGATGCGACCGCGGTGTGCTCCCGTTACACCACGTCCCCAAATCAATAATCAATCTCGAAACTGCCATTTTTCATAGCAAAGTATTTTCTCGATTGGCCCGCGCCTTGGCTCTTTTCTGCTATCAGTTGGATAGCCGACCGCCATCAGCTCAACTATAGCGATATCATCTGGAATACCAACAATAGGCCGGACTTTTTCCGGATAGAACGACCCGATCCAGCAGGTTGCTAATCCTAATTCCGTTGCTTGTAAGGCTGTATGTTCAAGGGCAATAGCGACATCAATAGGCCCCAACGCTTGGCCACACCGCATTATTTCGCTACTATTGCTGCAAGCGATAATGATAATCCCAGCATCTTCCAGAAATCTTTGGTTGTTAGCAGCTTCAGCAAGCCGGCGCTTGGTTTCTTTGTCCGTTACCACTACAAAACGCCAATCCTGCAGATTTTTCGCTGAAGGTGCCAGCCGAGTTGCTTCAAAGATTTCGTCGAGTTTTTCCTGCTCTATAGGCTTATCCTGATATGACCGACAGGAATATCTTTTGCGGATCGCCTCAAGGACCGTCATAATAACACCTCAATTTTTTCGCGGTATACTAACGATATAGATAAAGTGACGATTTGCTAACAATATAATATATGATAAGTATTGACGCAAGGGCGAAAATTTGGTATTCTAAAAATGAGGTTTAGGGCGATTAGCTCAGTTGGCTAGAGCGTCTGCTTTACACGCAGAAGGTCACAGGTTCAAGTCCTGTATCGCCCATTGACATAATCTCTTATTCGAACATTACTTACTTTCGCTTCGTTATGACCGCCTTGTCCCTTCTGCTCGATTTTGTGGCAGTTTTTGGTATTACCAAACAACAAAATAATTTTCAGTCTGACTGGCGATTCCTGGTCGCCATCAAGCACACATCGTCACGAACAAGCCACTCTCCATTGTCATCTATGAGGTGCTTGTAGTGCTCTGCTGTAGTAGGATCTTTGACCAAATATTCCAGCGTTCCCTTTCCTTCCTTTCACAGTGCCCAGTAAGCTAACAAGAGTTTGTTCTTAAAAGCTTCTGATAGGTCACGTCGTCATTTTTCTTTTATTTCGCTAATACGATGATGTTTGATCAATTCCCGCTCTTCTGGAAAGGGCAATACGTTAACATTCTTAGCCCAATCCAGCCATTTGTCTTTCAACTTCTGGGCTATGTCCGGATGACTGTGAATCACGTTATCAGTCTCGCTTCTATCTTCGGACAAATCGTACAATTTCCACTCCGACTTATCCCGGTCGTTCAACGTCACAAGCTTCCAGTTTCCGTCCCGGATAGCGGAGTGATTCAAGTGCTGCCAATATAAAGTCCGTTTTTCAGGATGATCGACCTGGCCTTTCCAATACGGCATCATGCTAATACCGGGCGTCGGAATAACCTTCCTTCCCTTATATTCTTGAGGGTAACTTACGCCGGCTATTTCGCAAAGTGTCGGCATGATATCGACCAGGTGAAATATCTGATTATTTACGATCCGCCCTCTATGAGGGATGCCTTTAGGCCAATGGGCAATGAAGGGTGAGGCGATTCCACCTTCGTGCACATATTGCTTATATTTCCTCTGCGGCGTATTGGAATAAGCCGCCCAGCACTGTCCCTGGGAAATACTCCAGCCGCCGAGCTTACGCCATTTTTGGTAATTGGCTCTTTTATATTTGTGCCAGTTCAACCCAAAGAGGCCCGTTTCCCCTGAGCAGCCATTGTCGGAGAAAAACATGACGAGTGTATTATCCAGAACACCTCGTTTTTCCAAATACTGTACGAGACGCCCGATGTTCTGGTCGAGCCGGTCTACCTGCGCAGCGTAAATAGACCGTCTGAAATCGAGTTCTTCCTGGTCCCGTTGACTTAATTGGTCCCACTTGGGCAGCGGATCACAATCCACCATAAACTTAAAGGGAAGATCCGGTACTCTTTGCGTAACCCAACTGTTTAGCTGCGGTAATTTCTGTTTCTTGGGCAATAAGCCCGTCTTTTTCATGCGAACAAATTTTTCCTGTCTTAAAATATCCCATCCTTTCATGTAGCTGCCGCGGTACTTCTCGATCAATTCGTCGGGAGCTTCAAGAGGAAAATGCGGTGCGTTGTAACAGATATGCAGCAAAAATGGTTTTTCCTTTTTATCCAAGGCTTGATCCACATAATCCAGTGCGACATCTGTGAAGAAATCCGTTGTATAAAATTCCTGGTCTGGATGGTAAGGGTTGAGTGGCTCTTCCTGGGCAGAAATAAAGATTTTCTTGTCCCGATAGATATCACAGTTACTCAGTACTTTCCAATAACTGTCAATGTGTGGATAGATGCCGGTAAAATGGCCAAACCCGCGGGCCTCCGGCCGTGATTCCGGCACATGACCACTATGCCATTTTCCGACCATCATTGTTTGATAGCCGGCAGAATCTAAAACCTCGCCAAAGGTAACACAATGGTCATTCAAGTTGCCCCTGTAGCCTTCTCCGTAGTTGCGATAGACCATAAATCCTACCCCTGCCTGATGTGGATACAATCCCGTAAGCAGACTAGCCCTGGCAGGACAGCAACGTGCGGTATTATAAAACTGGCTGAACCGTACACCGTTTTCAGCCAACCGGTCCAAGTTGGGCGTTTCAATTTCTCCCCCAAAACAACCGATATCAGAATATCCCAAATCATCTGCAAATATGATAACCACGTTCGGCCTGTAATCCATTTTATCCGCTTTAGCTTTGGTGAAGGCGTAAGCTTTAGCAACGGAGAAAGGTTTTGCGGTTCCTGCTCTCGCCAGCATTGGTGTCACTGCCAGCGCCATACCAACTGTTTTTAGGAAATCTCTTCGTTTCATTTAATCAATCCTACTTACTTGGCGGCAACAAGCTTATCAGTATATTCCGTCTCGACGTTTTCAAAAAATATGCCTTGAAACTGTCCGGGCTTCAACGATGAAGGGAGCGTCACTTCCAGGTTATATTTCCGGTCGGGCTCCAAATGCGATACATCCGCATAGAATCCGGTGAACGTATTATGCCCCTTACCCATCTTCAGGCGACCGGGAGTCCTGGAACTATACGCTTTCTTCGCTTCTACCGGCTTTCCGTTCAGTTTCATAGTCGCTTCCATCTTCCAATCGGGCTCAGCAATTTGAATATATAGGAGCAATCTTTCAGGCGCCAGCCAAGTGCACTGGAGATCTTCCTGAGTCCATTTGATGGGCCATTTCTTTTTTCTTTCCTGCAATTGATCGAAAATTCGCTTGGGTATGACAAACTCCGCTCGGACAGTTGCACCATCAAAAGAAGAATCATAAGTGGTGACAGCCTGGTTATGCCCGAAATATTGGCCAGCAAAACGACATTTGGTAGTTACAATCTGGTCCCGCTGTTCAAAAGTTATCTCTTGTCCGTTTACTGTTACCCTCTCAATCTTTTCTCCTTTGGGTAATAAAACCTGAGCATTGACTGTAGTCCCAACTTCTCCTTGAACTTTAGTGATGTTCAACTCTTGGTTGTCCAATTTCACATTTCCGCGGACATTAAACAGCAATGGCAAAGAACTTTGGCGGACCGGCTGCACCTCCAACACCAACGCGGTTGTGCCATCCATCATCAAGTAACATCCGTCTCCGTATTCAAAGATGCCTTTATCTGGTGCGCCAATGTATTTGCCCTTTTCCGGATAGATCTGCTTAATGACAAAGCGTTCGCCATCGGTTAGACCGACACTTCTATCGAGGCTGAATTCAGCTTTGGTATTGCGGTGATTGGGATTGAACAGGAAGATAAAGCCATGATCACCATCCATGGCTGCGGTGCCATCCGTGCATCCGATGGCCGGCGGGCCGATTATCGACCGCAGATTTTTCAGGACAGTGGCGTTGCGGTCGGTCCAGTCAAACCAGTCTCGGATGAATTGCTGACTTTCGATATCCCTGGAAAAAAGCTCGTACTCTCGTTGGTCCCGAGCGGGAATCATATCAACGCAGTGAGCAAAAGGAGCAGTGGCAATTGAAGAAATGAGAGAAAATTTCCATCCTAAAAAGTCCCAATCCCGGATATTGAAATCAGTATTATAAATAACATCGCCATCGGCATTTTTTCGTGCAGTTTGATGTGTGATAAAACCTGGCATGATTTCAGTTGGACAGAATTGAATATTGCGATACCAGTATGTTGTAAGGCGCTGTTGCGTTGCTGATGAGCGGTCAAAGTGGAGATCGGGGAAGGATTCAAAGCTCTCCGGCTGCTCATCACCTCCCGTCGGATGGGGATAACTGCCGGCCAGCCAAGTCCAAGGGCCATAACCATGATAGGACTGGCGTCCGTCTATTACGATATCAGGTGCCCGCTTGCGCAACCCTTCCAGGACGCGCCTGGTGCCAAACCATTGCGCATAAGTGCTGGTGCCGACCATCCTCAAGCCCCAATAATCGAACGCATATCCGCTGATCCCGGTTCTTTCCTTGAAGGCAATCAGGTTCTCTATCAACCAGTCCTGGAAGGTGCGTATGCCAAGATTGGCACAGAGCTGATCTTGTCTCGCATGCCGCTTGGTGAGCCAGCCATTATTCTGCTCGAAAGCCAGCGTCGGATACACATAGGCCATAAGTTTTACGTTTTTGCTTTTAGCATAATCCATTAATTCCCGGGTTCTCGCTGGAAGAGAATCTTTCTTGGGGTCCCATTCATTTTGCCGAATCTTGATTCCCATGTTGAGCCATAGAAGATGTTCCCAGTGCCAGGCGTCGGAGGCGTCTTGCTGTAAAGCAATATCCTCATTACGCACAGTGTAAAGCATGTGCTGGATACCCAAGGCAGACACTGTATCCACGATACGCTTGAATTGAGCGGCCCCGTCTTCTGTGGCCACATTGATTTGATAATCGTTTTCACACCAGGGGACATGCACTCGTATGCTTTTTTCCGGCTTATACAGGAGAAAGGCGCGCACGCAGTCAATAAATGCGTCTATCTCACCCATATCTATCCTTTTTTCAACGGAACTCCATTCCGGCTGAAGGAGCCAGCTGACTCGGTGACTCATGGCTCCGGGGCTGAGTTGTCCGGTCAGACCATATGTTCCAATGCAGGCACGATCCGACGCAAATGGTCCATATTCAGTTTTCCAGTTCATGTCAGCCCGATAATCCAGGGAAAAATCGCCTTCCTGAAATTTCCATTCCATGAAAGGATTTTGCACCAAAAACATGCCGCCCCAGCGATTGTCCATACGAACGAACGACGCGTAATCGCCTAATTGCCTGGCTTTCTTGTACTTTTCGCCAAGATTAGCAACGTATACATGTTTCGGCATATTATCCAGGTGACCATGAAAGACATTGACATGTCTCACGGTATAAACATCATCTTTTTTATTCGTTACAAATAACTGTTTAGTGATAAACCGCCACCCTGGTTTCAACTCATAAACCACTTCAATATTGAACTGTCCTTCCCGGAAGACATATCGCATGCGGTTGGATTCCTGAACATGCTCTCTGGCAGATAGAATCGAACTATCTACCAGACTGTTGTCTATAATAAAGGACCAGTGGTCCCTTGAGAACCGAATGGTCTGCTTCAGTTGCTTGTCATACAGAGAAACAAGCCCCTTTTCATTGAATTCAGCCTTGATCTTCGTATTGCTTAATGTTTCAGCCGATCCTGCTGAAGTAATTGCGCACAACACGATTATCATTGATCCGGTTCGAATTATTTTAGTCAGTTTATTCATTGAGCACCTTCATTTTGCGTATAACGTTTTCATTTATTTCATGCTTCAATTTCCCATGCAGATAAGCAGGCTATCTGATAATAGAACACTATAGCAGTATTTTTTGAAATCTCAAGCCCTTACAGTAATTCTTTTCTCCGGAAAGCTATCTGAGGGACATAAGCATCGGTCATTGAAAAGTTTACAAATTTTTTGATTTTTGTAATTTCTTGATACTATTGATTCATACACTCTGATGTGATAAAATCACCGTTGTCGTTGGAAATCAAATTTTATGTCAGTTGGATGTAAACAAACATGAATAAGAAATCTTCCACGGTAATGAGCCGACTGGCTCTTGTATTGGCTCTTACTATGATGACGAGGGCTTTGGCTATTGCTGAAACCGGCAGAGAAATAGTTGATGCCTCCGGGATTAAAGGAGGGCTGGTTGTTCACCTCGGCTGCGGGGATGGGAGACTGACAAGGGAGTTGCTTGTGAGCGACAGCTATCTCGTTCACGGCCTGGATACCAATGCAGCGAAAGTCTCCACAACTCGCGAATATATCAGGTCGGAGGAAGTTTATGGGAAGGTCTCAGCTCAGAGGCTGAACGGCACGAATCTGCCTTATGCCGACAATCTTGTCAACCTGGTTGTCGCCGATGATCTTTGTGGAATCAGCATGGGCGAAGTAATGCGGGTCTTGCGCCCCGGTGGCATAGCTTACATTAAGAAGGCTGGGAACTGGACGAAAACGGATAAGCCCTGGCCCGCGGAAATCGACGAATGGACACACTGGCTGTATGATGCCAGCGGCAATGCTGTCGCCCGCGACAGAATCGTCGGGCCTCCTCGGCATCTGCAGTGGATGGCGAGACCTTTCTGGGCCCGCCTCCATGACGCACCTTCGACCACCAGTGCGATGGTCTCCTCAAACGGGCGCATCTTTTACATTTCAGACGAAGCTCCGTCGGCGACGTACGAGAATCTCGATGACAAATGGTGGCTCGTCGCGCGAGATGCTTTCAACGGAATGCTTCTTTGGAAGAAGCCGTTGCCTGAGTGGGGCTGGAAGCAATGGACCCCAGACTGGCACGCCCGCAACAATCAACCTTTCCAGCTTCCCAAGCGGCTGGTCGCAATCGGCGACATCGTTTACGTGACACTTGCATTTAACGCCCCGCTCACAGCGCTGGATACCGCTACGGGTAAAACCCTCAAGACCTATGAAGGCACAGATAACACCGATGAGATCCTTGTTCATGACGGTTTGCTGATCCTTGGTCTTAACAACACAAAACACGACCCAAGAACAGGTGATCCTACTCCGATCAAGAAGAGTGTCGCCGTGTTGAAGGCTACCACGGGCGAGATGCTGTGGAAGAAAGGTGACTATACGGGACTGAACGCGAAGGTGGATTCAATAGCGCCGGTCGGCCGGCTGGAGCTTGCGGTTGGAGACGGGCGGGTATTCTTCAGCGACCACGACGCGTTAGTGGCTCTGGATATTAAAGACGGGAACGAACTCTGGCGTACCCCGCGTCCCGGCGGCCCCAGACAAAAGGCCAACTTCAAGACCCAGATGGGTGAGCTTTGCATTCTTGTGTACAATAAGGGCGTGGTCCTGTTCGCACAGCCGGAAGGGACTCTGGGATTTCACTCGTGTCCGGGGACGCTGTACGCCTTCGGCGCGAAAGACGGCAGACCTCTCTGGAAGCACCCTTACGGTGGTTGGGTACACAACACCCAGCCGAATGTCTTCGTAATCGACGGCGTTGTCTGGATTCATGAGCACCAGGACATCGTGGATAAAAAACCGAGCCTCGACATTCAGCATGGTCTTGATTACGCAGTTCTGGGGCTGGACCTGATGACCGGCACGAGAAAGCATCGCTTATCAACCAAGAGCATATTTGACGTCGGTCACCATCACCGATGTCACCGCAACAAGGCGACCGAGAGATTCCTGTTGACATCGCGCCGAGGAGTGGAGTTCACCAATACGACCTCCGGCGAAATCGATCTCAATTACTGGACTCGTGGCGACTGCCATATGGGAGTAATGCCGTGCAATGGGATGCTGTACACGTCACCTCATCCCTGCTCGTGCTATATCGATACCAAGTTGAATGGTTATTTCTGCCTGGCGCCGGAGCATGAGCAGCAGGCCGCGAACAAAGAGCCTTTCATAGAAGGCCCTGCATACAACCACCGCCTGTCAACGACTCCTGATAAAACGAAAGACTCATGGCCCACCTTCAGGGCCAACGCCAGCCGCAGCGGATCGATCAAGCTACCTGTCTCCGCCAATCTCAAAGAAAGATGGAAGACGGACGTCGGAGGAAACATCGGCCCGGTCGCGGTTGCCGAAAATAAAGTCTTCGTTCCCGTGATAGATCAGCATCGCGTTGTCGCCCTCGATTGCTCATTGGGTAAGATCCTGTGGGATTTCACCGCAGGCGGAAGAGTCGACACCCCCCCTACCATCTACAGGGGGATGGCGTTCTTCGGCTCGGCGGACGGATGGGCTTACTGCTTGCGCTGCTCCGACGGGAAACTTATCTGGGCAAGACACGTGGCTCCGCAGGATCGCTTGGTGGGTAGCATGAGTCAACTGGAATCCGCCTGGCCCGTTCATGGCAGCATCCTGGTGGCCGATACTTCTTCGGGGGCCGTCGCTTATCTTGCCGCGGGAAGGTCTTCGTACCTCGACGGCGGCATTCACTTCTACGCACTTCGGCCCGAGACCGGAGAAGTGCTGGAGCATCGCGTCGAGTACAGCCACGTTCCGAAGACAGGCAAGATGCCTGACGGAGATGCGTTCAACGTACCCGGCATGCTTGCGGATATCCTCGTGGGCAACGGAACGACCGTCTGGATGCGACGACACCAGGTCTTCGGAAAAAGCAAAGAGAAACAGCAGCACGTGTTCGCCACAGGAGGGTTTCGCGATGACACATGGTTCAACCGCACAACCTGGTCGGTGGGAAATGCCAATCATGCGCAGCTTCTGGTTTTTGACCAGAGCACCGCATACGGGATTGAGGCATTTCAAAGCACGTCACGTGCGAGGCCTTTTGCCGCGGGCGCAAAAGGTTATCATCTTTTTGCCAAAGCCCTGAAGGGATCGAAGCCGGAAAGATCGCCCGACGGGAAGAAGCGAGGTCGATCAACCGGGACTTTCTTGTGGTCAACGTACATACCTATCCGCGGAAATGCGATGGCGCTGGCTGGAGATGTTCTTTTCGTTGCCGGCAAACCTGACATAGTCGACCCCAACGATCCTCTGGCGGCTTTCGAAGGGCGCAAAGGCGGCGTGCTATGTGCAATGTCCTCCATCGACGGTACAAAACTATCTCAGTATGAACTCGAATCCCCGCCGGTCCTGGACGGCGTAGCCGCGGCAAATGGACGGCTGTATGTATCGCAGATGGATGGAAGTGTAATCTGTTTTGATGGAAGGTAGAGAATGAAACGATTAGCTTTTGTATTGGCTGCAACTGTGATCGCAGCCGGACCTGTCATTGCCGAAACCGGTGGAGATATAATCGCCGCCTCTGGGATTAAAGGAGGATTGGTTGTTCACCTCGACTGCGGGGATGGGAAACTGACTGCTGAATTGCGGGTTAATGACAGTTACATCGTCCATGGTCTGGACACTGATGCAACACAGACAGATAAAGCCCGAGAAAATATTCAGTCGCTTGGAATCTACGGCAAAGTGAGCGCGGATACATTTGACGGCGTCCACCTGCCGTATATCGACAATATAGTAAACCTTGTAGTAGCCGATCCCGATGTACATCGGGATTGGAAAGTGTCCATGGATGAGGTGATGCGGGTTTTGTGTCCGGACGGGGCGGCATTGGTCAAACGAGCAGGCCGATGGGTGAAGACCGTTAAGCCTCGGCCAAAGGACATCGACGACTGGACCCACTTCCTGCATGACGCATCAAACAACGCCGTTGCGCGGGACATGCAAGTGGGGCCACCTCGCCGGCTTAGATGGATTTGCGAACCTCTGTGGTCCCGCAGTCACGAGTTTATCTCGAGTCTGTGCGCTATGGTGTCGGCGAACGGACGGCTTTTCTACATCTTTGATGAGGGGCTTACCGGAGTTACGACTGAGTCACTCCCGGAACGATGGACGTTGACGGCGCGAGACGCCTTCAACGGCGTTCTGTTGTGGTCAAGACAAGTACCCAAATGGGGCTCACGCGAGTGGAAAAAAACGGCGCTTCGGAGCTTTCCGCCGACGGTTTCACAACGGCTTGTCGCAGCGGATGATCGCGTTTTTGTGACGCTCGGATATGGCGCACCCGTATCGGTTCTCGATGCAGCGACGGGTGAGGTATTGACCACCTACGAGGGGACGGAAGGGACCGAGGAAATCCGTTTTCTCGACGGCGTACTCACGCTCCGCAAGGGTAGCAGTTCGGTTGTGGCGATCGATACGAAGACTGGGAATAAGCTATGGGAAACGTCCGGGGACATCGGGCCGCTGTCACTGGCCGCCCATGACGGCAAGGTTTTCTACCAGTCCCGTAAGAGCCTGGTTTGTGTCGAGATGCAAGACGGCACGAAACTGTGGCAGACGCCGAGCGGACCGCCGGTCTCGCTGCTCGTGGTCCACGGTGATTGTATCTTGGCGTTGAGCAAGCAGAAACTCGATGCGCTGTCCGCCGATAAAGGTAAAACGTTGTGGAGCGTGGCTGTGGACGGGCGCCGAGCTGAGCTTTTCGTTGCAAACAACCGAGTGTGGCATTGGGAGGAAGAACACGTTATCGGGCGCGACCTGCGCTCGGGCGAAGTCACCACCCGACTCGACACGGACGACGTGTTTACACCGGGCCATCACTTCCGCTGTTACAAAAGCAAGGCCACCGAGCAGTTTCTCATCACACCCAACGGGGGCGCCGAGTTCGTAAGTCTGACCGGCGCCGACCACACCCAGAACGATTGGGTCCGTGGGTCTTGCAGATACGGTATCATGCCGTGCAATGGTCTACTCTATGCTCCTCCGCATCCGTGTTTCTGCTACCCAGGTGTCAAACTGACCGGTTTTAATGCACTTGCGCCCGCGGCCGGGAAGACGTGTCAAACCGAGAAGCGGTCTGCGGGCCATCGGCTCGACCGCGGTCACGCGTTCGGAAAAGTCACAAATCCGCAATTGGCAATCGGCAATGGGCAATCGGACGACTGGCCGACGTACCGTCACGACGCACGACGGAGCGGCGCCACGGTCTCTGAAGTGCCGGTCCAGCTTGCCACACAATGGAAAATGCGTCTTCAGGGACGGCTGACACCGCCGGTAGCAGCCCGGGATCGCGTTTATGTGGCAGCCAAGGATGAACACACGCTATACGCGTTTCACATCGAGGACGGCCGCAAGCTTTGGCATTTTACGGCTGGTGGCCGGATTGATTCTCCGCCGACCGTCTATGGCGACCTGGTCCTGTTCGGTTGCGCTGACGGCCAGCTTTACTGTCTCCGCACATCGGACGGCGAACTTGTCTGGCGGTTCCGAGCAGCGCCTTCTGAGCGTCTTATCGTCGCCCTCGGCCAGTTGGAATCTCCTTGGCGCGTGCATGGCAGCGTCCTGGTGAAGGACGGGATCGTCTACTGTACTGCGGGCCGGTCGACGTATCTTGATGGTGGTATATGGGTTTTCGGTCTCGATCCGACCACGGGCACCGTCGTCTACGAAACGCACCTGGACACCTGGGCAAGAACGCGTAAAGATGCCGAGAACAAACCATTCGTCCCCGGATACCATATGGAAGGTACCCATTCGGATATCCTTGTAAGCGAGGGAGACTATATCTACCTGGGACAATACAAGCTCGATCGGAAGCTCGCCGAACAACGAGTCCCTTACATACTACCCGGCCCGGATGACACGACCGTTGCGATGGACCTGTCGGAGCAGCTTTTCGTGGCTGAAAATATGGAACCCGAGAGGGACTACGAGGACCATCAACGCAAGTGGCTCGAGCGGACACAGCAACAGTTGCTCGAGAATCTCAGGCGAACATACGGAGGCTACAGTCTCGGGGATCGGCACATCGGGCTGCACGTCTTCTCGACGAGCGGGTTCCTCGACAACTCGTGGTTCAACCGGACGTTCTGGATGTACTCGGCCACTTGGCCGGGTTATTACATAGCTCATCGCGGTGCAAAGACCGGTCAACTGCTGGTCGTCGGTCCCAAAAACACGTACGCCGTGCAGGCGTATCCATCAAGGAACCTGCAGAGTCCGCTTTTCACGCCGGGCCGGAAAGGCTACCTGCTCTTCGCCGACAAGAACGACAACGAACCCCTTCTCGACTCGAGAACACGGGGCACCACAAAAGGGTGGGGCTTCACCCGCAGGGACCCTCCTGTATGGCACGACTGGGTCCCCGTCCGCGTTCGTGCGATGGTGTTGGCCGGGTCCACGCTGTTTGTTGCCGGGCCGCCCGACGTGGTGGATTCGAGCGACCCAATGGCCGCCTTTGAGGGGCGCAGTGGCAGCATGCTGTGGCCCGTTTCGACCGAGGACGGGTCGAGGCTCGCGGAGTACACGCTCGATTCCCCTCCGGTATTTGACGGCATGATCGCCGCGGACAAGAAACTGTTTATTAGCATGGTCGACGGCTCGGTTGTCTGCCTGGGAGAGAGAAAATGAATCGCAGAACATTTCTGAAAACAATGTCGTTGGCCTTGGGCGCCTCGGTCTTCGTGAAGTCTTCGCGGGCAGACGCAGCGAGCCGGAAACCCAATATCATCTTCTTTCTGGTCGATGATTATGATAAGCCGGAGACCAGTGTCTATGGCGGAAAGGTGTTGACACCAAACCTGGATCGCCTGGCGAAGGAAGGAATCACTTTCCACAATGCGCATATGACCAGCACGGTATGCACACCTTCGAGATATACGTGCCTGACCGGGCGATACGCCGGTTCCTCATACTCTTCGGAGTACCTCAAAGAATGTCCTACCGGGCAACAGGGGTTGCCCGCATTCAATGTTGCGCTTGAAGACGACAACATGAACGTCGGTCATATCCTCGCTCAAAATGGATACTCCACCGGATTCGTCGGAAAGTATCATGTTGGGCCTCGCATAGAAGAGGATAACTGCGCCGAATACGGGCTGCACTATGTCCCCAAGAACTGCGAATACAGTGATAGGGTGAATAGACAGTTCGCTAAGAATGAAAAAAGGTTTCGGCAGCTCATTATGGACAGGGATTTCACATGGGCGAAGAACATTTACTGGGAGAATACGAAAGCTCCGTTCAAGGGCCACAATCCGGAGTGGACGATCGACGCTGCTCTGGAGTTCATCGAAAAGCACAAGGATGGTCCCTTCTACCTGCACTATGCGACGACACTGTTGCATGGCCCAAATGCCGAGTGGGCCAGGTCTCTCGAGAAACCGCTGGTAACCGGAGAAGGCATTATCAAAAAACCCTTAAACGTGATGCCTAAAAGAAGCACGGTGATGGAAAGGAT
>CAYNKI010000068.1:13443-15438 GCA_964397675.1 uncultured Pirellulales bacterium
TTCCTGATAGGTATAAGATAGACGGCCTCAGCATAGCAGCTTTGTTCACCAAGCCGAAAGAACCTGTCCGCGAATATGTGTACAGTGAAATGGGGGCGGCACGTTCAATCAAAACGAAGGATTGGAGCTATATATCGCTACGATACACTACCGATCAGGTCGATTCGATAAGGTCCGGAGACAATCGCGCTATAAAGAAGCTTCAGGGCCTCAGCGGCGGAGTTTCAAGAGGCAGGGAAAAACCGAATGCCTTTAACGATGACCAGCTTTACAATTTGTCGAGGGATCCACTTGAGCAAAACAATCTGGCGCAGCGTCCTGAATATCGGAAGGTACTGGACAAGATGAAGGAGTTGTTGAGGACTGAGCTGAAACGCTTCTCCAACCGCCCGTACGGTGAGTTCATCCCCGGAGGAAATGCCTCTCCGGCAGGCTCTTTTGATGACATCTTGAAAATTATACGCGAGTCGCTCAAGCAAAGCGCAAGAAAGAAGAAGGGAACGAGACCGCAACAGAAGACTCACAATAGATAAGCAGAGATCAGAGCATCTGGCATTTTCTCGAATTGGCAGATGACGGCTTGTTGGGTTGTAGAAAACGTCTTGGAGTGACAGCCACGCTCTTGCCCTCCGTGTTTTAGTTTCAAAAACTCCAAAATCGCGAAACTCTAAGTGGTTGCCTTTGGCGAGTTCAGAAAGGCGCTGCGGCGACGTGTGTCGGCGCGGCGCGGTACCACACCAAGCTCATTTTGTCGCCGGCGGCAGGCTCTGGCGATAGTCTGACACATTACGGAAACGCGATTTCCTTCGCGGGGGGAAGATGCTTGCGATATTTCTTGTACATGGCGTCGACCCAGGAATCCCACGTCTGGCCCTGGCGTCTTTTGGCGTCAATATCCATGTCGGCATACTCCTTCAGGATTTTCACATGCTCGGTGTCGTCCTCGGTCATCCAGCGGTCGCAATAGTCGCCAAAAGCGTTGTGATTCCAGATGTCCTCCGCGCGCATGACCCTGATCGATAACGCGGTTGCAATCCAGGCGTGACTGGTGCAGCAGCGTCTGTACCCTTCGGCTGTTCTGCCGGGATTCGAGAACTTCGTTCCTTTCCCATCGTTCGGCCATTGAGAAGGGTGTATGGGCTCGGCGAAAAAGCCGCGGGGATCACGGTCGGGCCATTTATCCCATCCACTTTTGCCGATGTGGCCGGCAAAAAGCGCTTTGGCGCCGGTCCAACCCTTCCCGTAAACCGTTTGATCGTCTTCCTGAAAAACTATCGTCGGAAAGGTCTTGTCGGGCTGCGCTATCGCTTCGTCGCCCAACATGATTCCGGCGAAAACAATCGGCCATTTGCGTCCCTGGCCGTGTCCGCCCAGAGTACCCCATCCACCCCAACCAGCTTTCAGCACGCCATAGAGATCAATGCCGTGTTGCACGAAATTAACCAGGAATTTTTCTTTGTCTTTTTCAGGGAAGTCACACATCAGTATGAGCGTCGCCATGCCTCCGGCGCGCATGGTTTCGCGACCGTATTGGGCGGCGTACTCGGCTGGAGCGGCTTTGTTCAAACGCATAACGTCTACCCAACAGCGTTGAAAATGTTCGGCGAACTCGGCGGGGGTGGGCGTGCCCTCGACCGGTTCGAGTTCGTGTAACAGATCGCGGCGCAGGTTCCTCGCAAGATAGACCGTGTTCTGACGGTCGCAGAAAGCGGGGCGGAAAGCATCGGACGGCTGAGGTTTGTCCATGCAGGTCAACACGGAGACTGTTCGCACCCAACTTCTCGTTTTTGCCTTCTCCGGATCGAACGGCCAGAGCATTTGCGTGAACTGTCTGTTCTTGTCGCAGCTGATCGATGAAAGCAACGTGTCACCAGGAATCATCGAGATAGGAGGCGCCGAGCGCATCCGAGCGTCGTAGGAGCCTCCTTTATTATCGCGGCTGTCAAAACCCGTTTTATTGCGCCCGGGTTTCAGATTCAAAACCGAGCCGTTGCG
>CAYNKI010000069.1:0-14921 GCA_964397675.1 uncultured Pirellulales bacterium
TGCCAAAAGCTTGGCAGACAGGCAGCGTCCGCGGTTTGCGAGCCCGTGGTTGCTTTGAAGTAGACATCACCTGGGAGAATGGTAAACTAAATCAGGCGAACATCCACGCTAAACGCAGCGGAATTTACAAGGTCCGCTATGGGAAGAAGGTGGTTCAAATAAAAGCTGAAGCTGGTAAGTGCTACAGCTTGAATGGAAACCTTAAGCAGATGTGAGAACGTGAATGCGGTGTACTTTTAGCATTTATGATTTGATTGGATGTTTTACCGATCAGGCATAAGCTCTTCTGAATCGTTAATCTCGTTTTTGTTTGACATCGTCATACATCTTATCCTCACCAGCAGGTGTATACGATGTTCCTTGGACATCCCAAAGGATACATATTTAACTTGACAGCATTGTCTGAGAGGTTATTGTTTCAGAGCTAAGTAACTATGTATTTTGAAGAGCGTTACCATTTTGTTGAAAAAGGCCTTGATTTGAATAGTAGACAACCGAAAGGAATAATCGTTTTAATTATTGCTGCATGGTTAGTCGGCGGCTTATTCAGTTTAACATATTCGACAGGCCACACCAGGAACATTAATAAAGACAGCGTTGATTCGGAAAAATACAGCGATCTGAAACTGTGGTATCGTCAACCCGCACAAAGATGGACCGAGGCGCTGCCAATTGGAAACGGACGTCTGGGAGCAATGGTCTTCGGGTCTGCCCCTAAGGAAAGGCTGCAGCTCAATGAAGAGAGTCTTTGGGCCGGGGAGCCGTTCGACGTCTATCCGGACGACTTCGCCAAACATCTGAAAACGCTGCAACAGCTCGTACTGGACGGAAAGATCTCCGAAGCCCGGAAGTTCGGAATGGAAAACCTTACCAAGACGCCGACCTCCTACCGCTCCTACGAACCTCTCGCGGATCTGTGGATCGAGTTGGACCATGGGCCGAAAACGGAAGACTACCGGCGCGAGCTCGATCTGCAGACCGGCACGGTCAGGGTGCAGTACCGAGCCGGGGAAGCGCTGATTAAACGCGAGATCCTGATCTCCGCTGTGGATGACGTCATCGCCATAAGGATCTCCACCGACAAGACAGGCTCCATCAGCGGAAACATCCGGCTGGACCGGCAGAAGGACATGAACGTAACCACAGTCGGGCAAGACCGTCTGCACATGAACGGCCAAATCGTCGACATCCCGAAGTCCCTGGGTGGATACGACGATAACGGCGGGGGATCGGGGCCTGGGGGCAAACACATGAAATTCGCCGGCCGTCTGCTCGCCCGGTCTAAGGGCGGGTCCATCAAGGCGGACCAGAGCAGCCTGGCAATCGAAGGAGCCGACGAAGTGGTCCTTCTCTTCACCGCCGCCACCGATTTCAGCCTCGAAAGGATGAACTTCGACCGTTCAATCGACGCAGGAGCAGTGGCCAACGGTATCCTGGAAAAGGCAGCGAGGAAGTCGTGGGATGAAATTCTCCGTGACCACGTAAAGGAACACCGGCCTTTCTTCGACCGCGTATCGATCGAGCTTGGAGAATCCAAGCAGGACCAACTGCCAACGGACGAGCGATTGGCAGCGGTGCAGGAAGGAGGGGAGGATCCGGGCCTGGTGGAACTCTACTTCCAGTTCGGCCGTTACCTGCTGATGAGCAGTTCCCGCGATCCCGGGCGGATCCCTGCCAACCTGCAAGGGATATGGAGTCATCAGATGTGGGCCCCTTGGGAGGCGGATTTTCACCTCAACATCAACCTGCAGATGAATTACTGGCCGGCGGATCTCTGCAACCTGTCAGAGACCATGGATTCGCTCACCGGTTGGTTCGAACGTGTGACGGAAAAGGGAAGACTCTCCGCCGAGAAGCTGTACGGGGCGGACGGTTGGGTGGCCTTCACGTGCGTCAATCTATTTGGGCGGACCACCCCGGGCGGCTCCACGATAGAATCGCAGTTTATGAACGGCGTGTTGGATCCATTGGCAGGGGCGTGGATGGCGATGACGCTTTGGCGCCACTATTGTTTCACACAAGACGAAGCCTTCCTTCGGGAGCGCGCATACCCGATCCTGAAGGGTTCTTGCGAGTTTCTCCTTGATTTCCTTGTTGAGAAGAAAGACGGAACCCTCGTCATTGTTCCCTCGACCTCTCCGGAAAACAGCTATATTCACCCCGAGACGAAAAAGGCATTGCGGATCACCCAGGGATCCACCTACCACATGACCATTGTGCACGCCGTTTTCGAAGCGACGATCCGTGGCTCTAAGGCCCTCGACATTGATAAAGATCTTCGCCGAAAGCTGCAGGGAGCCTTGGGCCAGCTTCCTCCGCTTAAAGTCGGTAATGACGGGACGATCCAGGAATGGTTCAGGGATTTCGAGGAGCGGAGCCCCGGTCACCGGCACTTTTCTCACCTGTTGGGACTACACCCCTTCGACCAGATTACACCCCGAACTCCGAAACTCTTCGAAGCAGCTCGCGAGACAGTTGAGCGGCGGTTGCGCCATGGAGGTGGGCACACCGGCTGGAGCAGAGCCTGGATTATCAATTTCTGGGCTCGTCTGCAAGAGGGCGAAAAGGCCTACGAGGATGTGCTGGCACTGCTGCAAAAGTCAACGCTGACCAATCTTTTCGATAATCACCCGCCGTTTCAGATTGATGGTAACTTCGGCGGGACAGCCGGCATGGCTGAAATGCTGCTGCAGAGTCACACCGGAGAAATTCATCTGCTACCGGCACTGCCAAAAGCTTGGCAGACAGGCAGCGTCCGCGGTTTGCGAGCCCGTGGTTGCTTCGAGGTGGACATCGCCTGGAAGGACGGAAAACTGTCTCAGGCAGACATTCATGCTGAGCGTGCTGGAACTTGTCGTGTCCGCTATGGAGACAAGGTGGTTGAAATCAAAGTCGAAGCTGGTAAGTGCTACAGCTTGAACGGACGCCTTGAGCAGATGTGAGAATAAACAATTTTACCTTGGCCTAATTTGGAATTCCTATTGGGATAGGACAAACTCAGCCAAATCGTTAATCTCGTTTTCTGTGAGATTTGACGTGACCCCGTGTTTATCATCGTGATTATGCGTGGTCAGCACTTCTTTAATCGTAGTAGCCCGTCCATTGAACAGATACGGTGCAGTCCGCCAGGCTTCTACCAGCGTCGGAGTATCAAACAGCCGGCCTTTATCCAAATCCAGGCCCGTGCCCACATCGTATTTTTGCATGTCTGTATGCAGTGGTCCGCTATGACATGAGGCACAGCCTGCTTTGGGACCCCGCCCGGCGGGAACCCTCTCAAATATTTTTCGTCCTCGTCGAGCGGACTTATTTAGTTTGCCGTTGACCAAAAAAGGGCTTGGAATCGGCTTGAGCGACATGAGGTACTCATCGATCGCCACAGCGTCCTGTTCAGGACGCATGATGAATTGGATGTGCTTGATTCCCGCGCGCACGGCAGTTTCGGCTCGGTCGCGCACGCCTGTAATCATTGCCGGTGACGTTTCGTGTGAAAAAAGCAGGCTCTTGGTATTTTTGGGATTACCTATGCCATCGTTAAGCAGATCCCAATTCAGAGCGTCAGCCCGTCCATCCGGATGACAACTTGCGCAGCTCTGCCATTGTTGAAAGCAAAGCGAAGCATCGTTAAATAGCATCTCTCCCCTGCGCCGCACGTCCATCCCTTCGACTTCGCTCAGGACAGGCGTCCATCGTCCATCCTCTATCGAGTCATCCCCGCTTTCGCGGGGACAGGCTTGACCCTGCGGAGGCAGGGGGACGAGGGACAATTGACGAGGGACGAACTTTTCGTTCAGATCAACTACTGTTATGCTGTCGGTGAAATATTCTGCGATGTAAACGTTGGAACCAACAATAGCAAGTGCGCGTGGGCCTTTCCCAAGGAGTTTTATACGTTCTCGTATTCCATAAAGAAAGCTCAGCTCATTCTCGATGCTCGATCCTGGATTCTCGATGCTCGATATTTTGTTGAGCAGGGCAGGCGCATCTATTATGCTCAATTCATCAGTTCCGGCATGGGTCACGCAGATATACTTGCCGTCACCGGTGCAAGCTATAGCCCACGGGTTGGCTGCGCCATTGTCCACATCATCCAAAAGCACGGTGACAATCAACTGTCTTTTCCGGACATCGATAATACTAAGCACATTGGTATTCATCCACCCCTTTTCTAACTGGCTGGTAGGCACTGTATAGCGGGCGAGAATGTGGGTAACATATATATATCTGCCATCCGGAGAAACGGTGACGTCACGAAGTCCGGTGCTACCGTTCGGCAAAGCAATCGCAATATCAACATCCATCGTTTTTGTATTGATTACCAAAACCTTACAGGCGACGAGCTCAGCGTTGGCCGGCCCATCTGGAAGATGGTGGCCGACATAAAGCCATTTCCCATCCGGCGTAACATCAGCGGCATAAGGTTCACGCAGAACATTAATCCTGGTAAGCTGCTTATTATCTTTAAGACTTATCACCGAGATATCGTTACTGAAATGGTTACATACGTATAGCGTGTTACCGTCGGGACTCAGTACCGGAGAACGGGGACTGTTACCAACCGGAATTTGTTTATCAGTCGCTTCGGCAGCAGTATCAATAACGTACAGACGTCCTTGTGGCGCAGCACAGGTGACATAAAGACGTGATTCATCGTCGGTTAATGCAAGACCAGTCGGCTCTGCAGGGACATCAATTGCCCCTACAATTTTGGCGCTGTCTATGTCAAAAATTGCGACTTGTTTTGCGCTGCCCAGCGCAACATACAGCACGTTTTTATGGGCTGACCAAACAAGAGCCTGTGGAGAAAGGAAATGGGCTTGTTGAACAGCACCTGTGGTAATGGATATCAATACTATTAGATTGAAAAAGACCACAACGTGTTTTACTCCAGCTCCAGCTTAACATCTTTTGTAGATACAAGATATTTTGCGTTTGTTGGTTCCACTTCGCAAATTACACGAAATCCAACGTTAAAAACCCGCTGCCAGACGGGGTAACTCAAGCGGAACGCCGAGCGGCATCTTTTAGGACGGTCACGCCAGGACCCTCCGCGAACGACCTTACGGCTTGTCGAGTCCTTGTCGTCGTTTCGACCATCATCGGCTCGATATGGATATGGTCGGTATGTGCTCCGCGTCCATTCTGCAGCGTTACCATGCATGTCGTAAAGTCCCCAGGCGTTAGGTTGATATTGACCAACTTCAGCAGTAGCGATCATTTTATCGTCAAATCTGGTATCACAAATAATGTTTCCTCCGTAGATTGCTGATATAAAGATACCATTACCCTTGTGCTCAGTAATATTTGAGGTGACACCACCAGTTGGGATTGGGGGGACACTTAATGCTTTATCCGCAAGGTTGGCGTATTGAGAGAAATCCACTTCTATAGTGCCGTACGAAAATGCTGTGCACGATCCAGCCCTGCATATATATTCCCACTGAGCCTCCGTAGGCAGATCAAATTTCATGCCGGTTTTTTTCGAAAGCCAATGACAAAATGCTTTTGCTTGATTCCACGAAACTCGGACTACCGGCTGTTGTGGTTCATTTAATAGCAACCCTGGTCCGTCACGGCTCTGATAGCGTTTGTTGAAGAAACCGGAATTATGGGATGGATCGAAACGGTGGTATTGCTCGTTGGTGACCTCGCAGGCTCCTATCCAGAAAGGTTTTTTAATCCGGACACATGCAAGTGGGCGTTCATCAACTTCTCCATTTGGTTCACCCATGATGAGCTGGCCGGCTGGAATCCGCATTAGGTTCATTGTCACGCCATTACCCAGATCGGTCATTTTCTCAAATACTCCTGCGCTCCTCTGCCGCTGCTGAGCTTCTTTTGCATCGAAGGGCCATCCGGTCACATGTGGGATTTTCGGTTTCGTTTCAGGACACGGATGTGGCATGATTGGCTCAATATGCGAACGAGGAATTTTCGGAACCTGTTCTGGGTCTTCCTTCGGACCACCGTACAACCGAGACAGCTCGCGTCGCCTCTGATAGGCACCATCAGGAATGGCACACACCTCGCCCCAAGTGCCGTGACATGGTCCATTTAAATCAATCCATGTAATCAGCCGGTCCCAGGCCTCGCGGTCTAATTTTACATTGTGATGACCCTTGCTGAGCATCTGGATCAATTCGCTCGTATCGGCGTGGTATTCACCAGGGACGTGCAAGCCGACGTGGTCCTCAATGTTAACCCTGCGGATATATGGTATTAAAGTTTCATAGGCAGACGTATACCGGACTTTTGTTCCGCCGAGTGCTTTCTGCACAGCGGGGTGTAATCGCCTCGCTCCCAGATAGTTAAGCTCTCGTCCACCGTAGTTCTTTGCGTATCGCTCCGACCGCAAATCAGGTATCATGTCTGTCTCTTCGTTATGGCAAGCAACGCAATATTTATTGAGGACTGGTTGCACGTCCCTTTCAAAATCAAGACCTCTTGGCGGTCCATACCATGGCTCGATCTGGACCGGTGGATTAGTAGCGGCCAACTTATGACCAGTTCCAGGGATTTCTTTTGGTTGTTCATGACAACCGACACAGGAAAGAACTTCGCCGGGCATAGCGGTGAACCAGCTTCGCATTAGTTGCACTGCCTTACCATCCATATCCAACGGTTGCACGCACAGCGGCGTGTTTGCAGGAACGCGGAACATAGATGAGCCATCTTCATGGATCGGCACTGTGCCGATGATCCGCATCACTTCCCATGGTCCGCCACAGCCTATCTTATCCGGCCCAGCCATTCCTGGATAGCCGTAATGATAGGCCACAATCCGCAGCTTTTTGATGGTGCCTCGTGGAACGCCCTCAAGTCCAGGTCCGACATATATATCATGCAAGTAGACGATAGCATCATCGCGCTTAAGGTCCACCCTGTCAGGAATGACCGGGGGACGTGGCGTTTTTTGTACCGGGATAGGCTCAAAGAAGTCGAACTTCGGATGCACCTTGATCGGCAACATATTATCGAACACATCCACCAGATAGATGCCCCAGGAAGATTTTTGGTTAAGTTTGGACGCCACCAGAAAGTACTTGCCTGCCCCGAGCCCTGTCGAGGGGTCACTCAATGGATATGGATGGAGGAACTTCGGCCAGGATTCATCGACCAGCTTATCGCGGATGACTGTCTTTATGGGTTTACCGCGGCCGGGAATCCGCTGGACGACACCTTCCGCTTCGTACCAGCCTTTGGTTAGGTCCAAAAGTCCCAATTCGCCCATCCGGTTCACTCCATGGTACCCAGCTATAATGGCTATGAGCTTGTTCGGTGCTCCGGGAATGCCTCGGGGAAAATAAAGTGCATTCGGCCAATAGGAGTTGCTTCCATATATCGCCCGCTGGCCAGTGCCATCGGGATTCATCACCATCAAAGGACGCAGATACATGTGCATGATGCCCGTGTAGTCCCATCGGCTGAAGATTACCTGGCCCGTGGGCAGCACAGATGGGTGAAGGTCCAGATCTTGGTCGAAACACAACTGCCGCATATTGCTGCCGTCAGCGTCCATTATGTAGATACTGCACGCTCGTTCCTTTCCGTGCCAGCATGGAACTCCCGTGTACGAAGCGGTCGAGACGAAGACAATCCGCCCATCGGGTAGATAGCAGGCATCGAAGTTGTCCACATCTGGATGCTCGCCACGCGACACCTGTCGCAGGCCGGTGCCATCGATATTGATCTCATGGATTTGCCAAGACGGGCCAACAGGCATGGTAAAAAGCAGCCGATCGGCATCAAAATGTAAATCAATTTCGCCGACGTACTCGCTTTCTTTCGGCCGGAACAATGTCTTTAACCGTCCGTCCGGACGAACAGGTGACAGCACCGCAATCTCATTATCATATCCGGTCCGTTGGAGGGCGTAATTGCACTGGTGGTTTGTAGGCAGACCAAGTTGCCCACGCTTGCGTTTGAGCAGTAGCAGCTTCTCAAAATTAAAGCTACGTATTTGACGTATTGATTCACCACGCTTAACACCGGATGACGGTGCTGATACACCGCTTGCCTCACTGGCAAATGCTGGAAACGAACAAGTTCCTATCACGATCAAAGTAAGGCAATTGTGTAAAAAACTTTTCGTCCACCTGTTTCTAATGTTAGCCTTTCTTATTTTCATTGCTATATTCTCTCACTCGATTTTTGCTTTAATTTCCTCACAGGAGCGTTAAGTATTTGATTATTCATATATTACTGATTAGAATGCTGAAAGTCAATAACAAACGATAAGCACGGATCAAGTAAAATTAGTATTACAATGGCAAATAGGAAAAGGTGGATTATTCTATTTGTTGGATTATGAGTGAGGCAAGGAAGTGATTGTAGCTATCTTCGGAGATGTACACGGCAATCTTCCTGGAATGTATGAGCTTTGTAAGGACTGGCAACAAGAGAAAAAAGAACACATAGACCTCGTGCTCCAGACCGGTGACATGGGATTATGGAGCTCTTTTGACCAGATGGATAAAGCAACAAAGAAACATTACACCAAAGATAAAAGCGAGCTTGCCTCAGTATCATATCTATCAGGCGAACAAATAGCTCCAATTGAGACATGGTTTTGCCACGGCAATCATGAAAACTTCCCACTTCTGGTTGACAATGAGGGACAGGCTGTAGACCCGGCTGGGCGAATTATTTTCCTGACTACCGGCTCGGTCCGAGAGTTTCGCAAACAAAAAGATGTCCTGCGTGTCGCAGCCCTGGGTGGCATGGAGTACCGATTCGGCAAGTATCCTATTCCATCGAGTGAGCGTGTCCAAAAGTATTTGCATCCGCCTTCATTGGAACGCTTGCAAAAGGAAAGCGGCCAGGTTGATGTATTGCTTTTGCACGATGCTCCACTGAACAAAGGCTTGCGGAACAAGTTCCCGACCGGCAGCAAGCGGCTGACGGAGCTAATAGAGGTGATGCAGCCCCGCTTTGCATTCTATGGCCACTATGATGACCCGCCGGAGCCATTTTGGCTTGGCTCGACATTTTGTGCCGGCACAAACCTCGCTAAAGCAAAACGGATCCCAAACCACGATGGAGCAATGGGAATTCTACGGACAGACCAATGGGAATTTCGCTTCGTTGAGCCCCGTTAGAGATTTTAGTAGTCTCTGGGATACACGCGAAACGGGCAGGGTTTCTAACGGGGTGAATCCTAAACGAGTATAACTCAAGGGCAAATTATCACGCACGAGACATTAAATCCTATTATCGCCGATTGAATGGAGTAAAGTCCATTTCTAAATATCGCTGGTAATGTTGAGAAAAAACAGTCATTATAGGACATCCCAGTAAATTCGCAGAAGTTTCTTGACAGCTCTATATCTCAGCTTATTATATTACTCTAACTACTCTTTTGTACTAAGCATCGGGAGCAATTAAAATGAAAAGTCTACGTTTTGCCTACGAATTTCTCAAGTATCCAATCCAAGTAGGAACATTAACCCAAAGTTCGAGAGTTCTTGCTAAAAAAATAGCTGAAGAAATAAACGGCAGTGCCAAAGTCGTTGAATTTGGTGCAGGAACCGGTTCAGTAACAGCAGAAATCTTGAAGCGCTTGCCTGAGAACGGCCGATTAACTTGCTTTGAAATCAATCCGCAGTTTTGCAAACAATTAGAAAAAATGAATGACTCCAGATTGCAAATTATTAATGATGATGCGAAAAATTACGAGCATTATGTTGATGGTGCAGACTGTATCGTATCCGGCTTGCCTCTTACGCTTTTTGCAAAGTCGAAAAAGGAAAGGATTCTTGCCATAACCAGTAAATCAAAAAGATATATCCAATTGCAATATACACCATTATTAAGCAAAAAGATGAAACATTATTTTTCAGACGTGAAGCTGAAGTTTGTGCCGCAGAACCTTCCTCCTGCTTTTATTTATGTCTGCAGTACCACCACGGAGTAAATATTGAACAACCCCCAGTGAAACTGGGGGCTAAATATACAATTATTTAGCCCCGCGTTTTACGCGGGGTTCTTACCGCCACGCGGGGACATAACTATGGCCAAAGTTGTCTCGCCAACAAAAGTCAAAAAAAGAAACGGCTCAATTGTTAAGCTCAACAAAACGAAAATCCAAGATGCAGTTCAAAAGGCTGCCCTTGAAGTCTTAGGCCGACAGCAGAAAGCCGGAAATGTCTCTCGACGGGTTGCTGAGGTCGTAGTAGAAAGACTTTCACAACAGTACAAAGGTAAAATCCCCAACATCGAGAATATCCAGGACACGGTCGAAGCTGTTTTGATGAGTGAGGGCTACAACCATATCGCAAAAAGCTACATTCTTTACAGAGAAAATCGAAGTCAGCTACGCTTGACCAAATCAGCGTTGGGCCTGAAGGACGACTTGAAGCTGCCCGTCAACACCATGGAAGTTCTGAAAAGAAGATACCTGTTGAAGGATGAAAACCAAAATATAATTGAAACGCCGAGCGAGCTTTTCAGGAGAGTCGCAAACCATGTCGCCAAAGCTGAAGATAATTTCAAGTCACGCTATAATAGGCAAGAGGGATCCCGCTTTGCGGGAACACAAGATGTTGAAGAGCGGTTTTATCAAATGATGCGGAACTTGGAGTTTATGCCGAACTCACCAACCCTGATGAACGCCGGCACTTCGTTTGGGCAGCTTTCAGCCTGCTTTGTGATTCCGGTAGATGATTCCATTGAGGGGATATTTGGGGCCCTCAGTAATATGGCTCAGATACATCAGACCGGCGGCGGGACAGGCTTTAGCTTCTCGAATCTAAGGCCAAAGTCGGATATTGTTCAGTCAACAAAAGGCCAGGCCTCCGGGCCGGTATCGTTTATGAGCATATTTGACCAGGCTACAACAGTGATCGTCCAGGGTGGAAGAAGGCGTGGAGCCAATATGGGAATTTTGCGGTGCGACCATCCCGACATCGTTGATTTTATAGAGGCCAAGATTGAACCTGGCCGGTTCTGCAATTTTAACCTATCGGTGGGTGTGACAGATAAATTCATGCGGGCAGTTAAAGGAAACAGAGACTTCAATCTGATAAATCCGCGGACCGGAAAAAGCGTCAGAAAGGTCAAAGCCAAAGCTCTATTCGACCTGATAGCAAACGCAGCCTGGCGGACAGGCGAGCCCGGCCTTGTATTCCTGAACGAAATAAACAAACACAATCCTACACCCGAAATTGGACAAATCGAGGCGACAAATCCCTGCGGTGAGCTGCCGTTATTGCCGTACGAAAGTTGTAACCTGGCTTCGATAAATCTGGCCAAGATGATAAAGGACAAATCGGTTGATTGGCAAAAACTAAAAGAAGCAGTTAGGTGGGCGATTAGGTTTCTGGATGATGTAATTGAGGTGAATAATTATCCGCTTCCGCAAATAAGACAGATTACGCTGGCGAACCGAAAAATCGGTCTTGGCGTAATGGGATTTGCGGATATGCTCATCAAGCTTGGTATTCCGTATAACCGTCCGCGGGTGGTTGATTTTGCCGGAAAACTCATGCGTTTTATACACAAAGAATCGGTTGATGCTTCAGTTGCCCTTGCTAAGGAAAGAGGCGTTTTCCCTAATTTTGCCAAATCGATTTACGCCAAGAACAATGTGAGGTTGCGTAACGCTACGGTAAATACGATAGCGCCGACAGGTACTATAAGTATCATAGCTGGATGCTCGAGCGGCATCGAACCTCTTTTTGCCATAAGCTTTGTGCGGAACGTATTGTCAGGCACGAAGCTTTTCGAAATAAACCACTTGTTCGAGGCTGCCGCCAAAAAAAGACAGATTTACAATAGAGAGATTCTTGCCGAGATTGCCAGACGTGGTTCTTTACAAAACATAAAGGATGTTCCAGAAGACATAAAGAAGGTATTCGTTACCGCGTTTGATGTAAAGCCGCGGGAGCATATCCAGATACAAGCGGCCTTTCAAAAATACACAGATAACGCCGTCTCCAAGACCATAAATCTGCCCAGTGACGCAACCGTAGAGGATGTCAGAAAGATATACTTGATGGCCCATAAGTTAAAATGCAAGGGGATTACTGTTTACAGGTATGGTTCCAGGGCTGAGCAGGTGCTATCTTTTCCGGAAAGACCCCACGTGAAACGTGGGGCTAAATATGGGAGTATCGAAAGCTCCCTTGTTACCGCCGGATCGGAGTATTCAGGCGGATGCGCGACCGGCACATGTATATTTTAAAAGGAAAATCCTACGGTGAAAGGATTCCTGTTTATTATAAACGTCGCCGTGCCGGCGACGGCTAAACAAAATCTACCACACGAATGGCGGATAAATGTTTAGCCCCCAAACCTGTCCTGAGCGAAGTCGAAGGATTTATTGGGGGGTTGGCGCGAATTGTAAAATGGGAACGCTAAGAATCATCTCCAACAGCAGCGAGCCATTTAGCGGGCGAATAGAAGCAGGACAATCGCTGGCACGTGAGCTGCAAGATTACCACGGTCAAAAAGCAGCGGTGCTGGGAATTCCTCGCGGCGGAATAATAATCGCACAGCAAATTGCTAACGAGCTGGAAGCTGATTTAGACATCGTGCTTACGCATAAACTGGGAGCACCGGGAAATCCAGAACTCGCAATTGGATCGGTTAGCGAAGACGGAAAGCTCTTTATTGATGAGAGGATTGTTTCGTATGTAGGTGCTGATGACAGCTATATCGAGCGGGAGAAAGCACGCCAACTGCAGGAGATTAGCCGCAGGGTTCAGTTGTATCGTGAGGTGCTGCCGAAGCTTCCTTTAAAAGCAAGAATTGTAATTATCACGGATGACGGCGTAGCTACCGGTGCCACTATGCAAGCAGCATTGTGGGCTGTTCGACAGGAAAAGCCGGAAAAGATTGTGGCGGCCCTGCCGGTCGGACCAGAGGACACTCTCAAAAAGCTATCAGAAGATGCGGACGAGACAATATGTTTGCAGGCGCCGCCTTTTTTCTCCGCGCTTAGTCAGTTTTATTTGCAGTTCACCCAGGTAGAAGACCAAGAGCTGTTGGAAATCCTCCAACAAGAGAGCAAAAGGAAAACCAATTGAATAGCAATGACGAACATCAGCAGCCACAACAAGAGGTTGAGATTGCGATAGATGATAAGGTTACTATAAAGGCCAGCTTGAACGTTTTTGAAGGAGCGAAAGGAATTGTTTTGTTTGCTCATGGAAGCGGTAGCAGTAGATTCAGCCGGCGTAATCGTTATGTCGCCGGCCTGCTGAGACAGGCGGGACTTGCAAGTTTGCTAATAGATCTTTTGACGGAAGAAGAGGAGAAGGTCGATTTGGTGACACGTCAGTTGCGGTTCGATATCGAGATGCTTACGCAAAGAGTCGTAGGCGCTACGAAATGGCTTTTAACAAATGCCAATCTAAGCAAGTTAACGATAGGATATTTTGGTGCGAGTACAGGTGCAGCGGCCGCTTTGGTAGCCGCCGCGGAGCTTAGCGAGCATATCGCTGCTGTTGTGTCACGAGGCGGACGTCCCGACCTGGCGGGAGTTGCGCTTTCGAAGGTAAAGGCCCCCACACTTTTAATTGTGGGTGGTAATGATTTTGTAGTGATTGATTTGAACGAAAGTGCAATGGAGCAATTGGCGGGGGAAAAAGAGATGGTAATTGTGCCGGGAGCTGGACATCTATTTGAAGAGCCGGGAGCTCTTCAGCAAGTAGCTCAGCACACAGCGAAGTGGTTTAGTCAATATCTTACTTGATACGAAGGGTGGCAGCCTCAAGCTCAGCTTGGGGATGGCTTTTTCCAAATCCACCATCCCCAAAGCCTTCGGCTTTGAGGCTGCCACCCAACCGTGAGAATGACGACTTACATATTCAAGATTGACAGATCACTCTTGGGAGCAGCTAAGCTATGCGGATTGATTCATATAGCTTTGGGACTATAAAGATTAATGGCACCGAATATAAAGAGGATTTGATTGTCTTTGCTTCCCGCGGAGCGGGGGCCCCGGACAAAATCAAATCTAATTGGTGGCGCAAAGAAGGACATTCTCTATCTGTAGAAGACCTTGCTGACGTTTTCGAATTTAAGCCAGAGATTTTAGTGGTTGGCAAGGGAGCCTCAGGACTGATGGAGGTGCCAGCTTCGACCCAAAAAACGCTTCAAGAAGCTGGTATAGAAGTGATTGCAGAGCATACCGGCCAGGCGTGGAGCATCTTTAATGAGCAAGTTGAAAAGGGCAAAAAAGTAGTCGGTGCATTCCATTTGACCTGTTAATAGAGATTATCCCTCCGGATGAGCGCAAAGACCCCGCGCAAAACGCGGGGCTAAATACATTTTAATTTTTCTATTTAGCCCCCAGTTTCACTGGGGGTTTGTTTTTACGTAGGATTTCTTCACCAATGCAATTTTTATTTTTTTGTCGCAAAGGCAATTAATTCTGCACTATATAGTGAGAACATGGATCTTGGGAGAATTTTCGAGGTGCTGATATATGCCTGAGACAGATAAGCACTACATTGAGCGTTGTTTGGATGGCCATCCGGACGATTTTCGCTACCTTGTACGGCGCTACCAGGCGGTTTTGCTGGCTCATTTAGCTGGAAAATTGGGAAGTAAGGATAAAGCGGAAGATGCTGCACAGGAAAGTTTCGTACGAGCCTATTTCAAGATGGACAAATTAAAAAAGCCGGATGTGTTCTTTTCCTGGCTGCTGGGCATCGCCGACCGTGTGGCAAAAGAAAATCAAAGACGTGAGCAAATCCGCCGACAGCGAGAAACTATCCGCTCGTTTTCAGAACAAGTGCCTCAGCCTGAGCTCTCGCAGGATTACGGTCTCGAAGCGGCAATTGCCAAATTACCCCAGGCATATCGAGAAGTTATTTTGCTTCGATATTATGGCGAGCGCTCCTGCAATCAGATTGCCGAACGGCTGGATATGCCTCTCGGCACGGTTACAAAAACGCTGTCACGGGCCTATGCTATGC
>CAYNKI010000070.1:0-14865 GCA_964397675.1 uncultured Pirellulales bacterium
ACACGAGAGCCGGTACAGACCCGGATATATTCGATATCACCGCTAATGTGGATGTTAGCATAGGCTGCCGCGCTACCAACAACGACAGATTCTTCATGGGACAGATTGACGATGTCCGAATCTATGACTATGCTCTGTCGGATGCTGAGATTTCGTGGCTTGCCGGCCGGACTCAGCCGTTTGACAAGCCGTTTTGAATAGTTCGTCCTCCCGAAGTATTTCGGGATACATCGGGATAGTTTTGGGTTCATCGATATACAACGAGCTTGTAATTCGAGACCCGATTCGGGGCCTATGCTGAAGGAAGTGTAAAACGTAAAACGAAAAATGTAAAACTTCGGAACTCCCAGTTTTATATTTTTAGCTTTGAATTTTTCGCTTAATTTGGGATAGGCCCCGCTTGTTTTTTTGTGCTGCCTGTCTTCGCTCCTTTAACGCCGAGTCTATTTATTTGCAACAATACATACCTTCATAATTTCCTTTTAACTTTACAATGGTATTTGACCTTGTTAAAATGTGAAAGCTTAATCTCGCGGTGCGTTATGGGCACTGCCAAAAATATACGCGATACACAATACAATATACGGAATATAAAAATGGCTGGTAAAATAATTATTGACACCGAACGGTGCAAAGGTTGTGGGTTGTGTGTAGCAGTATGTCCGAAGAATTGCATCGTTATCTCCAAACTCTCAAACAAAGCTGGTTACTTCCCTGCTCAAGCGGTCAACCGTGAATGTACCGGCTGTGCAATGTGCGCTATTATCTGCCCAGAGGCAATAATCGAGGTATATCGCGAGGACGATATCGTTGCTAAACCAAGTAAGAAGAGCAAGCCGACCTTAGTTAAATGAAAAGCGTGAGTGAGAGAATCCTAATGTGTGGCAATGAGGCTCTTGGTGAAGCAGCTATCATTGCCGGCTGTGACGCTTATTTCGGCTATCCGATTACGCCGCAAAACGAAGTCACCGCCTACATGTCCCGAAGAATGCCTGAGGAAGGCCGGGTCTTCGTACAAAGTGAAAGTGAGCTTGCCGCAATTAATATGGTATTCGGGGCTTCGGCCACCGGCAAAAGGGCTATGACCAGCTCATCGAGCCCCGGCATTAGTCTGATGCAGGAGGGAATAAGCTATTTAGCTGGCGCCGAGCTGCCGGCAGTAGTAGTAAATGTCATGCGAGGCGGGCCTGGCCTGGGTAATATCGCACCATCACAAGGCGATTACTTCCAGTCCACGCGCGGCGGGGGACATGGTGATTACCGAACTATTGTCCTGGGGCCATCGAGCGTCCAGGAGCTGGTCGATTGTATGCCATTAGCGTTTGACTTGGCTGACCAATATCGAATGCCTGTTGTCGTCCTCGCTGACGGCATCCTGGGCCAGATGATGGAACCGATAGTACTCTCGAAAAACTCAAAACTAAAAACTAAAAACTCAAAACTGCCAAAAAAGGACTGGGCCTTGACCGGTGCCGAAGGCAGAAAGCAAAATATCGTCCGCTCACTATGGCTCCCGGAGGGAGCGCTGGAAAAACACAACAACAAGCTCAAGGCCAAATACGAGCAGATAGAAAAAAACGAAGTCCTCTGCGAACAGTACGAGGTTGATGATGCTAAAATCGTGGTGGTTGCATACGGCGTGGCTGCCAGAATTGTGCGCGGCGCAGTGAACAAGGCCAGAGAAGAGGGAATCAAAGTCGGCTGGATACGTCCTATCACCCTTTGGCCTTTTCCAACGGAACAAATCAGTAAGGCCGCTGACGAATTTAGGATTTTCCTGACCGTGGAAATGAGCCTTGGCCAGATGGTTGAGGATGTGAAATTAGCTGTAACTGGAAAAGCACCGGTGTTATTCTACGGCCGAGCCGGCGGCGGAGTACCAACCGTTGATGAAATCCTTGATAAGATAAAAGAATTGACAATACCTGTAAACAAAATAAAAACGTAAAGCGAAAAATGCAGAACCAAAGCTCAAAACTTTAAACTGAATTAAAACAGAGGGCATATCAATACTCCTTTAAAGAGGAGTATAATAAATACATACGGTTTTGAGTTTTTAATTATGGTTTTTCGCTTTCAGCTTTAAGTTTTAAGCTCAGTAAAATCAAAGATATGAAAACTGTATTTACACGAACGCCTACGTTCAAGGATTGCCCAACACATTATTGTCCCGGCTGCGGGCATGGCATTGCTCATCGATTGATAGCTGAGACCGTTGATGAGCTGGGCATTCGCGGCCGCACTATCGGCATAGCACCCGTAGGCTGTGCGGTGTTGGCATACAATTACCTTGATGTCGATATGGTGGAGGTGGCACACGGCCGAGCACCAGCAGTCGCGACAGGTATGAAAAGGACCAATCCGGATAAGATATTATTCTCATATCAGGGCGATGGCGACCTTGCGGCAATCGGGACAGCGGAAATTATTCACGCTGCTCACAGAGGTGAACAAATAACGGTTATCTTTATAAACAATGCGGTCTTCGGGATGACGGGCGGCCAAATGGCACCAACAACCGTTTTGGGACAGGTCACAGCCACCACACAAAAGGGCCGAAAGGCATACAACGAGGGCTATCCGCTGCAAATATCCGAATTATTGGCAGTGTTGCCGGGTGCAATCTATGTCGAGCGTTGTGCCTTGAGCAGCCCAGCTCGTATCCGCAAGGCCAAAAAAGCTATCAAACACGCCTTCGAGCTTCAGGTAAATGGCGCTGAAGGCTTGTCGCTGGTTGAGTTGCTCTCACCCTGTCCTACCTATTGGCGAATGAGCCCCGCCAAGGCGATGGAATGGATCGAAAAAGAAATGACAAAGGTCTTTCCATTAGGCCGTTTAAAATAGCATATAGGACTTACGAAATACAAAATGCAAAAGATAAAAGACGAATTTTCTGAAGAGGTTATCATTGCTGGCTTCGGCGGACAAGGAATTATTTTGACCGGCAAATTGCTGGCCCAGACGGCAATGAAGCGAGACCTCGAGGTAACCTATATGCCCTCTTACGGAGCTGAGGTTCGAGGCGGGACCGCCAATTGCATGGTTATTATCGCTGAGAAAGAAATCGCCTGCCCCGTGGTCGGTAAACCTGATTCGCTGATTGTAATGAATAAGGCCTCGCTCAATAAATTCGCCCCTCGTCTGAAAAATGACGGCCTGATGATTATGAATAGCTGCCTGATTGACACCGAGCCTCACCTGGATGATTCAATCGAAATAATTGCGGTGCCAGCCGATGACTTAGCTGTTCAGTTAGGCAACCAAAAAGCTGCTAATATGGTGGCTTTGGGAGCGTATCTACAAAAGCGCTTTACTATGGTCGGACTTAGTCCTGCTGCTGCGGCTGAATCTTTACCTGATGTGCTTGCCAAGAGATACCATAAGACCCTGCCGGTGAATACCGAAGCCTTACGCCGGGGTGCTGAATTTGCGTCTACAATAAGATGTGGTCACTAAATTTAGTCTAAAGAGGTCTAAAGCTAAAGGTAAAAATAAAATGAATTGGAATAAAGAATCCGGTGTATTACTATTTGTTTGCCTAACATTATTTTTGTCTACCACCTCTATCTCTGCTATACAGCAATATAAGAAGCAGAATAGAGACGCAATTTCCCAGATTGTGGATGGCAAGTACGATGCTGCCATAAAGCACTTTGAGGACTATCTTGACGAACAGCCAAACGACCTGGAGTCTCTGTATGGCCTGGCGGTTGCCTATGCTCATAAGAACGACATTAACGAGGCTGTGGCATACGTGAATCAAGCCATTGATGCAGGGTTGCCCTTTAGCCGTTTCCTCGCCGGGCCAAGGGATTTATTGGAACCCTTAACTAATAACGCTGAGTTTAAAACATTAGCGGAAAAACACGCTGTAGAATTACTGCATGGCCCTATGCTTGGCTGCGTTACCGACAGCAGTGCGAAATTCTGGGTGCGTACGGCCAACGAAGCACTCGTGCAAGTTTTCGTAAGTACCTTGGAAAAGATGGACCTGCCTATCAAGATTGCAAGCAAGTCCGTTATTGCAAGAACCGCGAAGACGTCAGTAACATTTTCGTCAGAGATGGAGTCGCCTATCAAGTGCGTTATTGCAAAAACAAACAGGGCTAAAGACTTCACAGCCGTGGTTGCTATAGACGGTTTAAAGGCTGATACCAAGTACTACTATGAAACGGTGGTGGCTGGCAAAAAGGTCCCAAAATGCCGGTCGTTCCGGACATTTCCCACTGCCGGCACGAGTGCAAAATTCCAGATTGGCTTCGGCGGTGGGGCTGGGTACACACCACAGCACGAAAGAATGTGGAACACGATTGCCGCCCATGACCTGATCGCATTTCTTTTCCTCGGTGACAATGTATATATTGATAATCCTACAAGATCGGCCGTGCAGCAATATTGCTACTATCGGCGTCAGTCGCGTCCTGAATTCCGGGAATTCACTGCCTCTACGGCTGTATATGCTATCTGGGACGACCATGACTTTACCACCAACGATAGCGGGGGCGGCCCGGATATTCACAAGCCTAAGTGGAAGATCCCCGTTTGGCACGTATTCCGTGAGAACTGGAATAACCCTTACTACGGCGGCGGAGAAAACCAGCCCGGCTGCTGGTTTGATTTTGCCATTGGTGATGTGGACTTTCTTATGCTGGACGGCCGCTATTATCGTACCAAGCCCGGAGCCAAGAATCCCTCCATGCTTGGTCCCGCCCAGAAAAAATGGCTATTCGAGAAGCTGAAATCCTCCACAGCGACCTTCAAAGTGCTCGCCTCGCCGGTACCCTGGGCCTTCGGCGCTAAGCCAGGCAGCCGAGACCCCTGGCAGGGATACAAACAAGAACGCGAGGAAATCTTTTCATTCCTTGAGGAAAACAAGATCGAAGGAGTGTTCTTACTCTCAGCAGATCGCCATCGCTCGGACGTATGGAAGATTGAACGAGTAACCGGATATGATTTATACGAGTTCGAAAGTTCAAGGCTGACCAACGTCCACACGCACAAATTGATGCCAGACGCTTTATTCGGTTATAACGATAAGTGTTCATTCGGATTGCTCTGTTTCAATACAACTTTACCGGACCCACAGGTGACTTACCAAATAATAAACATTGATAATGAAGTCATCCACACGCTTTCATTAAAGAAAAGTCAACTGTCCCATAAAAAAGGCAAATAAAAATGGCCTCCGCTGGAGACAAACTCGAAAAAAGACTTGACTTTTAGCAGACAATTTGGTTTAATATATGAGGGGAAAAAACTTGTATTTACATAGTCAGTTAGCCTCCCTCTATACATAGCTATACTCTGCAACCACAGGAGGTAGTGTGATGAAGCGGCGTAGTCAAAAATTTCGACTATATGCCATAATATTAGCCGTCGTGGTTAATTTGGTGAGTTTGGGTGGATTGGCGCATTGTGAAAGTGCAGGTATTTCACTGCTTCTTGAGCAAATTCCTGCTCAGGGTGGTACTATAACCCCGAACGTAGGGATTCATCACTTGAAGCCGAATTCGGAGATTACCTTGACTGCAAATCCAAAACCCGGCTATCAATTTATATGCTGGCTGGGTGATGTTAGTGACCCAAAAGCCATCAGTACTGTTGCATATATTAATGGGCCGAAAATCATAATTGCGCTATTCGAGAGAACTGAATATGAGGATTTGCTCCCACAGACTATCGCTTCCGGAGGTGGCGGAGGTGGGGCTGCCGGCTTAGCAAGCGGTGGTTCGACCCCTAATTTTGCAAATCCATCTGGGCTAATGATAGGCGGCGGTGGAAAAGCCAAACCAAAAATATTCTCACCAGTTCCTCCATCGGTACCATGGCCGGTAGACTTAGAAAAACCACCGACATTTTTGGTACCTGTGCTGGAAGACCCGACAGTACCAGAACCAGCAACGGGGATACTATTAGCTCTGGGTTGCCTGTTTACATTCACCAGACGTCACTTGAAGAGGCAGGCCTCATAGAGGACTATTCGGAAAAGCTGCAAGACCTAAGACACAAGACCAAAGACTAAAGCTGCCAATTACCACAGTTAGCATCACTCAAATCTATAACCACACGTCTCCGCAGTGATAAACTCAGATTCAGCTCTTGGATATTTCCTGCAGTTTAATGGACGGATGATGTAAATAGAACAATAAGCTTTTCCATTCGGCTTGTATTTGAGGAAGGGACAGACATTAGGCAGCTTGCAGCAGGCCCCACAATTAATACATTTGCCTTTGCGTTTTTTCGAAACAGGCAGTACTGAAGTAAAAGTTCTTTTTATCCTGGCCAACCAGGTGTTTCTTTTTATATCCACCATAAGTTCGGATTTTCTAAATAACGCACAGCAAAATCTGGTAATGCCGATTATCCGAACTAAACTGTAAACTCTTCTGGCTTAAAGTCAAGTCTTCTGCCAGCTTCCACCGCTTCATTGACCTTCAATACGGTTACAGCGGTTTCATATCCTATTTCAGCAGGGCAATTGAGTTTAGTCTTGCCGCGGATAGCGTCAAAGAAGTTCTCTAAATGCGGCTGATGAACCGGCTTATCCATTCTAACCAGCATATCATACCGCGCCGGCTTCGGTGATGGCGGCCTAATATCACCGACAGCCTCTTCATTTTCGGGCTGGTCTAAGCCCTCGGCCTTCTCTATGTAACCTTTCTTTACCCATTTATCCCATTTCGTCTCCAGCACCCACTTCTCTTGGTAAAGACCGCAGCGTGAGGCAGGGTACTCGGTGATTACCAGCGTTCCCTCATGCCCCATAAAGGTTTCAAAATATCCTTGGCTGCTATTGGTAGTTAGCGTTTGATAGTACGCACTAACTGGGCCCTGACTCGTTTCATATTCGTAGATAGCCATGACCGTATCGTACCATTGGTGGGTTTCTTTGTCATAATAGTTAGTGCGACCGCTGGCTATAACAGATTTAGGTTTCGCATCGAGAAACCAGCTATAAATATCTATCTGGTGCGAGCCGAGGTCCACGATAGGACCGCCACCCAATCCCTTGTACCATCGCCAGTTCCTTAACTGGGCCATCGACTCGAAGCCATAATTATTCAGCTTAGTAGTATCAAGACCTGTTCCTTTTGGCCAACCGAAGGCTTGTGAGACCATGCGATTCCATTGTCCATTGACCGCTGTAATCTGTCCCAACAGCTTTGCTTCTTTCAGAAACTTTTCATAGCAGAATATGTACCTCGGATTGCTCCGCCGCTGATGGCCGACCTGCAGGAGTTTGCCGGCTTTACTGGCAGCTTGAACCATCCGCTTAGCTCCTTCCAACGTATTGGACATCTCTTTTTCACAATACACGTGTAGACCAGCCTCAAGACAACTTATAGTTTGCTCGGCGTGCCAGAAATCAGGTGTGGCAATAACGGCAACATCAAGAGCCTTTTCTGTATCAAGCATTTCTTTGTAATCCTCATAAGTATTATGCTGATGCCGATAGGCCTTTAGTCGATTTGAAGCATATTTCATATTATGAGGCCAGATGTCGCAGACTGCCTTGAAGCGAATGCCGGGAATTTTAAGGCAAGCCATCATCAGGGTTCTGCCCTGTTCGCCCGCGCCGACCAGAGCGATGTTTATATCATCACCTTTTTTGCTGCCGCTTGCTTTTCTTGACACCGTCGGTGACAATACCAATCCTGCTCCAGCCGCCGCTGATGAACGTAGAAAACTGCGTCGATCTATTCCTTTCTTAATTTTTTGATTACTCATGGCACTTCCTTCCAACTCTATAAATTTAGACGAGTTTCTCCACAAATGCAGGTACTGTGGCATCATTTATAATAAATAATTATATCATATTTTGGCTTTATGCTGAATTTTTTGTATATTTTGGTTGGTGAGCTGCCAATTAAGGGGGAAATCATGAAAGTTATTCACATTCCTGATGAGCTTTATGAAAGACTGAAGAACTGTGTAATGGACCCTTTCGACGATACACCAGAATCAGTCATCAGCCGTTTAATTGACATAACAGATAAAGCTAAAAGCAATTGGTCTCCGTTGGATGCCCATGTGCAAGATGCCGAGCAACCAGCGGAGTCTAAGGATGGGCAACCAATAAAAACAGAACACTGGAGGAAACAAGCTGAACCGGTACTATAAGGCGAGATGGACAAAAACCCCGCAATAAATTGCGGGGCTAAACAAAATATATAAATATTTAGCCCCCCAGTTTACTGGGGGGTTATCTTACTTGCTGCTTTCTTCACCTTTTTTCTTCCGAGGATTTGGTCAGCTTCTTCGATTGTTTCAGGCGGCCACTTTCCTTCTGATTGCAATTGTTTTAGATACTCCAATTGCTTGATGCTTATGATGGTTCTGCACTTTGGGAATCTGTTGCAGCCTAAGAACGGTCCTTTTTTACTTTGCCTAATGACAAGCTGACCTTCTTTGCACTTATGACAGATAATTTCGGTCGGCTCAGGCGGAGGTTTTGCCGGCAGGATGTTGCCATTCTTATCCAGTTTGAGAGTTGTTTTGCAGTTTGGATAGTCGGAGCATCCCAAAAATGGGCCGAACCGACCACTCTTATATACCATAGGCTTACCGCAAGCCGGGCATTTATGTTCGCTTTGCTTTTCTTCTATCATCTTACCCTCTTTATCACAGGGACAAGCATATTTACAGGACGGATACTCCGAGCAGCTTAGAAATCTGCCATTTTTACCAAATCTATAAAGGAGCTGCTGGCCACACTGCGGGCATTCATATTCGCTGGGGACAACCTCAGCTTTGGCGTGTTTCATCTGTTTAGTTGCTGTATCGAGGTTTTGCTTGAATGGGCCGTAGAATCCTTTCAAGACGCCAAGCCAATCTAAGTGTTGTTCTTCGATTTTGTCGAACTGTTCTTCCATATACCGGGTGAAGGCAATGTCCATTATTTTCGGGAAGTACTCGTTGAGCTTGTCTGTAACCACCTCGCCGAGGTCGGTTGCGAAGAACTTTTTATCTGTCTGCTCGACGTAACCTCGCTCCTGTATGGTGCTTATGATTGTGGCGTAAGTGCTTGGTCGGCCTATACCTTCATTTTCGAGGGCCTTTACCAATGAGCCTTCAGTATATCGAGCTGGAGGTTTAGTAAAATGCTGCTCGCACTTTATATCTACTACCGCCAATCTCTGGCCAGCTTGCATTTGTGGTAACTGCTGCTCGCTTGACATAATCGGCCAGATTTTCGTAAAACCATCGAAAACCAGCACCCTCCCAGTGGTCCTATACCAACAGCGACCGAGTGACGTATCAGCCAAAATATTGAGATTCGTTACGTCCCATTTAGCTTCTGATACCTGGCAGGCTACAAAACGCCGCCAGACAAGATCGTAGAGTTTGAACTGCTCATTAGTAAGAAACTGCTTTATATCAGATGGTGTAAGATCAACATCGGTTGGGCGGATAGCTTCATGTGCCTGTTGAGCGGTTTTTTTCGAAATGTAAATCTTAGCCTTTTGCGGCAGGTAATCTGCGCCCAGGTGCGTATTAATATAATTGCGTACCTCCGTGACAGCCTCGTTTGAGAGGTGGGTGCTGTCTGTCCTCATATAGGTAATAAGGCCCAGAGAGCCCATTGAGCCAAGGTCAATACCCTCATATAACTGCTGAGCTACTGCCATAGTTCTTTTTGTGGTAAAGCCCATCCGATTTACAGCGGCCTGCTGCAATGTGGAAGTAATAAAAGGTGCTGGAGATTGAGAAAGCGATTGTTTGGTCTTTATATCGGCCAGCTTAAACTCTGCATCCTTAAGCGCATTGAAAATCCGCTCGGCTTGTTCTTTATTAGACGCCTGGAATTTCTCATCGCCTATCTTATATAATTCTGCCTTAAAGGCATTGTGCTCCAGCAGCCATTTGCTTTGTTTTGCAGCGGTCGGACCTCTGTCGTTTTGAGTTTTTTCGCTTGTAAAATCGAGCCATTCTTGTCGGTAGTCGCTTTGCAAATCAGTTGTAAAGACAGTTGGAATAAGCCAATATTCTTCTGATTTGAAGTCACGGATTTGCCTTTCTTTTTCGACTATTATTTTGACGGAGACGGACTGAACTCGGCCTGCAGACAGTCCACGAGCGACTTTTTTCCACAGCAGTGGGCTTATCTGATAACCGACTATCCGGTCGAGGATTCGCCGAGCCTGTTGAGCCATAACCTTGTCCATATCGATTTTGCCTCGTTCAGCAAATGCACTCGATATCGTCGACCGGGTTATGGCGTTGAAAATCACACGGTAGGTTCTTTCTTCCGGCACGCCGAGGATTTGTGCCAGGTGCCAGGCGATTGCTTCGCCTTCACGGTCAAGGTCGGTGGCCAGAAGCAGCTCATCACATTTTTTTGCCGCTGCTTTTAAGGCTGCAACAGCACTTCTTTTGCCGGGCATTATCTTGTAAGTCGGCTCGAAATTATTTTCTATATCAACGTTGAGGCCTTTCGAAGGCAGGTCGCGGATGTGACCCATCGAGGCCTTTACTTCAAAGTCGGAGCCAAGATATTTGTTTATCGTCCGAGCCTTGGCAGGAGACTCGACAATAACTAAAGATTTATGTGAATTCGATTTCGCCATATACTCATATCTCGTATTGCTTATTTGGCTTCACGCGATACGCATCACGCAATACGATATTAGCATTGGACAAATACAGGTAGGTAACAGGAATGTCAAGAAAAAACAATTATTATGGAAGTAGGGCCAGAGTCCATGGTTGTGTAAAAACGGTGCCATACGCATTGCTGATTTCTGCCCTTACATACTTATAATCATTCTCGGACGGAAATTCCAATAGGTTTATATAGCTTCCTTCTGCTATCTTTTGCCCATTAGCTATCCAGTTAACCACGTCATCGGTATATATTGTGATTGAATGGTCACTTGCCACTATCGCTGCGACTATTGGGTATCTACCTTTGTTCTGCCTTGGCTGGCCCCAGTCGTGAATTGCAAAGAAACAGCCTTTCTCCAACGAATTTCTATACTCAGCCATAGTATAAGCAGGAAGCAACACCAAAATTTTGCCGGAATCTATATAAGGGTCATCGCTGTTTCTCCAAGGACCCCACCAATCGTTGACTGCAAAACCCCATATCCTGGTATCTTTATGGGTCAGCAAATGGTCCCAAACGGCTTGGAAATGCTCAATATAATTTGGCTGATACGGATACTCTTGCTGCAGAATCCACATCCGGTAATAATGGGCGTTTACAATCTCAATACCTTTATAGTTCTCCAGCTCCATATAGAAGCTCACGTTTTCTGTAGGATGCGCGATAATCGCCATCCCTCCATATTGATTAATCAGGTCTATGCACTGTTGGCTCGTCTCATAATGCCATGACTCCTTCACCGCATAATAGTCAGGTTCCCACAATCCTATATATGTGGTTAGAAATGGGGATGTCACATGATGGCAGCCTATCTCCTCCATAGAGGGAATAAAAAGTCTTATATTATTCAAAGTAGCAAGTGCCTCTTGGTCGCTATGAAAACCCGAAAGAAATTGGTGAACAGGCCATAGTCTATAATCGCAGTAAGCAGTGCCACCGGACTTTTTTCCCGCGTAATCCATAGGAACAATTACATTGTAGCCTGCCTCATCATAGGCCATAATTCTGTCTAAAGATAACCGTCCCATATGGTCATGGTGCTGAGCTAACGCCCAGTGACACGAGTACCAATCCACATCCTTATATGGATCATAAGCTATAGTGTACGTCTTTGGCTTTGACCAATGTTGTGCCCATAATGCAAATTCGACAAAGTCAACATTTTGTATAAAGTCGCCACCAGAAGCGATCTGATAACCACTTCCTGAATTGCTGCTGTTCAACCATTTCTGAGCGAAAATGGCAAAGTCACTCCAACCTATAGGACTGCTGTTGTTAGGCTCGCCTTCCGCTGTTGATATGAAGACCAACACCGGCGCTAAAATCAAGAACAATAGGCCCAAAAGGCCGTGAGTTTTCCTTTTCATCACTCATCCCCCCAATGGAGACTGCATCCCGAAGTACTTCGGGATTGCCCCAATTTACATGCTGGTCTGAAACCTCCCCTTTAGGCTTATATTATACCAAAAAAAACATGAGAATGTCAAGGCTTATGTGCAGAAGTAACTGTATTTTAAGGAGTTATGGGACGCAAAATCAAAACCTGCGGTAAAACCGCAGGCTAAATATTTAGCCCCATGTTTTACGTGGGATTCCCACTAAAAAATTCATATGACAAACTATTAGGAACTTTTTAAGAGTTGTTCGAGCAGAGGTTTTAGTTTTCTGATAGCGTTGCCGCGATGTGATATGGCGTTTTTTTCATCAGCGGTTAATTGGGCGACTGTTTTATTCAGGCCTGATACAAAGAAAATCGGGTCATAGCCGAAACCATTTTCCCCAATTTCTCTCTCTGTTATAAGACCCTCCAATTTGCCCTCGGTTTCGGCTAAAATTTTATCGGGACTTGCCAGACATAAATAACAGACAAATCTTGCCGCTCTTTTTTCTTTGGGAACGCCTTCGAGAAGTTTCAGAACCTTAGCCATATTTTTGTGATCGAGCAGTGTTCTGTTTTTGTCCTTTGCACCGGAGAATCGTGCCGATTTTACTCCCGGCTCACCATCGAGCGCATCTACTACCAGGCCTGAATCGTCGGCTATTGTCCACAGGCCGGCAGCCTTTGCGTAGCCAGCCGCTTTCTTGCGGGCATTTTCCGCAAAGGTTTGGCCATCTTCTTTTATTTCTGCCAAAGCAGGAAAATCCGACAGGCCCAGCCAATTCACATTGTCTTCAAGCATCGCTCTTATCTCAGCGATTTTGCCGGGATTGGTCGTAGCAATAAGAATTTTGTGCTTCATACGTAGTTTATACATTTTGCTCAAATACTGTGTCAAGAACTACCGGGATTTAGCTTATAAAAGCGCATAAAAAAGGCCGAGCAAAATCAGCCCGGCCTTAATCTGCCAAAATTATTTGCTTGGTGGTGGTAGTTCCTCCGGCCACTCGAACCAGCTTGGATCAACTGACCCTTGAGTATCAATATAAAATCTTTCAATCTTTATGCTCCTTGGATGTTCCACCCGTTCACCACGCTCATTCACTCGATGATGTCGAGTAAGCCTTTCATTTGGGTACCAATTTCCTTCAGGCGATTGAGCAGTTGCCGTAATTTCAACGATTGTGCTGTGATACCGGCTAACAGAATTACCGCGAACACCAGGACTCATCCCTACTATCGGCTCATCTGATTCCCAAGCAAGGTTATTCTCCCAGAGTGCTGTTTTTCGTTGATGTCGTTCGAATCTCACACAAATGTAATCTCTTGATGGATCAATCCAATATATTACGAGCACAGCTACAGGGGAACTATCATTTCTTTTGCTATGTCTAGGAACATAGGCAACGCGTATGCCTGTGCATCCGGGAGACTTTCCTGAAGGTGAAAGGACACTAACTTCAGCGTCTGGGCTGTGGATGTTTTCAATTTTAGGCCAGGCTACCTCCTCCAGCGTATTCACCACGCCAAGCGTGCTGGAATAATCAGGTAATCTTGTATATCTGTTCTCAGGTAAATCGTTGTAACTTTTTTTGGGCCAAAAACCAACTGCGGCTTTGTTTCCATAAGTCATATAGGTACTCTCAATATCTTCTCGGGGCCACCCTATAACCTGTGTCCATAATTCATCGAAATCTAGCGACAAGTCAAGTAATATCCCTTTCTTCTCCAATCTGTATCGCTCAAATAAATCTCGCCGCCAGTTTTTCCCTTGTCGTGCAATCTGGAATTCCACAAATCCTTCTTTGTCCGTAACTATCATGCTGTAATCAGGAAAGTTCTTCCTTGCCTTATCATAAGCCTGTGTTAGCTCGATCACATTCGTTGGAACTGTCGCTTTTATTCTTTCTTCCAGTGTCAAATGTTTAGTGTATCCTTCCGGAATTTTCACTTCCAGTATGCCTGGGGGTATTGTCACATCGTATTCGATAAGCTCGTAATTCGTACTAAACTTATCTGGCTCACCGTAATGGGTGTACATTCTAACGGTTTTATGGTCTGAATCTCTTACCCAGCATTTAAAGTATATTGGAGGATGCCCTTCTTCCTTTTTTCCCTCTGACGGTGTGGCAGTAAACTCATATATAGTTGCTCTTTCACCGGCTATAATTTCACTGCCAATTACCTGTCCATCCGATATGTCGAATCCAGGTATTCTTTGATGAGCTTTAAAATCACCTGTTACCAAGGCATCGAATATCCCGTACATATTCTTCCCGGTTTTTTCCTTTGGTATGGATTGCTCAAACCATTTTTTCCCACGATGGTCAAGACCTACCCACTTGTGCTCTATGAAATAATTAGTTTGTTCCCCTTCCAGAACACTTTTTCCTGCGAAAGGTTTTCTTCTGAGCCACATCTTGCCTTTAATCGTATGAGTATCCACAGATTTGACCTCTCCATTTTCGCCTCGCTCCGGCTTCGCTATACGCATTGTTAATAAAACATGTATAGTATTAGTTGACTTAATATCATGTTGCAGTTTTTCTATTACGTCCGCCCAGGCTACACTTTCTATTGAACCGCCGAACTGATGAATCCCTATAATCACCGCTATTATTATGACCGCCGCAGCGGCGAATTTTGTTATTCTACTTTTCATAATTGTTCTCCCTATGGTCTTAAAGGTGATTATCCGTGGAATCGACTTTTTTGCAGCCTCATTAAATTCCGAAAGCATCTGCCGACGCAGATTTTCGCGATGCGCGGGACTCGGCTTACTGTCGATATTTAGCCGATCAACAATCTTTTTGAAATCACCTTCGTTATTGAACATTTCGTTCTTCTCCATTTATGGTTGCTGATAAGTCGAGATTGCTTC
>CAYNKI010000071.1:0-14838 GCA_964397675.1 uncultured Pirellulales bacterium
TTCACCACATTACACACAAACGATGCCCCAAGTTCGATAGCACGACTTTTGGATTTGGGTGTTGAGCCGTTCCTTATTACCGCTACCCTTGAAGGTATTGTTTCCCAGCGATTGGTTAGAAAGATATGTGAAAATTGCAAAACTAAATTTGAGCCAACCGAAGTTCAATTGGCAGAATTAAGCCTTACAGAGGATGATACTAAAGGCAAAAAGTTTTATTACGGCCGAGGCTGTCAACGGTGTAATAATACCGGCTATAAAGGACGTACAGGTATTTTTGAGATAATGGTATTCAATGATGAAATACGTAATTTGATTATGAACCACGCTTCGACAAATGTTTTGCGCGTAGCTGCCCAAAAGGCCGGCATGAAGTTGCTGCGTGATAATGGTTTGGCTGCAATCTATGACGGAATTACCACTATAGATGAGGTAGTAAAAGGAACCATCACGGAAGGATAACACGAGATGTTCAATAGCAATTGTTAATCCATAGGGAGGTATTTAAGATGCCTGTTTTTCACTATACAGCACTGGACCCACAGGGTGTGGAAGTAAAAGATGAGATTGAAGCTCTGAGCGAGAAAGAAGCAATAAGCAAGATACGAAATCTGGGCTATTTCCCTACGAAGGTTGGCTCACGGGCTGCAGCAAAAGCAGCAGCGGCGAAAGCAGCGGCAAAGCCAAAACGCAGACCCGGTGCCGGTGGCAAGGTAAGAGCAAAATATGTCACTCAGTTCGCAAGACAGCTCTCCACGCTCCAGGATGCGGGTTTGCCTATTTTACGCTCACTACGTATCTTGCAGGAACAGCAAAGGTCAGGAACATTCAAGAAGGTCATCGGTTATATAGGCGATGATATCGAGGGTGGTGCAACGCTTTCAGAAGCGATGTCGAGATACCCAAGAACTTTTGACCGATTATTTGTCAACATGGTGGCGGCTGGTGAGACAGGCGGTGTGCTGGACTTGATCCTGGCACGTGTGGCTGACTTTATGGAATCAGCACAGAAGCTTAAATCCCGTGTCAAAGGTGCAATGATTTATCCGCTTGTGGTTTTGACCGCAGCGTTTCTTATTCTCCTGGGTTTAATGACCTTTGTAATACCTAACTTTACGAGCGTGCTTGGTGAAATGAGCGAGGGGGCAGAGCTACCAAAGATAACGCGAGTAGTGCTCGGGGCAAGCGAATGGATCGCAAAAGGCCCTGAGTGGGCGCCTCGCATACCGATACCGCTTACAGGCATGACCGTACCGACTGGTGGCTGGATTGTACTAATAGCAGCGCCGTTTATAATAGTTTTCCTGCTCAGGGCTATTAAGCGATTTCGAGCTGGCAGATTGATTCTGGATACTATCAAATTGAAATTGCCGGTTGTAGGCCAGCTCACCAGTAAAGTCGCAGTTACACGATGGACGAGAACGCTGGGCACGTTGATTGGTGCCGGCGTACCAATTCTGGATGCTCTTAACGTTACCCGCGATACAGCAGGAAACGAAGTTTTTGCCAATATGCTTACTAATGTTCACAACTCCATCAGGCAAGGCGATACCTTTGCCGGCCCATTAAAGCAGTCCAAAACCGTTGACTTAATTGTCTCCAATATGGTGGCGGTGGGTGAAGAAACCGGTGACCTGGACAAGATGCTTCTGAAAGTGGCCGACAACTACGATGAGCAGGTTGAAGTGATGGTGGGCTCGTTAATGCACCTGCTTGAGCCGATCATGATTATTGTACTCGGCTCTATCGTTCTGACTATTGTCCTGGCAGTATTCTTACCGATGTTACAAATTATTACGACTTTAAGCTCCTCCGCATAAAAAATAGTGAAGCTGATAAATAAAATGTCCAAATTTACTAAAATAAGGAGAAAGAAAATGAAACCAGTTATCAATCAATCCAACAATAAAGCTGCGTTCACCATTGTAGAGCTGCTGACTGTTATGAGCATTATTGTAATTCTCATTGGCCTTTTGGTGCCGGCTCTGAACAGAGTGAGGATATATGCCAAAGACGTCAAACAAAAGGCCCAATTCCACAGCATTGAAGCTGCAATAGAACTTTTCAATAACGAATTTGACGGTTATCCGGAGTCAAGTTCTATGGACCCTGCCAAAAGGTTATATTGTGGTGCCATGAAACTATGCGAAGCGATGATGGGCTGGGACCTGCTTGGCTATCACATTGATTCGATTTTCAAAAGGGATGGTACTGATGCTGTTGGCAGGTTCATATATAATCCGACTAATTTAGCTGCCAGAAAAGGGCCGTTTCTGCCGCTCGAAAGTGCCAATGCCTATAGGATGGGATCTATATATGGCACTGATATAGAGCCCTTTGACCCGTGTAATTTTGTCTTATGTGACGTATATACGCGTCAAATGCCAAATGGCGAAAAGACCGGTATGCCTGTACTTTACTATAAGGCAGAAAATGCGAACGCTCTGCATCTTTATGATATCAGTGGGGATGAGTACCAACCCTTACTTGATGATAACAAGGGTAATATTTATAACTACTGGGACAATCAAGCTCTGGTTGGTCTTGGCAAACCGTGGGTGCTAGGCGGGGCTGGGTCAACAGAGAAGCAACACGAAATGTTTAATTACAAGAGATTTTATAAGAATACAGAGAGCGACAAAATTAAAAGGCCGCCACGACCATACAGGGCGGATACTTACATCCTGATCTCTGCAGGCTATGATGGTGAATATGGTACAGCTGACGATATTTGCAATTTTGAGTGGAAATACCTGGAGTATCAAAACTAATCAGACAAAATAGAATTATGAATAATGCTGAAACATTGTAGCCACTTGAGTTTTTTCTGATTTGTGGTGGTAGATCGCTAAAAGGGAATCAATCAGTCAATACTTAATATGAGGGGAGCAAGTGACGATGAAAAGCTTAATAGTTGTTGGAGTAACAATGGTTATGCTGTCAGCAGGAAATTGGGTACAAGCTGCCGTTTGCGAGATTGTAAATGGAAGTTTCGAAGATGATGGTTGGATAGATGACGTTGCTAAAACAGAGCCGAACGGCTGGAACGTTAATATGCTGGCAGACAAGTTCCACGGATATGTATATACCGATTGGCCGACTGATGCCAATAGCCGGTACAATCTAACCCTATATTCGGAGTGGTTTACGACATTTGCTGCTGCAGATTTAGCAACGGTTTCTCAGGATATATATTTAGCAGACGTTAATGAGATTATCTTTGATCTTAAATTGGAAACTTTTGGATTTACTCAATGGGACCCAAATATATGTACTGCGATTTTGCTTATTGACGATGACGTAGTTTGGGAGTCGAACGATGTGGGCTCAGATGTTAGGGGTGAGTACCTTGACCAGAGCTATATGATTGAAGACAAATATAAATATGAAGGTCCGCACAAGTTATCACTGGGTATAAGAGTAAATGTGGATGGAATGTTATTCGAGCGCTACATTACACACTGGGATTCCATCGATTGCACTTCTTTCTCTGATGGAGGTGATTTTTTGCCAGGAGATTTAAATCGTGATTATTATGTTGATATGAGTGATCTTAATTTGGTTGTAGATGCATGGCTGGACAAGGTGCCCTTGGATCATACCTACAATTTGTTTAGAGGTGATGATGTAGTGGTTGGCTATGGCACTATCAATTTTCTTGATTTCGCAGTTTTTGCCGGCAATTGGGAAAATAACATCTCCAATTTGGAAATGCTCACAGAGAAATGGCTGGATGAGGTTGACCCAAATGACCAATACAATCTATTCGCGTCAGATAATGTAGCTCCCGGAGGCATCATCAACTTTTTTGAATTCGCAATTTTGGCTGATAACTGGATGGGTAGTAGCTACGAACAAGAGTAGCAGGTTAGCCCTACTAATCGTAAGTAACAAAAGGGGATAAATGTGAGGTGCAAAAGATCAGGTCTTACTCTTGTGGAGATGCTGACCGTTATAGCGATAATGGCAACTTTGGTTGCGCTTCTTGTGCCGGCTCTAAATACGGTGCGCCGTATCGCCAGAGAAACAAAGCAAAAGGCCCAGTTCGCCACCATTGAGCTGGCCCTTACGGCTTTCAAGAACGATTATGGTGATTATCCACCATCATATTATCAGGTAGGCGGTAACTATTGCGGTGCACAGAAGCTTGCTGAAGCCTTAGTTGGTTGGGATTTGTTGGGATTTCATCCCAAATCGGCATGGAGAGCAGATGGGATTGATGCGGGAGGTGGTCCGGGGACATATGACCCGGGTAGGGTAAGAGACATAAATGGTGATGGTTTTCCGGATACTTTAGAGGAAAGAAAAGGGCCTTATCTTCAGCTTGCAAATATCGGTGTTTTTAGATTGGGCAATATATCACTTGATAAACCCGGTTTATTTAACAACGCTGGGAGTTTGCAGCCTGATACATTTGTGATTTGTGATGTTTTTGGCATAAAAAAAATAACTATAGTTAAAACAGATCCTGCTACTGGCCTACCAACTTCCGTTAGGGAGAATGCGGGAACGCCAATTCTGTATTACAGGGCAAACACCTCCAGCAAGCGTATGATCAACAATTCTGCTCAGTTCGATAATAATATTTACAACATTCGGGACAATGGGATACTGGTTGACCTCGGTAAGATAACAGATGGAAGGCCTCATCCACTATGGAATCCCGAGGTGTTCTATTCTATTGAAAGAGGTGTAGTCGATCCAAGAGTAGTGGTTGACCCAAAAGACACGACTAAGCTTTGGCCTTATAGGCCTGATTCGTACATATTGATTTCCGCGGGGGCGGACGGTCTTTACGGGACGAGTGATGACATTCGCAACTTTGGCAATTAAGGGCTTAGCCCTGAAGCTCCCGCCCACGCCATTGAACAAGCTAAAAGATGAAAAGTCGTAAACGCAAATTTGGTGTAACACTTATCGAAATGGTGATTGTGGTGGCTATAATTGCGATGCTCGCCACAATGGTAATCAGCGTTGTCTCTCGCATTGACAATCAGGCCAAAGAAAAAGGGCTGGCGAACATTTTCGCGCTGCTGGAGGGTGCATTACAGGAATATCACGAATACACGGGAAGTTTTCCTATACAGCCCGAAAAGCATCCCGAAGTACTTCGGGATGCTTCTGCGCATTCGGAATATCTTTACAAAGAGCTTTACTCGATACCAAGCTCGCGGAAGGTGCTGCAAAATATAAGCGATTCATTATTGAAAAATAAATTTGGAGCTGCTGATACGACGCCAGAGATATATGACCCCTGGGATACAGCGTTGGATTACAGATATGAATCCGGCGACAATTTTCCTGAACTGATATCGGCCGGGCCAGACAAAATTTTTGATACTGCAGATGATATGAGCAGTAAATAAGAGAAGACAGATGACGGAGGACAGAAGACAGAATAGAGGATGTGAAAAACCGAAACAGATTGCCACGCTCACTCTGTTCGCTCGCAATGACAATACACTGAACTATGAACACTGAACTATGAACTATAAACTAAAAACTAAATTTGGTCTTACGTTGATGGAGATGACAGTTGTTATTGTGACCATAGTGCTGCTTGTCGGTTTAGGACTGCCGGCTGTCCGTGCGCTTTTAAATTCATTTGAGTCCCAAAGCGGGGGAGAGAGCATAATAAGCGCGGCACTTGCTTCAGCCCACGCCATAGCGGCAAGAGAACAAAAATATTCCGGATTGAGATTTCAAAACAGCTATCACGGCAATAACAAGGGTTCCCAATATATGGTCTTTATTATCCAGGACCCGAATCTTGATGACTCTTTGACGATTTCGCGCCCATTTAAGGTGGCGTATGGCTTTCGAGCATTGAAAGGGCTTAAGCCGATAAAGCTGCCAGAGATGGTCGGCATAATGGAATTTGTACGAGATATTACCGAAATTGATAACGACGATAAGGTGAAAGATAAGACAGCTTTTTCGGTGCTTTTTTCGCCGACAGGGAAGTTAATAATTCATGATGTCCAAGTATTAAGAAAGAATCCTGATGATAAGATTTTCAATGAGATCAATTCCGACGCGATGTTTACGGATGACTATTATAATGGACCTGCTTTTCATAGGGAGCCAAGCAAAAATAGCTTTGTTATCTATGATAAAACCCAGTTCGACAAATTAGGTCCAGCGGAAAGGCTCAATTATTTACGGGGTTTGAAAGTCGTTTATATCAATCCATATACGGGGACGATAATAAACCAGTAACGTAGTTCATCGTTCATAGTTCATAGAAAGGATACGACGAACGATGAATCTGACGGTGGCGGAAACAATGAACGATAAACAATGAACGATAAACAATGAACGATAAACAATGAACGATAAACTGGGAAAAAGTGGTTTTTCTCTTACCGAGATATTGCTGGCCGTTGCTACGCTCGGTATCGGCATGCTGTTTATAGCTGGCACATTCCTGGCAGGTATCCATTTCTCGACAATCGCTACTGAGCAAACTACCGCGGCGGTTGTAGCCGACGAGGCCTTTGCAAAAATAAAGCTATACGATGTTAATTTCAATTCCCCTTTGTGGCTAATCCCTGACCCGAATGCCTATTGCGTCGATTTTAACGATGTGGCATCCATAAGACCTAATCCTAACGAGTTTGCGTACCCTTCGACCGATATTGATGTCTCACTAAAGCAATATTACTGGTCTGCTCTTTGCAGGCGTGTTGACTCTAACCAAGCTACACGACTTGTGCAGATAACAGTCTTTGTCAGTAGGAAAGTAGGTAGCGGCACTACCTATGAAGGCTGGGCGCAAGATTGGCCTGTTCCAGTGCCGGTTAGCGTTTCTGCTCTTGGCGGTAATGTGCTTCAGATTGAAGCCGGCAGGGAAAACTGGATTAATGACGGCTACACAATAGTGGATAACAAGACAGGTCACATATATCGAGTGCTGAAGCGAGATCCCGATCAGCCTAACATGATAGAACTTGCCCGCCCTTGGCAGGGCGGTCCGACCGGCCCGGTCTGGGTGGTTCCGCCCCCAATCAATGGAGGCAAAAATCCTAATATAGCAATATATCAGAAAGTAATTAGATTTTAACCCAAGGAGTTTTTTGTTCATTGTTCATAGTTCGTAGATGGCAAATGCGACATTCAAGGTGTGAAATACGAGATAAGCTTTACGAGTCACGAGTCACGAGCCACGAGTCACGCTTCGGCAGGGCCTTTACCTTAATTGAGCTGGTGGTATCTATCGGGATTCTGGCGATGGTTCTGTCCTTTGCCGGCGTGATCTTCAGAGTCAGCATAAATTCCCATCGCACGGCCATCGCAAACGCTGAAATTATGCAAAAACTGCGAGCTATTACCGAGCAGCTAAACGCTGACTTCAAAGGGCTCCGAAAAAATGGAGAAATTTTCGTTACCTGGGTGGCACTTCGCAAACCTGGTGCTGACCCCAGTCGCGCTGACGCGTACGAGAGACTTGACCGGATAATGTTCTTCGCCGATGGAGACTTTCAATCTTACAGAACAAACCCACTGATTCGCGGTAACCTTGCAAGAATTTGTTATATGCTTGGAAATAGAACAGACGCCAAGGCAGAAGTGCAGTCCTGTGCCAAGCGAGTACTTGCCAGAACCCAGCACATATTGACAGATGATCCAACGCTTACAGACTTTCTTAAGGCAAAGAGCCTCAACTGGGAAGTATGGAACAACTGGGATGAGTACGACAAAATATCTTTGAAAGCCTGGAAGGACATACCCTGGGAGACAAATGAAAGCATGCCGGCAAAGAAGGATATGCTTTCGGTTATTAATGATGTTACAGTCGACCATAGTTCTATTCCCAAAGAAATCAGGGGAGCAAAAGTGGATCCGACCGATTCAAATTCTATTCACATGCTCTTATGTGAGGGTGTGGGAGAGTTTAAAATACAGGGCTGGTACGATGTTCAGCAGCGATGGGTTCCGGAACATGACCTCAATGGCGATGGTCTTCTAACAGGCCCGAGAGATTCGGACTTTTTCCTCGTCGGCAATTCTAATGAGCCTGACGCCGAGAATGTTCCTGGGGTAGTGTATCCTCATAGAGTTGTAAAAATAAGTAACATTAGTTATCCAGCGCAACTGATTGATGCTGCACATTTTAATTCTATCCCAGGATTTGGACGGGCATTGAAGTTCACTTTCACCTTGTACGATTCTAAAGCCGTTATAAAAAAGGGTAGAACCTTTACGCATATTGTTTATTTAGATTAGTTCATAGTTCATAGTTCATAGTTCATAGTTCGTAGTTTATTGATGCTGAAAAAGAAAAGAAAATACGAGTCACGAGTCACCCATTCGACTTCGCTCAGGGCAGGCTCACCCCTGCGGAAGCAGGGGCACGAGTCACGGGAGAGAGTCGGCTCAGCTCTTATTCTAACTGTGGTCTTGACCAGTCTGTTAGGCATCGTTGGCGTGCTATTTTTGATGGTCTCCCGTGTGAACAAAATAGCGACGTCAGCCATATCGGAAAATAGGGAGCTTAACTTTGCCGTCGAAACAATCATTGCCAGGATATCGGAAGAATTAGTCTTGGATGTCCCCGGTGTAGCAGGTCAGGAATATTACGACTATCCAGGCCCGCAGGATAAATGGCTGGCATGCCTGGAACCGTTTGATATCGACCCTGACCCGTCGGTTATTGACCCTTGCTGGCTACAGATAAGTGATATTTATAATAAATTTAATCCCGAATCCCGAATCCGAAGCGGTTCGGGACTTTGGGATCAGGGGCTGAAACCCAGTATCGTGCCGGACTATCAGGATGCGAGAATTATGGCTGAGGGACTTTGGGCTGATGCCGACGGTGACGGTGTTGCAGATTCACGATGGGTGATTATACCTGGAATGAGCAGCAGTAAAGGCAAGCCCATTTTTGCATCGGTCAGGGTCATTGACAACGGCGGTATGTTAAATGTCAATACAGCATTTAAGTTCGACCCGAGTGGTAGCCGTGAGACAATTGACGGCTCAAGCCAAATGCAAGTAAATCTTGAAGCACTTGCCAGGGGAGAAGACCTAATTAGTGGTATTAATGTAGCTCGCGGTCTCTCAGCAATTCCTACCAATATGGAACTTATAGGTTACGAAAGGGCTGTTATATGGACAATAGAAGACCCTTGCGTTGCGTACCTGCCTTTTGATATATCTGACGAGCTACTCCTGCGAAATCGCTATATGGTTGACCAAGATGATACCATTACGCGCATCAAAGCCGTTTGGCCGGGAACGTTTGACAGAAAAAGTGCATTTGGCAAGAATTTCCCTTACAAACCGGGTGACAACGTGTCAGCCTGGTTCGAAAAGACGAGCAATGGAGATTCTTCCTATTATATACCGCGCCACCTATCAACTACCTACAACATGGACCGCATTATCGATCCCAACGGCGGCAAAATGGCTAACGTCAATACCGATGATGTATGGAAATTGCATGAAACAATATACTCTGGACTTTACGATGCTAACTTTGTAGGTACAAGTGCAAGTGCAGTAGCAGCGCAAATAGCTGTTAACCTGATTGACTTCAGAGATAATGATGATAATGTAACCGCCTTCGTGCCTCCGCCAGGAGATACGGTATATTATGGCTTTGAATGTCCCTGTATTTATATTTCCGAGCTGGCATATAACTTCGTCCCATCGCGTGGGGAAGGTGATCCAAATCATACGTCCTATGCAGTAGAGCTTTACAAGCCTTATTTTGGTGACAGCAGCCCTATTAATTGGCAGCTCGTAGTTGGCGGGACTTCCATCACTATAGACAGTTGGACTGGTGGGAAGCAATTTTACGTTATACGGCATGAGGACCCCGTTGCACCACTTAATGTTGATTCAAGCGCTATTGTAAAGGATTCTTCTCTGCTGGTTTTCGGTGCTAATACTGAGATATCGTTGCAGCGTTATGTTGTCGAGACAAAGGAGTATATCACTGTTGATTCAGCCTGGGTACCTAATTGGCTGGTTTCAGGTGAAGGAAGTCGTAGTTTCCAGCGGGATATTTCTTTGCACAAATGCATTCGACGCTTATGGGCTACTTACGAAGAATCCCCAACGCTCGGTTTGAATAATAACTTTGAGGATGTGGACCCAAAACAAATACAGGCTCATCCTTATCTTGACCCCCGCATTTATCAAAATAACGGTTTCAAAAATATCGGCGAAATAGGAATGATTTTGCGCAAAAGCGTCTATTCCCAGAGCTCAAATCCAATTGGGCCAACTGATACTGAAGATACTGTGCGTCTCAATTTAGCGGACCCTGTTTTCCAGCAGATATTGAATTATCTGACCGTTATTGATCCGGCAATCTACGGCGGGGGAGCGGATGAAACCAGAATAAAAGGGCGGATAAACGTCAATACTGCTCCATGGTTTGTTTTAGCTCAATTGCCGTGGATGCAGCCTACAATCGCCCAGGCGATAGTTGCATATCGAGATACGTCCGCAGGAGGTTTTACAAACATTAGCGAGTTGGTGCAGGTTGCAGGAATGGACTTCTACGCAGCCGAACCAGCCGATCTGACTACTTTTCCTGATTTGACGCCAAGCGATGGTGCGGTAGATGATTTTGAGGAGCGGGATGTTATTTTCTCACGCATCAGCAATCTGGTTACGGTGAGAAGTGATGTCTTTACTGCTTATATCCTTGTTCGCATCGGCATCGACGGCCCGCAGAAAAGAGTTATAGCTATACTTGACAGGAGCAATCTCGATGTACATCGGGATTCGAGCGATGGCAAAGTAAGAGTCGTTGCATTGCACCCGGTCCCGGACCCCAGGTGACAAGCTCTTAGCTTGTCATCCTGAGTCTGCAGAAGGTGGACGAAGGATCTGGTTTATGAAAAGAGATTCTTCGCTGCGCTCAGAATGACAATTGTGACCACGTTATCTTCTTAGTAGCTCTACGATTTTCGCGTGCACCTTCTTGTTAGCCACTATCGTCTGAAATTCGCTCCCATCGTAGCTATCAAGGTCAACAGGAAAGATTTTTTCGCCCTGCCAATTGCTGACGACGGCTCCTGCCGATTCGGCAATTACTGTCCCCGCTGCGATGTCCCACAGCTTGGGTGTATTGACGATTGTAGCTATAAGGCTGCCTTTTGCCACGTATGCTATTTGAAGGGCCGTGGTGCCTAAATTACGAAATCTTGTCCGCTTAATAATTTCACGAGCCCAGCCTGGCACTCCATTATCACACTCAAAATGACTATCCAGGCCAACGCTCGAAAATTTATTCATTGTCTCTTTGCCGGCCGTTATTCGCCTGCCGTTCAATTGTGCTTCACGACCTTTGACGGCGGTGAACATTGATTCTGTAGCCGGGTCAAAAATCACGCCTACAATCGGCTCACCTTCATAAACTGCTGCGATACTGATGGTAAATAAAAGCATCCGGTGAGCGAAATTATTCGTTCCGTCTATGGGGTCGATAATCCACCAGATAGGCACCGCTGCCCGTGGCGGCTGCTTGAAAATTTTGCCTTGGTCACCTTCCTCAGCGATAAAGCCATGGTCGGGATAGTTCTCTTTGATTCGGTCGATGATTATTTGTTGACATCGAGCGTCGGCTTGGGTTACCAATTCAGTTGCGTTTTTTACTGAAGCCTTGATAAAGTTGATTTCTTCCATTGCCCGCTGTCCAGCCAATCGCGCTGCAACGATGGCTGTTTCCAGCATCCTGCTCAAATCTCTCTGCTCTAATACCATATTTTACCGCCTATCCCCCAATCTTGACATAACTACTATATTATTCTATTCTAACGTAATTATGCAAACAAGCCAACAGTTAAATAAGCCGAAATTTTTCAGCCGGGCATCGCCTCACCAGCGGATTATCGCCACGGTTGTTTTTTTAGTGGTTGCTGGCTCGTTCGGGCTGGCCTGGCTGGCGGCAACAGGCAAATTTGATATAGGCTGGTGGCTTGGTCCCTGCGGACTCAAGCAGAAATATGGCCTGCCGTGCCCGACTTGTGGAATGACTACCTCGGTACTTGCCTTCTCTCAAGGCAAGATTTTCGATTCGTTTTATATCCAGCCAGCCGCAGGTCTGTTGTGCTGTGTCTTGGTTATCATCGCATTTTTGGCTTTCTTTATAGCCGTTTTCGGAGTATATTTTGGATTTATTAAGCGTTTTTTTACCGAAGTTAAAATAAAGCACATAATTTTGGCTTTGATAGTTATCATTGCAGCCGGCTGGGCAGTAACGTTAGCTCGAGCCCTGGCAGCATAAAATTATGAGATAATGTAAGGTAGAAAACCGGCTGCAGCAGCATTAGCAAAAACAAGAGAAAACAATAAGCGAAACCAATAGTTTGTACAGGTGACAATCGAGCATAAACATGAGTGATGTCACCCGCATTTTGAGCGCAATTGAGCAAGGTGATGCGAAGGCCGCGGACGAATTGCTTCCTCTGGTTTATGAGGAGCTGCGTCGTTTGGCTGCTCAGAAAATGTCACAGGAACCGCCGGGTCAGACACTCCAAGCTACAGCGCTGGTCCACGAAGCCTATATTCGGCTGGTCGGGGCAGAAACCCAGAATTGGGGCAGTCGCGGTCATTTCTTTGCAGTGGCGGCTGATGCCATGCGCCGTATTCTTATCGATAACGCACGTCGCAAACAACGTCTTAGACATGGCGGTGACCACCAGAGAATTGCTCTCGACGATGTAGACTTAGCTATTGAAGAACCTGCAACTGACATTATTGCGCTGGATGAAGCGCTCGCTAAACTGGCTGAAGAGGACCCCGTAAAAGCTGATATAGTGAAGCTGCGTTACTTTGCAGGTTTGACCATCGAGCAAGCAGCCAAGATACTGAGAATTTCCCGGGCCACAGCCGACCGATATTGGTCCTACGCTCGGGCTTGGCTCTTCCACGAGATTAACAAGGGCTCCTGAAGTAAGCCTTTGTTAAGTTTTATTTCGAACATTCATGTTTTTTCCCATTTTCTGTGAGGCGTTTTTGCCCTTGATGACGCACTGTATTATAGAGAGACAGAAACATACTAAGGAGCAAAACCATGGCTAAAAAACCAAATGACATCGAAGCAATATACAATGCCGCCCTCAACAAGGCGTCCGAGGAGGAACGAGCTGCCTACTTAGATTCTGTCTGCGGCGATGATCATGTTCTACGTGCCCGTATTGAATCTTTACTCAAAGCCCATGAGGAAGCTGGGGATTTTCTGGAGGTCCCAGCTTTTGACCCAAACGCGACCCTGGACAATTCCGCTGTGATCGAAGGCCCCGGCACGAGGATCGGTCGATACGAGCTGCTGGAACTGATTGGCGAGGGCGGCATGGGTTTGGTCTATTTAGCCCAGCAGAAAGAACCTGTCAAACGCAGAGTTGCGCTGAAGATCGTCAAGCTCGGCATGGACACAAAACAGGTTGTTGCCCGTTTCGAAGCCGAGCGTCAAACTTTGGCCCTATTGGAGCATCCCAATATTGCCCACGTATTCGACGCAGGAACAACTGAGGCCGGGCGACCATACTTTGTCATGGAATACGTAAAGGGCACCTCCATCACCAGGTACTGTGACGAGCGCAAGCTCAATATTGAACAAAGATTGAGATTGTTTGAGCAGGTCTGCGAGGCTGTCCATCACGCCCATCAAAAAGGAATCATCCACCGGGACATCAAGCCATCAAACATCTTAGTATCTATTCACGGCGATAAGGCGGTGCCGAAGATTATCGACTTCGGCATAGCCAAGGCCATCACGCAGCCTTTGACAGAGAAGACTTTTTTCACACATCAGGGTCAGTTGTTAGGCACACCTGAGTATATGAGTCCTGAGCAGGTGGATTTGGCCATCCAGGATATTGACACCCGCTCGGATATTTACTCGCTGGGCGTGGTGCTATATGAACTCCTGGCGGGGGTGCTGCCATTTGAGAGGGAGTCTTTTGAGCGTGCTGGATTTGCAGAGATTCAGCAGACCATTCGCGGGCTTGAGCCGGCCTCACCGAGCATACGGCTGACAAGTCTGGGCGAAAAGGCCAAGACCATCGCAGCAAGCCGCGGTACACAAGTGATAGCATTAGCGAGACGTCTGCATCGTGAACTGGAATGGATTCCACTAAAGGCGATGCGTAAAGACCGTTGCAGGCGGTACAAATCAGCATCTGAAATGGCAGATGATATTCGGAACTATCTCAACGGCAATCCTCTTATCGCCGGCCCGGAGACAGCAATGTATCGAGTGAGGAAGTTCGTGCGTAAGCACGCCGGCTCCGTAGCCACCGCCGCCCTTGTAGCAGTAGCAATATTACTGGGTTTGGTCATTAGCACAGCGATGTACTTCAGAGCTGAGCAGGCACTTGAAAGAGAGGCTGCTGCTCGCGTCCAAGCTGAGCAAGCCCGGGTGCGTGCCGAGAACGCGGAACGGATCGCACAGGAACAGCGTAAGCTGGCTGAAGAACGAGCGGAAGACTACCGCCGTGCGCTGTACGTCAATCATCTCGCTATGGCCAAGGAAGCATACAGTCAGAAAATTATACGTCGCGTTGGCGAGCTGTTAGAGTCGTGTCCGGCTGACCTGCGCGGGTGGGAATGGTATCGCCTCCGGCATATCGCGGACCAGTCCTCTATGACCCTCCATGGACATGACGGGGAAGTCTGGTCGATAGCATTCAGTCCCGACAGCAAGTGCATCATCTCGTGTAGTGATGACGACACAATCAAGGTATGGGACGCAGCAACCGGCGCCGAACTGATGACCCTTCGAGGGCACGGTGACTGTGTCGGTTCGATAGCCTTCAGCCCTGACGGCAAGCGTATAGTCTCAGGCAGTGACGATAAAACAATCAAAATCTGGGACGC
>CAYNKI010000072.1:0-14826 GCA_964397675.1 uncultured Pirellulales bacterium
CGAGTCGGATTTGCATAAGCTGCCCAAAAGTGCCAAGCTGGGGGTTGTTTGTCAGACTACCCAGAGTCCAGAGCACTTTGGCAAGATGCTTGGTGCGATAGGGCGGTGTAGCTTTAGTGAATTAAAAGTAATTAACACTTTGTGTAAGGAGGCTATAAAAAGACAGGAATCTGCCGTCCAATTGTGCAAGAAGGTTGATATTATGCTTGTGCTTGGCGGGCTGGAAAGTGCCAACACGCGAAAGCTGGCAGAGCTTTGCAAAAAAGTAAACAAGCAAACCTTTCACTTGCAAAATTGGAATGAACTTGATAAAAGTATACTTTCTGGTAACAATATAGCGGGCGTAACAGCAGGTGCTTCGACACCGCAGTGGATAATAGATGAATTTGTAAAGAGCTTGCAAGCTTTTGATGCTAACGGTGGTTGAGGTAATGCTTTCGAGAAAATGAAAAAGAAAATGGATATGAAAAAATCTAAGGCTTGGATCCTTGTGTGCATGATGGTGCTGGCGTGCGTCAGTTCGCTTGAAGCAAAGGTGGCCGAAAATACAAAAATATATACTGTATTTGTTAACCAGGGTTGTAGTTGTCCTGCCGGAGGAACGCCCGAAGGTCTTATAACGAATGAAGAAGTTTTGCATAAACTTCAAGACAAATGTAGTGGAGTAGATTTCATCGCGAGAGACATAACAAAACGCGATATAACCATTCCAACAGTTCTTAGTGAATTAGAGGATTCAAAAGAAGGTTTAGACGGAGTGCTTATCCTCGGCGCTTTAGGGAACAAAGAATATAGGTTAGCATTCACCGGATTGCCTACAATATGTGTATATAACCTTTTTGAATGGATGAATATTCCCTATAAGCTTTACGACACGGCAAAAGAGGAAGATAGTGTAAAAGTAGGGGGTCATGAGCACAAAGCAGGAAGAATCGTAACTGCCCAGTTAGACAGAAGAAATGTCTGTTCGGCGTCTGCTTCTTCAGCTATGTTTGAGGACTTAGTAAACAAAATCAAAACAATTCAAGCTATAAAGAAGCTGAAAGAAACCAGAATATTGGTCGTGACACCTAATAGGTATCTTGGTCAAGTAGATTACCAGGGGGATAGAAATAAACATTTCCCAGAAGATTACAACGAGCGCTATACTCGTGCATTAAAAGAGTCACTTGGTGTCGAGCTTGTAAGGATACAGCCTGAGGAATTCTACGAAGCTGTTAAAAAAGTTGAAGAAAGAGAAGCAGAGAAGATCGCAAAAATGTGGATCGATGAGGCTCAAGATGTGAAAGATACTACAGAATCAGAGGTAGTAAAGACTGCCAGGTCGTATCTGGCTTTTGAAGCGTTAAGAAATAAGTACAATTGCAATGCAGTATCAACTCATATGAGGTCGCTCACCGGAAGCGGAAGGGTGGAAGATATGTTCTGGCCAGGACTCGGTCTTATGGAGTTTCAAAAAAGAGGCATACAGGCTATTTGTCAAGAGTACGAAAATATAATGGTCGCTCACCTCTTGGGGTATTATCTTGCTGGTAGGCCGAGCATGCTCGGCGACCTCATGATAGATACTTTTAACAATATAACTCTCCTTACACACTGTGGAGCTCCGATTAATCCTTATGGAGACGATAGAAGAATTCCTTATATTATATGGAGTCACGCGCAGAGTCGTGTAAGAGGCACTCTGAAGCCTGGTTCAGGTACTGGTGCGCAAGTAAACTACCCTGTGGATGAACCTGTTACAATATGGAAAGTCTATGTACTTCACAAGAAAATAGGAATTCATACCGGCAAAACTGCGGATGGCCATTCTCTCTATAAAGATTTTGATGGTATAATGTGTAGAACCAAGTTAGTTGTGAAGGTTGATGATGCAAAGAAGATACAGAAACATTTTTCTCCCGATGAGTATGGAATCCATAGGGCAGGAACTCTGGGTGACCTTAGAGAAAGAATCAAAGATTTGGCCACTCTAATCGGGTTTGAAGTTATGGAAGAGGATAAGTAGCTTGCTTTATTTTAGAAACAATACTTTTGCAAATGGATTAAGGAAAAGTTAAGATTTGTGTCCCGATCGATGACATCGGGATTGCACAAAGACTTATTAGCGTAAATGTGGGGCGCCGATAAGTCAAAATTCAGACTCCACAGGGGAATTTAGATTTATGGTAGATAGAAATATCATTAACAAGTTAGGTTTGTCAAAAGAGAAGCTCGACCAGCAGATCGACGAGATGTTCAGTGAGAAAGAAAACGAATTTTTGGAAGAAGTTATACAGACTAAGGTTGATTTACGTCTGCCAGGGACTATTCTTAAAGGGACCATCGTGTCACAAATAGGAAACGATGTTATCGTCGAGGTTGGCTTGAAAAGCGAGGGAGTTGTGGATGCAAGTGAATTCACCAACCCTGAGGAAATGACGCCCGGCAAAGAGGTTGAAGTTCTTCTTGAAGATACTGACTCCGAAAGTGGTCTTATCCTGTTAAGCAAACGCAAAGCTGACAGCATTAGAGGCTGGGAAACGATTATCAATACGAAGAAGGAGGGAGATGTTGTTAGTGGTAGGGTTATAAGACGCATTAAGGGTGGTTTGCTTATTGATATTGGTGTGCCTGTATTTTTGCCGGCATCGCAGGTTGATATCAGAAAGCCTGGTGACATCAGTAGGTTCATTGGAAAGGAAGTGGAATGCAAGATCCTCAAGATTGATGTTGAAGGTCGAAACATTGTCGTATCGAGACGCAAACTTATTGAGGAGCAGCGCCGAAGCAGTAAAGAAAAGATTATGTCGGAGATCGAGGTTGGGCAATTGAGAAAAGGTGTAGTCAAAAACATCGCTGACTTTGGAGTTTTTGTGGATTTAGGGGGTGTCGATGGACTGCTGCACATTTCTGATTTGAGCTGGGGCAGGATTTCTCACCCGTCAGAAATCGTTGGGATTGAGCAGGAGATCGAATGCATTGTTATTGGTGTTGATAAAGAGAGTGAAAGGATTTCGTTAGGCTTGAAACAAAAGACAGCCAGTCCGTGGGAAAATATTGAACAGCGTTATCCGCTTGGAGCAAGGGTAAAAGGTAAGGTCGTAAATGTGATGAACTATGGTGTATTCGTCAGGCTTGAAGATGGAGTTGAAGGATTGGTACATATTAGCGAGATGAGCTGGACTAAACGACTGGCACATCCGGGGGAGATGGTCAATCATGGAGATGAGATAGATGTAATTGTACTGAACGTTAACAAGGAAAAACAGGAAATCTCGCTGGGGATAAAACAGACCGAGATGAATCCTTGGACGATTGCTGCTCAGAAATATCCGTCAGGTACGATTCTCACAGCCAAAGTGCGGAGTATGACTAATTTTGGTGCATTTATTGAAATAGAGCCGGGGATTGATGGTATGATACACATTTCTGATTTTAGCTGGACAAAGAAATATGGTCATCCCAGTGATGCCATACAAAAGGGTGAGTTAATTAAATGTGTAGTTCTTGAAGTTAATGAAACTAAGCAGCGTATATCTCTTGGAATAAAGCAGTTGACAGAGGATCCATGGCTTCGAGCAATTCCGGACAAATATATTCCTGGCCACATTATCAAAGGTAAAATTGCCAAGCTAACGAATTTTGGCGCATTTGTTGAGCTTGAATCGGATTTAGAGGGTTTATTGCACATTTCCGAACTTTCCGACCACAAGATTGAGAAGCCTCAGGATGTTGTTAAACAGAACGATGAAGTTGAAGTTAAGATTCTGAAGGTTGATCCGGAGGCTCGTAAAATCGGTTTGAGTTTGCGGAGGGTTCAGTGGACTGCCGATGATCAATCAGTTGAACCAGTCCAGCAAAAAGGACCTGCCCCGATTGACAACATCGAGGTTCAGAAGGTGCCTTCCGACACTGACCCCGCTACGGCCTCCGCCGAGACGAGTGTGGACCAATCTACAAAGCCACAAGAGGAGTTTGCTCAGGACAAGGAAACAAAGCCGAGTGATACGGAAAGTAAAGCAGGCAATACCGGGGCCAGCGAAGCAGAAAAGAAGGAAGTTGACCGAGAATCTGAACAGTCCGAACAACATCAAGAAAGTGCAGATGGCGAGAGACAGGCCGGCACTGATAATAGTGCAGATCAAAAAAGTGAAGGAACGTAAGCAGTCACGATCTGAAAATTCAAAGGTTTAAAAGACAACTTTATCACTGCATTTCTTGAATTGATACGCTTATTGGTTTCAAGCAAAAATCTACCTGGGTGTGAAGTGATGATGTAATTATTGATAATAGTTTGGATGCAGGATATAATACCCGTAATTGGAAATAACAAAATTATGTCATAATTTGGAGGTTAATAGTTATGTTACTTTGGATTTTCAGAGCCATTATTTTTGTCATTATTTTAGCGGTTTTACTTGGTTATTTAGGTGTGCCAGAGATTTCCGGTGAGCCTGGCAGGAGAAATTTTTATGTAATCTTACTCAGCGGCGTAGGCTTGGCAGTGGCTGCTTTCTTGGTCGATCTTTTGACTCCGAAAAAATCTTTGGGAGCATTGGCGGGAGTGTTTTTTGGACTTTTAGTGGGGATAGCTATTAGTTGGGCATTATCATTTGTACTGGATATGATCAACGATATTTATTATTTGAACATGGGTGATATATCAATTCAGGCAATAAGATGGGTTATGGCAATTTGTATATGTTATCTTGTCATCAGTATTGTGATGCGGACGAAAGATGATGTGCGATTCGTGGTTCCTTATGTTGAATTTGCCAAGCAAACAAAAGGTGCCCGGCCGTTAATTTTGGATACTTCGGCAATCGTTGACGGGAGGATAGCAGATTTATGCCAAAGTAAATTATTTGATGCTCCAGCGCTTGTTCCACGTTTTGTTCTTAATGAGCTGCAACTGATAGCTGATTCTGCTGATAAGCTCAAGCGTAACCGCGGCAGACGCGGACTTGATGTACTTAACAAGATGCAGACCGATCCTGTTGTTGACGTGGAAATCGATGATACTATGGTTGCAGAGGTCGAAGAGGCCAAAGGTGTTGACCAAAAATTGCTGTTTTTTACTAAAATTTACAATGGTCGGCTGGTTACAACGGACTACAACCTAAGCAAGGTGGCACAAGTGCGTGGAGTTGACGTAGTAAACATAAACGATTTGGCCAATTCGCTAAAGGTGGTCGCTCTGCCCGGTGAGACTATGGATATTAAAATCATAAAGCCCGGTGAAGAGTCGGAACAAGGTATCGGCTATCTGGATGATGGGACGATGGTTGTTGTTGAAGGTGCCCGCAATAAAATTGGCAGGCAAATAGTTCTGAGTGTAACCAGCTCACTTCAAACCTCGGCTGGTAAGATGATTTTCGGTAAATTCGAGGGCTTTGTGCACAATACAAATAGAAATAGTCGGCGAACACCGAATAGGAAATCAGCTGCGACGCGTACACAAAGGTAGACATTATTAGTGGGCTAACTCGTGCTACGTAGCGAAGGAGCTTCGCTACTTCGCAGAGTAGTAAGCCCACCCTACCGATTTATCCTCTCTATTTGGACTTCCGCAGGCATTTCAGGAATACCACAAGGGCTAATATTTGGCCGAACGCGAATAACGGCCAGTAGAAATAAGAGCTGTAGTCTGGTTCTGTACTGTACAGGCCGGCAACACAAAAAGAGACAACCACAATAAGACCAGCAAGGGCAAAGATAAACCAATCCAGCCGACCTGTCCTCAGAGGCCTGGCACAAGAATCTCTGTAGAGTATTATTATGGCAAATAATAGCAACGTAAGTGAGATAAGTAGCGGAGCCATGACCGGTGAAGCCCAGGTGGTTGGTATGAGAAACAATATGTCCCAATCCATAATTGAGGCAGGCCAGTCAAGCAGGACTTTGAGCCATACATAATAAAAGATATCCCAGATGGCAAAGATAGTTAGGAAAAAGGCGAATCGCTGCTGAGGATTTCGACCGATTAGCCAGGCGCCTGTGAAAATCAAAACAATCGTTGCAGCTTCCCTGCCAATTTCGGTTAGCAGAATCGGCTTCGGAAAGATGGTGCCGGCAAAGTTCAGGGGGAAAGTAAAGCCGTCAGGATGAAAGATTGCTCGCAGATAAACAACCACAGCAGCTTCAATATATGCAAAGGCGATGCTGAAGATAATAACGACACAAAAACGTTTGAAAATTGCCTTTCGTAGGGTGGGCTTCAGCCCACCAACAAGGTTATTGCGGGACAAGTCCCATTCTACCGTCTCTTTTGATTTTTCCTGCGCACACATCGTTTCAGAGTTTTTGGAATTCCTCCAATAGTGCAGGGATGATTTTGCTTTCTGGGACAACTGAAATTTTTTGGCCATTTCGGTAGATGTAGGCTTTATTCTTAGCGGTGCAGATGGCTAAGTCGGCGTCAGCGGCTTCCCCAGGACCGTTGACGATACAGCCCATCACAGCAATACGCAACGGTTTGTCAATTTTCGGAAGAGCTTTTTTAACTCGGCGAGCTAATTTGGTAACATCGATTTTGGCACGGGCACAAGTCGGACACACGATTAACTGCATCTTTGGCTCTGTATGTTTGTAAAGCCCAAGCGCAGATAAAATCTGCTTTGCAATTTCGGTTTCTATAAGGGGATTACCCGCGGCACTTACTCTGATGGTGTCACCAATGCCTTCTGCTAAAAGTGTGCCCAAAGCAATAGCTGAAGGTATTTGAGCGTCTTCGGGTAAGCCTGCATGGGTTAGGCCAAGGTGAATTGGATAGTCGAAGGCTTTGGCAATTTTGCGATTAATTTCGATAGTTCTTAAGGTGTCACTGCTTTTAGCACTGAGAACCAATTTGGTAAAATTGCGATTTTTAAAGAGCTGTACATATTTCTTCATTTCTTTTAACATCAAGGCAGTGCGTTTTGCAGGTGGGACATCTTGTTTTCTATCCCGATGTACATCAGGACGGATACTTGCTTCATTGACGCCGATGCGGATGGCAGTATGGTGCATTTTGGCAGCGTCTATTATCCGATAGATACTTTTTCGCTCTTTTATGTTGCCGGGATTGAGTCTTACTTTGGCAGCTCCGGCTTCAATCGCTTCAATAGCTCGGTTGGGGCTGAAGTGAACGTCAGCGATTAACGGGACATCTACTTTTTGGACAATTTTTGCAAAAGCCGCGGTATCAGCCCGTGTGGGCACGGCGATTCTAACCAGCCGGCAACCAGCCTGGACAAGCTGATTTATCTGCCTTATACAACGGGTTATATCGATGGTCGGTACCTTCGTCATCGACTGAATGACAATTGGAGTACAAGAGCCAATTTTTACAGGGCCAGCCTTGACAGTTTTAGTTTTTCTTCTTTTAATCATATCAAAATTGTAGCTTGTTTTATGTTCTCGGGCAAATTAAAATATCACCGGAGAAAGTGACTAAAGTGTAGAGTGCCTAAAGTGCCTAAAATTAAGGGTTATAACTTTAGCTTACTGCTATAGGACATGTGAAATATGAGAATGATGTTATTATATCTTGCCGGAGTGCTTTTTGTTACCTACTGGGGTTGGGGGGTAATATTGTACGTTATGCAGCCAAAGTTTCTATACAGCCCCGTGCGGGAAATTACCTGTACGCCAGATGACTTAGGGTTCGATTTTAAGCAGGTGCTTTTCAAAAGTAGTGATGGTTTGCAACTGAGCGGTTGGTATATCTCAACTGAAAATCCTGCCCCCGCCCCCTTTCCTTCTTCCGAAGGAAGCAAGGGGGCAAGGAGGGGCGGCGGGTCAGAGTTTACGGTTCTGTTTTGTCATGGAAACGGGGGGAATGTCTTCCATCGTTTGGACAGTATAAATATATTTCAAAATCTGGGATTGAATTGCTTTATCTTCGACTACCGAGGCTACGGCAATAGTGAGGGCAAGCCCAGCGAAGAGGGGACATACCTGGATGCCAGGGCTGCATATAATTGGCTAATAAAGAAAAAGAAAATATCTCCGGATAAAATTATTGTCTTCGGTCGGTCTTTGGGCGGAAGTATCGCGACACAATTGGCAAGTAAGGTCAGGGCAAAAGCTTTGGTCGTGGAGGGAACCTTTACATCATATGTTGACATTGGTAAGAAATTCTATCCTTATATGCCCGTGCGCTGGTTTGCAAGATTTAGCTACAGAACAATCGACTATATCAAAAACGTTCATTGTCCGGTGATGTTTGTTTACAGCAGAAATGATGAGGTTGTGCCGTTTGAGTTTGGTTTAGAGCTGTACGAGGTGGCAAACGAGCCTAAAGAATTTGTTGAAATCTTCGGCAGTCATAATGATGGATTTTTGGTATCCGGCGAGACTTATAAAAATGCGTGGGTAAACTGGCTACAGTTCCTAAAAGAACCTAAGAGCCGGACTGATGCACAGCGGGCCTCTTAACAATGTTGCTTACGACTGTTATAATTTTATTGGGGACATTCAACTCGGTTTTCGCCAACACTTACCATGTGTGGGAGAAGGTCGAAATTACTCTGCACGCTGAGAAATCCTACGCAAATCCGTATAAGCGGGTCGAGGTCTGGATCGACCTTAAAGGGCCGGAATTTGCGAAGCGATGCTTCGGCTTCTGGGATGGGGACAACATTTTTCGAGTGCGGATTCTTGCTACTACCGCCGGAAAATGGAGTTGGATGAGCGGCTCCAATCAGATGGATGCCGGCCTTAATGGCATGACCGGAAGTTTTACCGCTATTGCCTGGTCTGAGGCCCGGAAGAAGGAGAATCCCTGCCGGCGAGGTATGATCAAGCCATCTGCAAATGGCCATGCGTTTGAATATGCAGATGGGACGCCATTCTTCCTTTTGGGTGATACGTGGTGGCCGGTGCCGACCTTTCGCTATCGCTGGTACGATGATGATAAAGAGCGTGCAATCGGTCCGGGAGCCGGCTTTAAGGATTACGTCAGGTTCCGAAGGAAACAGGGTTTCAACTGCATAGCGATGATCGCAATGCTTGGGAATTGGGCCAATGACGACAAACCATCAAGGCTAAAGATGGCGGACGGGACAGTGCTGCGTGCGGCGTGGAAACAGGCAGGCACAAACAGCGCAAAAGATATGCACGACGAGGACGGAAACCGCGCATTTTTGTTTCCGGGTAAAGTACCAGGCTACGAAAAGTACTTTCCAGATGTTGACCGCATCAATCCGGCATACTTTAGAAACATGGACAAAAAGATCAACTATTTGAATTCTCAGGGATTTGTTCCCTTTATCGAAGTATCGCGGCGTGACATCGGGCAGAGTTGGAAAAAGTATTATCAATGGCCGGATTCTTATGTGCGTTATATCCAGTATGTTTGGAGCCGGTATCAGGCCAATATCTGTTTGTTCAGTCCGATCCATCTTGACACGACCGGAGCGACAATACCTCCGGAAGAGTGGAATGAAGCGGCCAACAAGGTGATCGAGAAATACGGGCATCCACCATTCGGGACCCTTGCCGGGACGAACTCGAATCCTTCGACGCTGCGGAACTTTGGTCATACGGATAAGGCCAAGTGGCTGACGTTTCATCAGGTAGGCAACAGGCGGACTCACGACTTGTATCCGTACCTAACGGAGATATTCAAGGTCTCGCCGCCGGTGCCCGCGATTAATGGTGAGCCTTATTATGCGGGAATGCTGGACGCGACTGGGGGAACGGAAAAATCAGCATTGTACTGTCGGTCGGCGATGTATGGCAGCGTGCTATCGGGTGGACTTGGTGGGCATATATACGGCGCGGGCGGATGGCAAGGTGGGCAAGGTGGGCTGTGGAGTGGTGAGGTGGAAGAAGCGTCACAAAATCCCATCTGGGAGGTGATAAAATGGCAGTCGGCGGACCAAATGCGGCATTTGAGGGCATTTGTTCTATCCGAGGCTCGCAGATACCAAGAGCTTGTTCCCAGCGTGAACCTGGTTCGGCCAAACAGGTCGGGCAAGGAAAAATCGTGCGTAGGTTGGGCGTATTGTGCACGAACGGCAGAGAAGGATTTATTTCTGCTGTACTTCGAGAAGGATTGTCCGCTAGCGGTGGTTTCCGGCGCCCGAGGCGGCGGGAAATACAGAGCGAGCTGGTTTAACACTCGGAGCGGTAAGTGGATAGATGCAGGTATTTTGGTTGCCAACGCGGGAGGAGATATAACTTTGCCGAATTTTCTGGGAGATATTAAAAAGTCCGGGGCCGACTGGGGTCTGAAACTTGTGGTCGAGTCAGCTCTATGACCCCGATGTACATCGGGGCAAGGTCCGACTACTTTTTTACCCACTTTAACTTCGCGATGCGAATGCCGTCCAGAGCGCCTTGGTTGAGGGCAGCGATATAATATTGGTTTTTATAATAAATGATTTCTGGTGCAGCAACAGGTAGAGTGCAGACAAGATACTTTTCGTCCTGGTTGATTCCGAACATAGTTGGGTTATTGGAATAATAAATGCTGGTCTTTGGGGCCTCCCTATTTCTAATTTGGCCACTTTTGTGGGGGCCATAGGTCTGTGTTCTGAACAAGTAAAAGTCGTTGAGTCCCAATTTTACCACATGAGGACATTCGGCTGAGCTGGGGCCGGTGCCGGCTTGGCCACCGAAAGCTACAACCTTGGATTCACTCCAGTCTTTGAAATCTTTGGTGGTCCGGACATAAACCATTCCTTGCCGATTTGGATAGGCAGTGTAGTAGGCGAACCACCCGCCTGCGTGCGGTCTACCCTCCGCAGTGCTACGGAGGACGGGCACAAGCATCACATCACGGGTGCCGTTGCCCGGACCCTCGGAGAACATGCCTGTTTTGCCATTAGCTTGGATCACCCTCGTGAAATTTTTGCCATCCTTGCTGGTAGCGTGACAGATATTTACCCAATCGCCGTAGAATATATGATATGTGTTGCCGACCTTGATCACGTGTGGTGCCTGCAGTCCACCCGGAGTTTCGCCCATTGCTGGGTCGGCCTCCATAGCGATGCCCATCGGTTTCCAGTTGATGTCCGTGAGGTGCTTTCCTTCCCAGCGGTAGAAGAATCGGGTTTTGCCGTTTTCGCCGCCCGCGGTGGTGTTGCGAATACATGACCATAACTGCCAGGTTCCATCTGCAGCCTGCCAAATGGCAAAGTCAACCGGCTCCTGCCTTTGGGTGGCATATCTATGGTCCATTGGGTTGCCTGCTACTTGCCACCACTTGCCGTCAATTTGTGGGATCAAAACCTGCTTTGGTTTTTCTCTGGCTTGCGCAGCCAGACTCATCACAGAAATGCAGACGAGTAATATCAATCTATATCTCATTATCCCGGTCTCTAAATGGTGTAGTTCATATATAAACCGCCTGGCCAAGTTATTCGTTGGTCGACTGTGAACTTTCTGGCGTAGAAGCACCGGCTGCGTTTTTACTTTCTGCCCTGTTGTTTTTATCCGAAGGTTGAATTTGCGGCTGGTACTTTCGATATAACAGGCCGCGAAACAGCATTGCAACACCTATGCCACAGAGAACCACAAATATCAAATTTCCAAAACCATTCGTATGCATAGGATTAAAAAGGGTAAAACCAATTCCAATGATAAGCAGTGCAATCCCGATTGAGACGTACCTTATCCACGGTGGGCCTGCCAGCTTGGGTTTGGCAGGCATGATTTCCGATAGCGGTGTGCCTTTTTCGATAGCCGCCATAATCTGTCTGTGCTCCAGACGCTTCTTGAGATAGTAAACCACGCCGACAACGATTATGGGACTCGATATACCCAGGAATACTATAAATACTCCCAACGAAGGACCTAACATTTGTTCCATTTTTTGCTCCTTTCTGCTAATGCGGTAAGTTATAAGGGTCTTCTTGATATTATCTTATTTTTATCGAGCCGAAGCTGGTTTCAGCCAGGAGGGTTGAGCCAGGGGCAAGAGGGGCCTGAATTTTATCCGTCCTCTCATATTTGGCCTTGTAGCAGCCTCCTATGTTAATGCAGCAGCCGAGGATAGCAGTCAGCAAGCACAGCAGGGAGCCCAGTGACACTTTTGTGAGCAAACGCGTTCTCATTTTATTCTCTTTCTGTTTATACTTGTTATTTGATTCTTACTAAACAATCTTGGGTTTTCAAATAAACTTTGCCGACACAACAAAGCTGGCCTTGGGCTACTATGGCTGCAAGTCTCCTCTTTCTTGCCTTCGGAAACACCATCAGGGGCAGGTCTGTTCTTATAGAGCCGTTATGTGTCCACGCTGGTCTTAAATAGCAGTTCTTTTCCATTTTTTATGTCTTCCTCGATCTTGTTATTTCCTTTTTGTTCTTGTAATTTTTTACCTTTTGTCAGTATGTCGCAAGTTTTGTACAATAGGTTTCAAAAATTTTTTGAAACTTTCTACGTTTAGTCTGCGACTAACAAACGAAGGGAGATTTTTTGGCAAAGAAAATATGGCAAAAGCAAAGGAATAACTGGTTACAATTGCTTCGCAGCGGGGATGAGCGTGCTTTTGCTGAGTTCATTGACAAATATAAACGGACTGTGTTTTTGTGCTGCCGGAGTCTGGGTTTAAGACAAGACGAGGTTGAGGATGTCGCCAGCGAGACGTTCTTGGCGGCTTACCAGGGATTAAGGCGGTATAGCGGACAAGCTGAGTTAAGCACCTGGCTATGGAGCATAGCGTACCGTCAGGCAGTAAGTTACCTGAGGAAGAATCGAAGAAAGTGGCAACTTTTAGCTGAACCGAACGAACAAGTTGCCGAGAGTGAAGAACGAGGGCCCATGTCAGCAGCACAGAGCAGTGAAGAAGCAGAAATTGTCTGGGCAGCGGTCAAGCGATTGCCGAAACTTTGGGCTATGGCAGTTATGCTGCACTATCGAGAAGAAAAGAGCATCGCTGAGATTGCCAAGATAATGCGAGCAAGGAAAAATACAGTCAAGACGTATCTATTTAGAGGACGCGAAAGATTGAAGCAGTTATTGGCTGCGACTTTTGGAGAGCATGTTGATGTCGACAGATAAGTTAGCTGAAAATAAATTTAATGAAATGTTAGGACAAGCTTTGAAGGGACATTCAGAGGCGGTGCCGGCTGACTTTACCAACGGGATGTTAAGGCAACTTAGAGTAGTCCAAGAGCAGAAGATTTTGGCCCGTATCGTTTTGCAGGAAAGACTTGCTCTGGCGGGCTGTATTATATTTGGTAGCGTCGCCATTATTGCAGCGACAGCCTTTCCAGACATCGCCACAGCAGTCTTTCGAAGCATTTTCGTAAGTGTGACACAGCAGGGGGAGGTTTTGGTCGACAGAATCCCGCAAGCCATAAAAGCTTTCCGCGGCGATTGGCAACTCTATACAATCCTTGGGGCAGTATTCGGATTTGCTGTTTATAGCCTTGTGGAATTATTCATAGGCGATAGGCTAACAACAGCCTAAAAAGCAAGAACGAGGAAAGAGAGCCCTGCAAATCAGGTAAATACTCAAACTGACCGTTTACAGAACAAACACTACTATAAGTGATTATTTAACAAGAAGATAACACAATTTGTCATTCCCGCGAAAGCGGGAATCCATTACATCGATACGTTCTTGGATTCCTGCTTCCGCAGGGATGACAGCGCGAATCGGTCAGTTTGAGTAAATAGAATCTTCAGTTTGAGTTGGTAAAAAATCGTAAAAAAATCTTGACTAAATAACAAAAAAACGCTTTAATAAAGTTTGTGCCGCAGAATCTTATAGGAGGATGATGTTTTTACAGGATGTTTTGTTGAAGGTTGTCTGAGACAGGCAGATTACTGGGCAGTCTGCTTTTCGAAGGCAACGGTGCTTTGGTGTGTAGCCAAGGCATGTTTATGTTAACCCTTTTTTTAAGGAAATTCATTATGTGTAAGAAAATGTGTAAAAAATTGATTTATTTGGTTTGTTTTGTTGTGGTGCTGGGGCTGGTGGTTGACGTTCAAGCTGCTAACGTGGACTGGACCGATGCCGGCCCCGACCACCTCTGGAGCACGGCAACAAACTGGTCCAGCGGTACACTCCCCACCATTGCCGACACAGCCAGAATCGGCCTGCTCCCCGGCCCGATTATCGCGAACGAAGACGTCGTGGTTGATGCACTATACGTTGGATATGGTAATACAACCGGTGAGCTGACAGTGGACGGCGGAACTTTTGTGACATCCGGTTGGGCTTTTGTGGGCGCCAGCCCTGGTAGTAACGGGACAGTTAATATGAATAGTGGCACCATAACTATTGGCGGTACCTTCACCGTGGGGAAAAATGGTTCGGGCACCCTCAATATGACCGGTGGAACTATTACAATCAATGGAAATCTACAGATTGCACAGAAGGCTACAGGCATAGGTCACGAGAATCTGGATGGTGGAATTATTACCTGCAACAACTTTGTGATGAGAACGGAAGCTGGTTCTGTCGGCACGATGGACGTCAGAGCCGGTACGCTGATAATAAACGGCGATAAGCTCTCGACCGTCCAGGGATACATCGACAACGGCTGGATTACCGCATACGACGGCAACGGCACGCTGCACTTGGATTATGACGTCACGAATAAAGGCGCAACCACGTTGAAGGCTACCCACTTCCTTAATCCGAATCCGCCCGACGGTGGTTCAGTATCACACGGCGAGGTGGAGCTGAGCTGGACTTTGCCTGATCCGTGTGTGCCTGGTCAGCCGGTACCCGTTGACGTCTACTTTACCGACGACCTGGAATTGCTGGAACAGTTTACCGACCCGGCAGCCATACAGGTTGTTAGCAAGCAGAACGTGACTTCCGTTGTCGTGCAAACTCAACCAAAGACGCGGTACTATTGGGCCGTCGATACTTATATCGGCAGTGCTGAGGATCCGGTCTTTGG
>CAYNKI010000073.1:0-14743 GCA_964397675.1 uncultured Pirellulales bacterium
TCAAAGCCCATCTTCTCTATCATTACGCCCAATCTTTGATGAGGTTTGGCATTAGCTTTATAATATCTAACAATCTTATCAACCAATGCAATAACATCCTCGGTTTCAAATCCTTTCACTAATTCCTGTGCCAGCCTGGGACGAGCGCCACCGCAGCCACCCACCAACACCTTCCAGCCTTTGGGCATCCCGACAATTCCAATATCCTTGGAATATGCGGTGCCACTGCAAAGGTTTGTTTGTCCCGCTGAATAATTACTCCTTTTTCACCATCTTTCAACATATTAGGCTCCTTATTTAAGTTAGTGTTCTAAAGATTCCTATACTATATATTTATTTTTAAAAGCCACGCTACAGCTATTCTACGGCCAGTATTCGTTTTGAATACCTTGTCAATAGTTTCCTGAATTTGTTCCTTGCTCGCATCCTTAAGATCTTCAGAGATATTTACGAGCCAATCTGCGTCCCAGACGCACCTGAATTCGACCGTATCGATACCTTTACCACTATGATGATTTGCGATGATTTTGCATATATGCTCCACGGTTTCCTTGTCCAACTCATATTTAGCCAAAATTCCTCGTGCGATAATCGGCCCTTCAATTTCCTGGTAGTTACCCGCTGATGAGCCATATTTACGTTCGGCCTCATGGATCCCGATGTCATGTAAAATCGCTGCGGCTTTAACCACCAGAGGGTCACCGCCTTCTTCAACCTGCATCTTTTCAGCGTATTCTAAAACAGCAAGCGCATGCTCAATCCGCTTTTGGTCCTGGCCAAAAACTTTTTTCATCTCGTCTATTAACTTATCCCGAATAATGCTTATATTCTTTACCGTAATCCCTATACACTGCTCAGCGTATTGGCACCATTCGGCACAGCCAAGGTCTATCTTAGGGTTGACAATCATACTGCCACACTTGCGACATTTCAGTTTCGGCTCATCCTTAAAGAACTCTACAGACTGGCCGCAGCCGGGACATTGCACTTCAAATATATCCTCAGGCTTCCAAAATCTTTGGTCTTGTCCGGGACATCTGAACATCATTTCTAACCAACTTTACAGCAAAAAATTGCTTTTATGTACGAATCATCGACAGCAACATTTTAAATTTTTCCTCGGCTACTACTGCATGCGGGACATTGCCAGGCATTATGATAATCTGGCCAGCGAAGACTTCAACATTTTCGCCGCCTATAGTCAGCTTTGCTCGGCCATCAAGAATCTGAACCACTGCATCATAAGGCGTCGTATGCTCACTCAGTTTCTGTCCCTTATCAAATGCAAACAATGTAATTGTTCCGGTCGGCTTATCCAGTATTGTCTTGCTAACGACCGAATCCTTCGAGTACTCGACAAGCTCTTTCAAGTCCTTGTTTTTGCCCAGACAGTCATGCAATACCGTTGTCTTTGCCTCTTTGCTGTTCATCTTCTTCTCCTCTTAGGATTAGAAATATTTACCTTGCCCTTTCCTTTCATACTCCTTCTTCGGGACAGCTCATCCAGTGTAACGCTGCCCAGATAATTGCTCATATATTTTTGAAGTTTAGCGAGCTTTTTGCTCACAGGACAATCCGGTTGACGTGGACAGGCAGCCAAATTCAACAAACACCTATTCAGTCCGATAGGACCCTGCATCGCTTCTATTACTTCTAACAAACTTATCCTCGATGGATCTCTACTGAGCTGAAATCCACCTTTGGGACCCATGTAACTTCTTACCAGTCTGGCATTATGAAGTTTTTGCATTAGCTTGCACGCAAGCTGATAAGAAACACCATCCTCCGTAGATATTGTTTTGGTCGATAAAGGCTGTTTTTTATAATGTTCAGCCAAATTTACCATCGCTCGCAACGCATAATCTGTATTTCTCCGTATAATATCCATGTTCAACAAATCCTTGATTAAAATTCTATATAATATATAGGACTAATATAGTCCTACTTGTTCGTTTTATCAACGAAAAAAATGAAATTTTTTGAAAAAAAGCCGTTTCTTCGGAAAAAAATAGAAAAAAACAATGTTTTACTTACATACTAAGTATGATAGCAGCTTTGTTTGCTGTGGTTTATAATTGATTTTGCTTTGTAGAAAATATCCAAGGTTGTCATTTCGAGCGAGCCGAAGGCGAGTCGAGAAATCTTCTTTTGAATAGATTTCTCTGCTACGCGATGCTTCTCATCGCTTCGGTCGAAATGACATTGAGTCTTTTCTGCAGAGCAAATTAAATTTAGATTGTGCCCACGTTTTTTGACTATCAAATTTATCATTGCTCTGCGATAATGATTGTTGGTATATTAAGGTCGATAAGAACAGAAATTAACCGCAGAGAGCGCAAACATCGTCCCGAGCGTAGCCGAGGGAGGCCGCTGAGGAAAAACAAGAGTAAAAAAAAGAAAATATGGCAAGCTACTTCTTTGGCTGATAACCGCATTGAGCCTATTGCCTGTGGTGAGAAGGAGTGGGAAACCGACCAGGGCCGTCCTATCCTTGAAATAGCGCGGCGCAAAGGCATTATAATCGCTGCTTGAATGACTCAGCTTTATCATGAGTGTTTAGAGGTAAAAAATGGCAAAGAAGGAAAAAGTTGTTTTGGCATATAGCGGCGGACTCGATACCAGTGTCATCCTGCCGTGGCTTAAAGAAACCTACGGCTATGAAATGATAGCATTTGCAGCGGATTTGGGCCAAGGTGATGAATTAACCGGTATCAAGCGTAAAGCCTTGGTCAGCGGGGCGGCAAAGTGTGTGATAAAAGACCTGCGGAAAGAATTTATCGAAGATTATCTCTGGCCGCTGCTTAAATCAGGCGCCGTTTACGAAAAAGGCTATCTGCTTGGAACGAGTATTGCTCGGCCTTTAATTGCCAAGCACCAAGTCGATGTTGCCCACGCTGAAGGTGCAACGGCAGTAGCGCACGGTGCGACCGGTAAGGGCAATGACCAGGTACGCTTTGAACTGACTTATATGGCTATGGACCCGTCACTGAAAATCATCGCACCGTGGAAAGACCCAAAGTTTACGCTGACCTCTCGTGAAGCGGCAATCGATTATGCCAAAAAGCATGGAATTCCAATCGAACAAAGCAAAGAGAATATCTATAGTCGCGACCGGAACCTCTGGCATATCAGCCATGAGGGAGCTGACCTTGAAGACCCTGCTAACGAGCCGAAAGACGATTTGTTTGTTATCTCTCGGCCGGTCTCAAAAACACCTGATAAGCCGGACTATTTGACTGTAGGCTTTCATGAGGGTGTACCGGTGAAGCTGAACGGCAGATTGATAAGTGGTGTCAAGCTAATTGAGACATTAAATCGGCTTGGCGGCAAACACGGCATAGGCCAGATGGATATGGTCGAAAACCGATTGGTTGGTATGAAGTCTCGCGGCGTATATGAAACGCCGGGTGGAACAATTCTTACTGTAGCTCATAATATTTTGGAGAGTGTGACACTTGACAGGGAAACAATGCACTATAAGCAGCAGCTCGCACTTAAATACGCCGAGCTTGTTTATTATGGTTTGCGGTTTAGCCAATTGCGCGAGGCACTCGACGCATTTATTAACGTTACACAGCAGAATGTCACCGGCTCAGTACGTATGAAGCTTTTCAAAGGCCGTTGTACGCCAGCCGGCGTGAAAAGTCCGAACAGCTTGTATCGAACTGACTTGGCGAGCTTTAAGATGGGTGCTGAGTATGACCCGACCGATGCTACCGGTTTTATTCGTTTGTTCGGCCTGCCGATGAAAGTCGCTGCGGCTGTGAATAAGAAAACAAGAAAGTAAAGCGGATTAGTTGATTAGATTCTGGATGCTTGATGCTGGATTCTGGATACTCGATTCTTTTTGGAGGAGTGAGGGATGACAGTAGGTAAAATCCGAAATTCTAAGCATGAGATTATAAAAATACGAAGCACGAAATCCGAAATACGAAACAATATCGAAATTCGAATGTTCAAATTTTCAAAACCAGTTGTTTCGGTGATTTGAATTTTAATAATTTGGATTTGTTTCGGATTTCGAGTTTCGATATTCGAATTTGGACAAAGGGATGGCAAATCCGGAACATTTGAAAATACTGAAACAAGGCGTCGAAGCTTGGAATGAATGGCGCAAAGAAAATCCTGATATGAAACCTGATCTCAACGGCATGGATCTCACCGGGTCGGACCTCTGCAGGGTGAACCTGGCATCTGCGGGCCTCGTCAGGGCGGAACTCTTCAAGGCGGACCTCACCGGCGCAGACCTGAGTGCGGCCTTCCTCTTCCGGGCGTACTTCATTGAAGCAAACTTAAATTCAGCGGACCTTCATTGTGCGGACCTTCGCTATGCGGACCTTTTAAGCGCAAGGCTTGAAAAAGCCAACGTGAAAGACGCCGACCTGAGTTTCTCCAAGCTTATTCATAGCAATTTGACTGGAGCGATATTGACCGGCGCCAAATTATATGGGACGGCCCGGGATGACTGGATTATCAAGGAAGTGGAATGTGAGTATGTATATTGGGATACCGAAGGCAAACAAAGGTCACCGAAGGATAGAGACCTTGAGCCGGGGGAGTTTGAGAGGCTTTATGCTGTGCTACCTACTATCGAGTATGTTTTTGAACACGGGATGTCACCTATTGACCCATTGATAATGGACCGCGTTGTGCAGGCTATCCGAGAAAGACGGCCGGAGTTTGATATTAAGATCGATTCCATAAACGCACGTGGCCTGGCACCATCTATTAAATTTACTGTTCTACACGAAGAGTATAAAGAGCCAGCCCTGAAGGAGGTGCGGAAAGGATATGACAAACGCATTAGCCGCTTGGAAGCTGAGAAAGATCGTCTTTATGCACTGTTGGGCCAAGCTATCGATAAGCCAGGTGACGTCAAACTCATCACTGCTGGCCCGGGTGCTATCGTGGCAACTGATGGCTCTACGATTAACATTCAGCAGCATATTCATAATGCGCTTGAACTGCAAAGAGCTATTGCGGCGGAGCCGGAGGAAAGCAAAAGCTTTGCCAAGGTAGTAAAGAAAACGGCATTAGATATTATTGGTGTGGCAATAAAAGATATAGCCAAAGGACAAGTAAAAGAGGCAGCAAAACAAATTGTCGAATTAGGTAAAGATTTAGGGCCGATTTTTGCCAAAACGGCAGCTTATGCGTTTTTCAAGAGTATGTTATAGACACGGATTGATACGAATTGACACAAATAAAACGAAAATTGGAGCGAATTCGTGAGAATTCGTGGTAAAAAATATAAATCCGTGTAATCTATTAAATCTGTGGATAAATTGGATTCCCGCCTGCGCGGGAATGACAACTGATGCCCGTCGCCGTGCCAGTGATGGGTAAACAATCCCCACGATAAACCTGGGGACTAATCTGCAAGGAAGGCATTGTGGCAGTACCGGATTGGATTTGGTTTGTCTTTATCTTCGCATTTGGCTGCTGTGTAGGTAGCTTCTTAAATGTGGTCATCTATCGTTTGCCTCGTGACAAGTCCTTAGTAACTCCGCCTTCAAGTTGTCCTGCGTGTGGTAAGCGGATTCGTTTTTATGATAATATACCGTTGATTTCCTGGCTGCTTTTGGGCGCTAAGTGTAGATTTTGCAAGGCTCCAATCTCGCCGCGTTATTTTATTATTGAGCTATTGACCGGCTTGGTCTTTCTCGGTCTTTTCATTCTGTATTTTCATGCCGATTTGCCCGACAGTGTCAAAGTGGACGGCGGTTGGTTTATTTATCTTCTGCATATCATTATGTTAGCTGCTTTCATTGCTGCTTCAGCGATTGATCTGGAGTTGTGGGTGATTCCGCTTTCTATTTGTTGGTTCGTTACTGCAGTTGGATTGATATGCTCGGCTGTTGGGGGCTATATCATTGACCCTGCCTTGATTAGTAAGTATTTGCTTTTGCCGAGTGCTTCAGCCGAAACCGGCTCGTTAGCAATAGGGGCCTTAGCAGGATTAGCTATCTCATTGATGCTTTTGGCAAAAGGTTTAATTAAAAGAAGTTACGAATCGCAAATCGAACAGAGCCCTGAGCGTGAGCGAGGGGCAGAAAAAACGGATGAGCCACTGGCCACAAGACACGAGCCACGAATCAACCATCACCTGGAAGCCTGTAAGGAAACCATTTTCTTACTTCCGATAATTATCTGCTCAATAGCCACGTTTTTGATTATCAAAGAGATAGCTCTAATACATACATGGTGGTCAAATTTCTCACAACATCCTGTCGTTGCAGGACTTCTGGGAAGCCTTTGGGGTTATTTTATTGGCTGTGGCATTGTCTGGGCTACCCGTATTTTGGGCACTCTGGCTTTTGGAAAAGAGGCCATGGGACTGGGCGATGTGCATCTAATGGGTGCTGCCGGAGCGGTGATTGGGCCAATTCTCGTGGTGGTCGCATTTTTTATTGCGCCGTTTTTCGGACTGGCCTGGGCGGGCTTTCAAATGTTTTTTAAAAAAACTCGACAAATTCCTTACGGTCCTTTCTTGTCTTTAGGAGTATTTGTTGTTATGATTTTACACGACTGGATTTTCCAGTACTTGGATTTTATACGTAGTCCGTAGAACAAAAGGGAAATTTCGATTTTAAGGAGATATAGAATGAAGACTTCTAACCTGAAAACAATCGCTCTGTTTGCTTGTTTTGTATCCGTTACTTTTTTATACGGCTGCACTGATTGGCAGAAGAAATATGAGTATCTAAATGTGGAGCATCAAAATTTAAAGGGAAGATTTGAAAGCCTGCAGTCAGAAAGAACCCAATTCGCCCAGCGGATTTCGCAGGATCAGCAAACAATCGAGGATCTGCAAAAGCAGATTGAAGAGCTCAACAAAAGCCCGGCTGTAGCTACAGGATTCGGCGAGGGTTACGATGTCGCGTTTGACCCTTCTTCCGGCACGATTACCGTAACACTTCCAAACGCGATATTATTTGATTCGGGAAAAGCTACGTTAAAAAAAGCAACCAGTGCTGAACTCGACCATATTCAGTCCGTATTAAGGAGCAACTATTCAGGCAGGGAGATAGAGGTAGTCGGTCACACCGATTCCGATCCTATTAAGAAATCACCCTGGAAGGACAATTGGGAGCTATCAGCTCAACGTGCTCTAACTGTGGCAAGATATTTGATTAAGCGTGGAATCCCTGAAGGTAAAATTCAAGCAGCCGGCTGTGGAGCAGCTCGGCCCATCGCTTCAAACGCCACTACCAGTGGCAAAGCCAAGAACCGCAGAGTTGAAATTGTTGTGCATATCCGATGATTAATCGTTGCTCAATCTTCTTGATCTCCAGATTATACTGCTACACATTCAATCAAGAGACAGTAAGGTGTTGTCAAAAGAAGATCTAAGAATTGCGACAGAATTTAAGGATCGGCTGATGCTTTTTCTGCCTGTGCTTGAGTTCAGAGTCTATGGTTCTCGAGCAAGAGGTGAGGCCTTACCAGAATCTGATTTAGATACATTCATTGTGGTGGAGGAACTTACATCAGAACAACGTCGGCGAATTTCAGAGATCGCATGGGAAGTGGGCTTTGACACGGATCGGGTAATATCGACCTTTGTTACCACCCGCGATCAGCTAAAAATCGGTCCTTTAGCAGCGAATCCGATACTGCAAAAAATCGATACTGAAGGTATTCTTCTATGAGTAAAGATCAGCTTAGAGCTTTGTTACGATATAGGATGCAACAGGCTAATGAAACATTCCATGAAGCAGAAATTTTGTTTAACCAGTCAGCATATAGAGGTACGATAAACCGTGCATATTATGCGATGTTTTATTCCGTACTGGCTTTATTGGCAACAAAGAAACTTGGTACATCTAAACATAGCGGTGTAATAAGCCTATTTGATCGGGAATTCGTGAAAACAGGCCTTTTTCCGCGGGACCTTTCTCGATCTTTAAGGTTAACATTTGATCGTCGTCAAACGCATGATTATGGTGAATTAATTGAAATAGACGAACAAATTGCCCAAGAAACTTTAAATGACGCTAAAGTATTTATTTCAACTGTAGATTCATACTTACATTCTACCGGCCATTTTAAAGTTTTGTAGTTAATCGAAAGACGCCGCATTAATATTAGCTATTCTACAAAAACGTTAGTTTTTATCATGCCGTTTTTACTAATGAACACAGTAAGGGTTCCATCTTTGGCTGTATAGAACGACTTTGCTTTGTTCGGATTATGGGTCACGGAATCCGGGGCATGACCCATCCTTTCGTATTGGCTTTGTCCGCAGCTACATATCAAAATATCTGCATCAAGCCTTTCAAGGAATCCAGGCTCTAACGATTTAACTGAGCCATGATGTGGAATAGCTATCACATCGGCTTTTAGATTGGGAAAGAGCTGAAGAAGTTCTCTTTGTGCAAACTTTTCAATGTCCGAGCATAAAAGTATTTTTCTGTCTGCAAATTCTATCAAGGAAACGACCGATTTATCATTGTCAGATAATTCTTCATCCTGACAAGCCTGTTCGCTCGGCCAAAGCGTTTTTATATTAGCACCGCTATCTAAATTTAATGTTTTGCCTAACGGTCGTATTTTAAGACCATGTTTGTTTAGGCAGTCAATCATACATTCCGCTGTGCCCCACGGGTCCGGATGGTTAATAAAAGCATCATTGGCATAAATACTCTTGACTTTGCAGTGTTCGGTAATCTCAGGTATTCCGTTAATGTGGTCTACATCATTATGACTTATGATAATTGCATCGATTTTTCTGATTCCGCTGTAATCTAAAAATGGCGCAACAACTCGTCTGCCGACGTCACTTTTATGTAAAGAGCCTGCATCAAACAAGATATTAGCTTTGCCCGGCAGTTGAGCCAATATTGCCTGGCCGTGGCCGACATCCAGGCAGGTTAGAACTATGTTGTCACGATGTGTCCTTTGCCATTTCACAACGCCTAAAAAAACAATCACCAGCAAAATCATTACCGTGCATATAGCTTTCTTTAATAAAGGACGCCGCAAATACTTGCCCTGAGCAAAGCCGAAGGGAACGAAGGCGGCAAAAAGAATAAAAGCGTAATATAAAATTACTGGCGTAAGTGGTACGTGGCCTATAAGTATTTGTGAGATATCCAGATGTGCGATGAGCTTCACCATCCAAATCAACAAATCAGCCAATCCTGTCACTATTACGCTCAATACTGCCGCTGCGGTCGGCAGCAAGAAAGACAGAACAATTTTCAAATATCCAATAGTTAAGATCATGGCCACGAGTGGAAATACAGTCACTGTCCAAATACTTGTGAGAGGATTAATTGTGTAGAAATGATACAATAAGATGCCGGCACCACTCAGCCAGGCTGTAAGGCCTGTAGAAAATAATCGCAACAAATATGGTCCCGGCCTCGAAACTATGCGAAAAAACGGTTTAGCCTTTGGCGTTTCCTTGAACCAGGAACTGCTGGTTATTTTTTCGTACAAGAAAAAGTGGATCCGATGGCAAAAAAGTAAAAGTCCAAGCACCGAGGCAAATGATAATTGCCAGCCCGCCTCAAACAACTGCGTTGGTCTTATGAGCAAAAGAATTATTGCAGCTAACGATAATGTGTTGAGAGAATTGAAACGTCGGCGGAACAAAAATGATGCGCAGAAAACCCAGCCTATAATGGCTGCCCTTACCGTCGGTGCTCTCGGTGGGACTATCAACAAAAATACACCGATTGCAATTATGCAAATAATCGCTCGGCTGCGCTTCATTAATCCTGCTGTTTTGCAAATCCACCAGATAATTCCCACGAAAATGCCGACATGCAGTCCTGAAAGGCTAATAAAGTGCAGCAGGCCCGTTTTGCGAAAGGCCTCGTAAGTTCTGCTGTCGATGTTTCTTCTATAGCCCAACAGCAATGCTTCTACCAAACCCTCACCCGGACTTTCCGGCACCAGATTACCTAACAACGACTGCGTAGCTGTTTCCCGCAGTTTCCTCTTTATTTTTGTAAAGATACCTCTTGGTCGGCTTTGCAATAATTCGATGCTATCTCGCGATTTAACCGATGCCGAGATGAAAATATTTCTCCGCGCAAGATATTTAGCAATATTAAATTGTCCTGGATTAGTGATTGCTTTGAATCTATCCAGCCAGCAGTATGCTTGTATGTAGTCACCTACTTTCAAGTCCAGCACAGGCTCATCAACCTGCACTCGAATGGTGCCGGTTGTTTCCACCCAGCCAGAAACAGTTTTTACTTCTTTTACCCTAAGATAGAAGCTGCTGGTTGGATCTGTGTACGCAAATCTTGCAAATTTCCATTGCTGATTTCTGTTAATATATGAGTCAGTGACAATTAGCCCTCGAATTGTTGTCAGCTTCCGGACATTTTGTTTTACCGCCGAGGTCGCGGAATTCGCAGAGTTGTCATTATGGCTGTTCTCTCTGTCATTCCCTCCCCGTATCATGCTGCGGGATAAACTCCAGCGGGAATCTATTTTCAATTTCTTCTCTGTGTCCTCTGTGGCTAATCCTTTTTCGTTTCCAACGAGATTGCTGATGTCATTTGGCCTTGGCTGGTAGAAGCTGGCCAGCCGAATTGCACCAAGGCACACGAAGCAAATCAATGCCATATATGCCGAGGCGTATTGGTAATTGGTAATTAGTAATTGTTGGATGATAAAAAGGAAAACGGTTGCCGCTGTAAGCAAGACAAGGATTATTAACCAGATTGAAACTGATAAGTTGAATGTGTTTTGTATCAGTATCCCTGTTATGAGGCCAACCGCGACAAAAGCCAGAGGAGAGGTGCTTACAATCTGTTTATGAAGGTTTCTTCGGCCAGCAAGCTGCCGGTCAATCAAAGCTAATTTTCGTTTTATATCATCCATATTTAGTCTGCGATTTTATCGCAGGCTGTATTTCTTTGCCACAGAGAACCCACAGATTTTCTCGATATTGTTCCCTTGCAGTTTGAGGTGAACAAAGAAGATGTTATCTGGTATATATAGTTGACGATTTGACCGATAAGCTGAATAATAGTGCGGCGCGAAAGTTTGGTATTCATGGATGTGAAAGGGATAACAATGGATATCGAATTCAATGCTTTCGAGGCATTCGAGATAGCTGAGAGAATCGAACGAAATGGTGCCAAGTTTTACAGTAAGGCTGCGGAATTGTTTGATGATGCTCGTTTACGGGTTCTGTTTCTTCGATTGTCTGGCTGGGAAAACAAACACGAAGAGATTTTTGCGAATATGAGAAAGCAGCTTTCCGAGCAGAGCCGAGAGCTTAGGACCTTCAAACCTGAGAAAAATATGTTGATCGATGCACAGACAATTGCTGGATTGGCTGTGTTTGTTAATAAACCGGATCCATCTCAGGAATTCACCTGCCAGGAGACTAAAAAGGAAGTTCTTCAAAAAGCTATCCAGAAGGAAAAAGATTCTATTGTCTATTATACCGGTTTGAAGAATTTTGTTCCAACTCGGGCAGGCCAAGACAGAATCGATGATATTATCAAAGAAGAGATGCACCACATTCGCATTCTTGACCAATCACTGGAGTGCTTAGAATAGCTTAGAAACCGATTAAAGGGAAATCATGAAGCTCGATACGAAGCATGAAGTTGATGTGGGAAAGCTTCGAGATTTGATCGAAAAATTTAAATCCTCCATTTAACCATGAATACAGAGCAACTCAAGGAAGTCTTAGAAAAATTATACGCCAAATATAATCGCTCTGAATTCATACCACCGGACCCATTGCAATTTTTATATAAATACTCAAACCCCGCAGATAAGGAGATAGTTGGTTTTATCTCGGCAGTGCTTGCCTATGGTAGAGTGGAACAGATCGAAAAAAGTCTTACCGACCTATTTAGCCGTATTGGACCAAGTCCATACGCATTTGTCAGAGATTTTGGCGAAGCTGAGCGAGAAAGACTCAGTACTTTCAAGCATCGTTTCACAACCAGCCAGGATATTTCAGATTTGTTGCAGGTTTTGAGGGATGTCTTTGAGGACAATGGCTGTATAGAGAATTATTTTTTATTAGGATACAGCAAAACAGATAGAAACATTATTTCAGCCTTATCGAAATTTTCTAAATCGCTTGTGACAATTCATGCGAACAGGCACAGCGGGCAGATTAGTCGTGGATTAAAGTATTTATTGGCAGATCCGTCAGCTAAAAGTGCATGTAAAAGATTGAACCTTTTCTTGCGATGGATGGTACGTAAAGACGATGTTGATCTTGGCTTATGGAGCTCCATAGATAAGGCTAAATTGATTGTACCGGTGGATGTGCATATGGGAAGATTATGCAGAATTATAGGATTGCACAACCGAAAAAATATATCTCTTTCGACGGCAGTGCAAATAACGGAAGGTTTTGCTAAAATTGAACCGGCTGACCCGGCAAAGTATGATTTTGCATTGAGCCGAATTGGCATCTTAGAAGATTGCAACGGCAAGCCTCGGCCGGAATGTGAAGACTGTGAGCTTATTGAGTTTTGCCGTGATTGATTTAGCAACAGATAAGAGAAATAAATGATTGCAGGTTTAACGCATTGAATGAGGGGCCGAGGTACGAGGTCCCTCTCGATTAAAATGTTATGTTGACTCTCCACTATGACACAAATTGTCGACAAGTGAGGCCAATTCAAACACTTCCGCTTCAAATCTCAGCTTCCAAATGTAAATCGCGAGTGTTCCCGGTTCATTGATATGTCTTTCAGAGTCTTCGTCATAGTCTCGTGTCTCCTGAACCAAATCCTGCACGACAAGCCCGCAATTACTCAACTTGAGACACCAGTTACCAACGAACTCTCCGAAGTTCACTGGCCCAATGGCAATCGGAGATTGCCAGTTACTATCGCAAGCCTCACGATGAATCTCTATCTCACCGTTATCAAAGTCGTTTTTGCTGAAGTAAGTGGACATGTTCATGAACTCTGAATCGCTAAGTGATTCCGCAGCCATAAAGATCCGTTCTTCTTCGGCCGTTGCAATTCGGCTTTCAGCAACAAGACGTGCCGTCAACAAGGCAATGATTCGTGGCCCCAGAGAAACTGACGCAGATAGGCAAACACGTCGGTATGATTCGAACAATACTTCGCTTTTCCTTTCATCTTCTAACAACTCGGTCAGTACGTACTCAATAGAATCAAATGAACTTCCTTCGCTGTCGATCTCCGCAACCTCAGCAACGAATTGCTTGAAAAATGCTTCCGCTCTTCTTCGAGACCAGCGCTCGATAACGGCTTTACCAAAACGGTTAAGTAGCCAAGTTACTGCCTTGGTAGCAAGGGCTGTCGGTTCCATAGGAACATTCCTTCCGCATCATAACGCAGGTGGTCAGTCGCGACGCGTCAGCGGGGTCGAACTGAACCACGATTTTAACCATTACTAGATCTGATGTTATCTTCTACCCACTTGTCGCTAAAGGCAACAAGAGTATCGAGGAATGTACGGAGATCTTTTGCATCTGCAACTTCCTGGGGTAGATGCTGTCTATACTTGTCACGAAGAAACCATATATCATCAGCAATAGACTTATTATGTGACCTGTGCACATTGCTGAACATCCCTGTGTATTTGGGGTTGTACATTCCCAGAGCCATTAATCCAATTGCCTCATAAGCTTCAAGATGTTCGCCATTCGCTTCTCGTCTAGGTGCATCACTGCATATGGGTTCTACACGGCCCGCAAGACGATCAGCTCTCTTGCGGAATGTTGGTATCCAAAAGTTTTTACACCAACGCTCAATAAAGAGTTGTTGAAAGCCGCACCAATCTAACAAATGGATGTTTGTATGTCTAACAACATCAAAGGCGCCTGCTTGGAAACCAGCAGAAGATATTAATAATCCAAAATGTGCACCCACATCTGTGGTTATTGTCCTGAATGTTTGCACCTCATCCTGTGGAACGCGTGTTGCCCATCGCTTGCATTCACACAAATAGATGGCAGGTGGTGAGGTTGTTGGATCAGTTGCGTAGACATCAATCTCGACTTGCCCGCGGGCTGTTTGTATTTTCAAGCCAACCTTTGAGGCTAAGCCACATTCGCAAAGAATCTGAGACACTCGGTCCTGCAAGCCATGCCAATCAGTCCCTGGTTCACATTCAATTAGAGTCATCTATTGCCTCGCATTGACTAACAAGATATTATATGGTTTTCCTGATAACACCGATTATGGTATTCTCCAAATAAATATTTGACAACAAAATTGTAAGAAAAGATGATGATTCATAGCCTGACAACATGAATATTAGGATATTATCAAGAAGACTCGCCAACATCGGAAGCTTAAGATGTATTCTGAAATTCTGAATGCTTACGTTCGATTTTTGATATAGAATCGAATTCCAAAAAAAATCATCTTAACACTGAAAAACCTCAAACTAAACACAACTCGACTGAACTCGTCGAAGTATAGCTCCGTCATCTTGATGACGGGATTATTTCCAATCCTGCCATACAAGATGGCAGGGCTAAACATTATTTATGTCCATTTACGTATTTAACTTTCTGTTCTATATCCTTATCCGTAAAACAGAACCTTTTATCAAACCCTGTTGACCATACTTTGCCGTCCAGACCGGCCGTGCGAAGGACAAAAGTGGACAAACGCTTGTATCTATGAACAACCTGTTCAATTGATTCTGACGAAACTTTTGCAACGATATGTACATGATTTGAACAAACTGTGATTGCAAGAATCTTCTGATTTATTTTCTGTGCCTCTTGGAGTATCGCCCTGCGAACAATATGTTTTTGACTTGAATC
>CAYNKI010000074.1:0-2102 GCA_964397675.1 uncultured Pirellulales bacterium
GGTTTCGTTATTCTCCTTACGCTTTTAGCCATAAACATCCTTCTGGCTTGATTTCTGACTACGGTTCCTATTTTTATTCCCCTTATGGTTACTATCCTTACGCTCAAAGTTACAGATATTCTGGTTTGGTTGACTGTGACACCCATCATTATGAAAAAAGGATAAATCCTCATAGAAATAGAACAAACATAGATAGAGAAACAGACGGAAAGGAAATAATTTACAACTATCTTAAAAACAAAAATATAAATGGCTTTCAAGTAGATAGGATTTTTAAAGTAGACAATAAAACAGTAAGTGTCAACTTCGTGTTAAGAGACAAAAACCTAATTATAAAATATTGGGATCCAGAGCACGTAAAGACTTTGATCCAGCAGCCGGGATATAGAAGAAATTACTATGAAAAATATGAACAAGATTGGAAGGATCTTGCGCAGAAGCATCAACAAGCAGGAGGAAAAATTTATCAGATAGAAACAGCAAATGCGAAAGAAATATTAAGCAGACTATCACTATGTCCCGAGCTAAGTGAGGGATAAAATTAGGTCTCTTTGCCGGCATAAATGAAAAGCCACACTCTTTCAGAGCAGGATATGTAACTGCCTACATAGACTACATAGTACACCTGTTGAATTCTTGGGATGGCGCGGTTAGCCCTTTTTCTACTTTGTTTTTGTTGTTTTGCGTGTTATCCTTTGCCTAGTCCAGGCCGGCTCTATCATTTGCGAGTTCCACTGCTTGAAAGCCTCTTGCATTTCTTTCAGGACCTCCGGCCGTTCTTCCTTCAAGTCCCGGCTCTCACCAATATCCGATGACAGGTCGAACAAGCCGGTCTCTCCATCATTGTTGACCAGCTTCCAGTTTCCTTTTCTGGCTGCGTAGTTCTGTCCACGACGCCAGAAAAGGCTATCGTGAGGTGGCGTTTTCTTTTTGCCAGTCAGGTACGGCAGCAGGTTCACTCCGTCTATCTTACAGCCTGCGGGCAAGTCGGCTCCCGCTGCAGTTGCAACCGTCGGAAGAATATCCAGCGCTATGACCGGATGCTCGTAAATCTTGCCACCCTTTAAGCATCGCGGCCACTGAACCATAAAGGCAACTCGAATGCCACCTTCAAACATAGTGCCCTTGGTAGCTCGCAGCGGACTGTTGTCTGAGCCGTTTGCAGGAGTTGGCCCGCCGTTGTCGTTGACGAAGAATAGCAGCGTGTCTTCTTCGATACCCAGCTCTGTCAGTTTATCGAGCAATTTGCCGATGCCTTCATCCATAGCAGTCAACATGCCGGCATACACACGGCGTTTTGGGTTGGTGATGTGTCCGAAGCTATTCTGGTAGCGCGGCGGTGCCTGCATCGGTGTATGCACCGCATTGTAAGCGAGATAGAGCAAGAAGGGCTTATCGTGATGGCGCTGGATAAAGGCAACCGCCTCGCGAGAGAAGGCATCGGTCAGATACTCTTTTTCGTCTACCGGCTCAGTCCCGCGCAGAATTGGATTGAATGTCCCCAGCCCAGGATCAATGTATGAGTGTCCCCCGTGTAGAAAGCCGAAGAACTCGTCATATCCGCGTTTGAACGGATGGAAATGCGGCGCCATCCCCAGGTGCCATTTACCCACCGCACCAGTAACGTAATCTGCCGACTTCAGCACATCGGCAATCGTTACCTCTGTCAGCGGCAGACCGACGTGTTCTCTCAAACCTCCCGGTGGAGGGCCAGTATTGAATTCGTGGCCAAACCGCTGTTGGTATCGGCCGGTCGCCAGTCCGGCACGCGTCGGACTGCACACCGGACAAGAAACGTATCCGTTCGTAAATCTAATCCCATGTTGCGCAATCGAATCTATGTTCGGCGTCGCAATATCCTTACAGCCCTGGACACCGATGTCCGCATATCCCATATCGTCGCTGATAATCACTATAATGTTTGGCCGTTTTCTTGTAGCTTGTATCTTTTGGCTTATACTGGCACAGCCTGGCAATGTTGACAGTATCCCCGCCGAAGCCGCTGCAAAACCAACTGTTTTAAGAAAATCTCTTCTTGTCTGCTCTTTCATATTCTTTCCCTTTCACTCAATTTAATCCCAACTTCTCTACGACAATCTTAA
>CAYNKI010000074.1:2202-5438 GCA_964397675.1 uncultured Pirellulales bacterium
TATGCCAACTATTAAAGCTGCTTTTTGAATCCGCAAAACGCTTCGCCAGGTAGAGAATTCAGTATTCGGTGGCGATTTTAACTGCTCATGTATCGCTTTACAGCCGATATTTAGGATGGTTCTATTTTGCAACTTGTATGTGTTTAGCCAGGGAAAAGCTATCCCCAAAGCCTACGGCTTTGAGGCTGCCACACATTATTTGTCGATTTTATTGGGTGGCAGCCTCAAGCGCCGGACTGCCGCGAAGCGGAGTCCAAGCTTGGGGATGGCCGTGTATGCCATATCTGGCTAAAAATGTACTGCAACTTGTTGCAAAATAGAGGCCCAACTATTACTATAATGTAAGCAAAGTTGACCTGTAGGAAACATAATATGGACAGAAAAAGTCCCCAGATCTCAGTAGTGGTGCCGGTTCTGAATGAGCAGGACAATATCGAGCCGCTTTATGAGCAAATCACACAAACCTTGGATGACAAGTACAAGTACGAAATAATATTCGTCGACGATGGCAGCAGCGACAACAGCTTCGCTATCTTAAGTCGGCTGCAAAAGGCCGATTCTAAAGTCCGTGTAATCCGCTTTAGAAAAAACTTTGGCCAAACCGCAGCGCTAAGTGCTGGCTTCGCTCATGCACGAGGGGAAATTATCGCCGCCATTGATGCCGACCTGCAAAATGACCCTGTGGATATACCTAAGATGATTGACAAACTTGAGGAAGGATTTGATGTCGTAAGTGGCTGGAGGAAGAAAAGACACGATAAGGTCATCACCAGGTTAGTGCCTTCTAAAATCGCCAATTGGCTGATCTCTAAAATTACAGGTGTTAAACTTCATGATTATGGCTGCACGCTCAAAGCGTACCGCAAGGAAATCCTGGCAGAGATAAAACTATATGGTGAAATGCACCGATTTATCCCGGCTTTGGCAAGCTGGAGCGGAGCCAGAATCGCTGAAATGCAAGTCAATCACAGACCAAGAACAGCAGGCTCTGCTAAGTACGGCCTGGAACGTACACTGAAAGTGTTGTTAGACCTTATTACCGTTAAGTTTCTTCTTAGTTTTTCGACTAAACCGATTCAATTGTTTGGCGGCTGGGGATTTTTAGCATTATTTCTTGGCGGTGCTTCAGGGATCGTGGTCGTCCTGATGAAAATTCTAAAAAGCGTAGACATGACCGGCAATCCCTTATTGTATTTAACCATCCTGCTTTTGGTTATTGGTGTTCAATTTATCTTTATGGGTTTGTTAGCTGAGCTTTTAGTCAGAACCTATCACGAGTCACAAAATCGGCCAACTTATGTCATCAAAGAGATACTCGAATCGCCAGCCGAAACCGGAGACAAAAAATGAGCAAACCGTCCCGAAAGACCAGACGTCTTACGCCGCACGTGACCCGTCGCCCATCGCACGAGTCACGGGTCACGGGTCACGAGTCACTTTCAGTGGTTTTCATTGTAATAGCCATTCTGGCAGCCATTCCGTTTTCTATGGGTAAGTATTTTGAATTTAGCACCCCTGATCCCTTTGACAGCGGAGCATACATCTACTCAGCCAAACACATTCTCGAAGGGGCCGAAATAGGTGTTGAAGAAAAGCCCAGCGCACAGTTGGGAACTCTGCTGGTCAATATCTTAGGTGTCTGGCTGTTCGGCTTTAATGAAACCGGCCCAACAATCATCCAAACTGTCCTTCAGGCCGCTGCATTATTACTTATGTTTATTGCAATGCGAAAACTTTTCGGCACGTTAGCTGCCGCTGTCAGTGTCATTGTTGCTTCGGTTTATCTTTCTGCGCCTTTGATCGCCAAATACGGCAACGTCAAAGAACAGTATATGATTGCCTGTATGGTAATCGGCATAAGCTGTTTTGTTTTGCATCAGCTCGGTGGCCGTTGGTGGCATGCAGTTTTAGCTGGAGCCTTTCTTAGCTGGGCGCCGCTATTTAAGCAAACAGGCGTCTCAGCTATCGGGGCAATCGGCTTATTCCTTATCCTCCAGCCGCTACTCAGAAACAGAACCTGGAAGCAGACAGGTCTTGACATTTTACTACTTTTAACTGGTGCTGCAATAGCGATTGCACCGTTGTATGTTTGGATAATCGCCTGGGACGTACAAATGAGCTTACCATATTCATGGGTTTGGCAGACGCTGGCAAAGTTCATACCGGCCAGTGCAGAGGTCGACCAGGCAAAACCAACTTCGGATTATATAGCAGGAAGCCGAAAACTCGTAACCTTTTCACAGCAATGGCCCAGAGTATTACGTTATTACCGTTTGCTAATATTGCCCATAGCCTTAGCATTGGCTGCGATTATCGCAAAAATCCTGCGCATTATTTTGGCACCTCCCGCAGTAAATAAAACAAAAGAAAACACCTACGACCGCTTTGTGCTGCTTTTTGGCCTGTGGTGGATACTGGATATGGCCTTCGTCTGGATTAGCCCTCGCTCGTATGAGCAGTATTATCTACCGCTAAATGCCTCTGCTGCCATGTTAGGCGGATACTTGATAGCAATTTATTATGACAAATTAAAAATCGATGCGTTCAAAACTAAATGGATAATAACAGGCCTTGTCGGGCTTTTATTAATGATAATTATGTCATGGCACATATTCTTCGGCATTGGAAAAAGCCCTCATACTGGATTAAGCTACCGTACAAAAACAAGGGGTTACTTACAAAAGTTCAGAGAAATCTCCCAAGCACCAGAGTATCCCTGGGAAATGGTTGGCGAATATATTCGCACAAACTCACAACCATCAGATAAGATTTACGTTTGGGGCTGGTTCCCGGGAATGTATGTTAAAGCTCAGCGGTTTAGTTCCGCTTCAAAAGCTTTTAGTATGCCTCGGCCGGCGCCGCCAGTATTAGCCGAGCTTGTTTCTCGTTTGCTTACCGAGTTCAGGCAGGAAATGCCGAAATTTATTGTTGATTCGCGCAAGCGTCACATACCGACAGAACGACCTGCCTATGAATTGTGGCCGATAATGCCACAAGGCTTTATGGATTTGAAAAAGACTCAATTTTTACCGCCAGATAAAAGTACTATAGAAGCTTTCGATAAAGCCTGGAGTAATATGCTACGTGAGCGCTTCGATGAGGATGAAGCCCTTAGATATGAGGCTATGCGGCCGTTTAGAGATTTTGTTATGGATAACTATCGAATCGTTCGAATGTTCGGCCAGCATGTCCTGATGGAAATAAAAAATTAAAATGTAAAAATCAAAATTGTGGAG
>CAYNKI010000074.1:5448-14693 GCA_964397675.1 uncultured Pirellulales bacterium
AGCAGCTAACGCACATCTGGCTCTCTTAACGCAATACGCTAAACTTGGCAATCTGAAAGTTGATGTATTAACTTCGGCACCAAAACCTGGCTATTTTGTGGAAAAATTCTCCGAAAATATTACCATTTATAAAGTCGGCCTGCACAAGAAAGACCTGCACTTCTGGCGGAAAGTTGAAGTAATTGAATGGCTGCTCAAAGCCAAACGTCATTATCGCACACTATTGCACGAAAACGATTATGATTTAGTCCATGCGTTTTTCGGTTTTCCAACAGGCTGGCTGTGCTATCGAAGTGCGGATAAGCCCGTCTCGAGCGGGGTCGAGAGATTGCCCTATATAATTTCTCTACGCGGCTCAGATGTGCCGGGCCGACACGCAAGATTAAAGCTCGATTATAAAATTCTTGCCCCGGTGTTCAGAGCCATTTGGAAAAAGGCTGCTGCTTTGGTGGCCTGCAGTGAAGGTCTAAAAAACCGAGCTCTAAATTTTCTACCTACAGCTGCAATTGATGTCATTCCAAATGGCATTGAACTAGACCGCTTTTGCCCCTCCCGAACTAGCTTCGGGACCAAAGAATCGGAATTGTTTAGGCTTTTGACCGTCGGCAGATTATCCGTTACCAAAAGAGTGGAAATGCTGATAGAAGCAGTCCAGATGTTGCATAGAGATAGCTATAATGTTCATCTCACTATAGTTGGCGGCGGAGCAATGGAGCAGCAGCTTAGACAAGTTGTATCTGAGAAGAAACTTAGCAACGTAATTGAAATCACTGGCCGAATTGAGTCTGAAAAAATGCCGCAAGTTTATCGTCAAAATGATATTTTTGTCAGTGCAAGTATGCAGGAAGGAATGAGCAACGCGATGCTGGAGGCTATGGCTTCAGGTTTGCCGATTGTCACCACTAATTGCGAAGGTGTTGAAGAGTTGATAGAAGATAATGGAATCGTGGTAGAGAAACCATATCCAGACCAAATTGCAAAAGCAATCAAGAAGTTAGTCGAGACGACTGAAACCCGCAGGAAAATATCGGTAGCGGCAAGAAAGCGGGCTGAAAAATTCACTTGGAATAAAGCAGCTTCAAGCTACATAGAACTATACCGAAAAATATTGAATTGATGAGGACCTGGCAGTGAAACCAAAACTGTCGGTAATAATAGCATCTCACAACCATCAGGACTATATTGCCCAGACTTTGGAAAGCCTTGAAAAGCAAACGTTTCAGAGCTTCGAAATAATCTTAGTTGACGATGGCAGTACCGATAAAACTGTCGAGGCAGCCAGGGACTTTCCATCCAGGGCTCATATTTTTACTCAGGAAAACAAAGGTGTGGTTGCCGCCCGCAACCGAGGTGTGAGTTTGGCAAAGGGCCAGTATATCTGTTTCGTGGATAGTGACGATATGGTTTTGCCTGACAGATTCGAGAGACAGGTGGCTGCACTGGATGCCGACCCCCAACTTTGTTTGGTCTTTGCTGATGCTCTGATTATTGACTCAAAAGGTAAACAAATTGGAAAATTCAGTGATGTGTATCCAGTAGTACCGGGCGATGTCGCTGAGATGCTTGCGTTGCATTACTGCTTTACTCCAATGATAACTGTAATGGTACGGGCCGATGTTCTCAGAAAAACCGGGCCTTTTGAGAAACCAGGCCCTATCAGCGATTATATGAAGTGGATTGAAGTGGCCCACTTAAGCAAAGTTTACTACGATCCTAAACCATTAGGCTGCTGGCGAAGGCATCAATGCAGCACTTCCAAAACCGCGAATAAAGAAAAAAGCTATACTAAAACAAGAATAGCGTTAAGAAGGATTCTACGAAAGAATCCACAATTACAGGCCTCAATCGGAAAGAAAATGGTGAAACGGTTTTCAAGATCTTATTTTCTTACGGGATTTTGGCTCGCTGCCGACGGCAATATCAAGCGAGCAAGGAAGTACTATTGCAAGGCAGTCAAGCTATACCCTCGTTCTTTTGAGAACTGGGCAGGATTGATTCTGACTTCTCTGCCGGCAAAAGCCCTCATAATAAGATTGCATCGTTGTGTAAGGTCAAAGAAGCTGCCCTGGTAAGTAGATATGATTAGAACGCAAAAAGTCCCTTGCAATCTATGCGGTAGCACTGATTCAACTTTCATCTTTAAGGCAAGGGATCGCTTACATGGTATCGGAAATATATTCACCTATGTGCGGTGCAAGGAATGTGGTCTTGTCTATATGAATCCACAGGTAGTGCCAGGCGATTTAGAAAAACTGTATCCTACAGATTATTCCCCTCACTCAGCTATAAGCCGAAGAAAAGGTTCTAACATTCATTCATTGCAAAAAGTAATAATGAGGATACCCGTTATTGCAAGTCTGCTGAAAGAAGTAATGAATGTAAAAATCATTAATCCTCTCTATCGCAGACTCAATCAACAAAGTCGAATCTTGGATGTGGGCTGTGGCATCGGCTCATTCCTAAATAGCCTGAAAGCTGACAAGGGCTGTGAAGTATATGGACTCGATATGTCCGAAACTGCTGTTAAAGAGGCAAAAAGCTCTTTTGGTCTCGACATATTTAGGGGCGCTATTAATAAAGCCCCATTTCCAAGTGCATATTTTGATATAATCACAGCATGGTGGTACTTAGAGCACATACACGACCCTCACGCAACATTGGGAAAGATAAGCAGTTTATTGAAATATGATGGGTATTGCATAATTGGTGTCCCTAACTTTAATAGCTTCAACGCCAAATACTTTAGAGGCAGGTGGTATCATCTTGATAGCCCACGCCATTTGTGCGTCTGGACACCCAGTACAATCACTAAGCTGTTAGAGCAACACGGCCTTTTAGTTACAAAGATAATATACGACAAAACGCCTTGGGGTCTTCTCGGATCGCTACAATATTTATTATACGGTGATAATATTAATCCAAAATATCGTAACCAGCTTAGACATTCTATTTTGTTATGGATACTGTTTTTGCCATGGACAATATTAATATCATTACTAAAGAAATCCGATATAATGGTAGTTTACGCAAGAAAGGCAATCAGTGAATCAAACAACGCCACAGCAGCTTGTTTGAGGTAATCTCTTATGGCAGAAGCACAGTTTTATGACCACTTTGACCAAGACAAACCAACAAGTATAGGCAATCGGATTACTAAGGCTTTTTCTCAAAAAATCTTTAAATACGCCAAAATAGAACGAGGTTACAGCGTCTTAGAAATAGGCCCTGGCCGAGGTGTAGTGGCCGATCTTTGCTTTGAAGAAGGTGTTGAATACGTTGCTGTAGAACCTAATCAGCAGCTGGCAGAGTCACTTGAGAGAAGAGGTGCCAAGGTCATTTGTGCAATCGTTCCTCCATTACCTCGCTTAGACAAAAAATTTGATGCTGCGGTAATGATCAATGTAATGGAGCATATGAATGACATGCGCGACGCCTTGCAAATAGCCCAACAGATAAGACATGTGCTCAAGCCAAAAGGAAAGCTTATAATATGCTCGCCGGATTATTTGAATCTGAGGCATAACTTTTTCAATTGTGATTTTTCGCATAATTATGTAACAACTCAACGCAGGCTCAATCAGCTTTTAATTAGTGCCGGCTTCAACAATATACAGAGTTACTATTTGAGCGGACCGCTGACTGGGGTTATCTGTATTGTTGTTACAGCTTTAATTTCGCGTTTACCTTTTGGACTTCTTAACGCATGGTTTCCAAATAATAAAATCTTCTACAAACTCTACAAATTACAACTGACCTTTTCAAGAAAAGTGCTGATTCTTGCAGAAAATCCATTAGAAAATTAAAGTTCAAAATGTAAGATGTAAAATTAAGGAAGTTATCCCGCACCAATTTCCTTAAAAATTGGTGCGGGATTCCTCAGTTTTGATTTTTTAGTTTTGATTTTTGAATTTCCACTATGACCAATCGCAGCAAACAATTAGTTAAATTTCTTATCAGAATTCTGGTCACAATGGGATTGTTAATATGGGTCTTTAGCCGAATCAGCCTGCCGCAGTTCAGCCAGACAATAGGCAACGCTCGATGGGGCTTTCTTTGGATTATCTGGGGATTAACCATAGCAGTGTACTGGCTCTTGTCAATTAAGATGCGTTTGATCCTCAAAAAGCAGAATTGTCACGCCAGTACTGGCACGCTTTTCGGTGCCAGCACTATTACCGCGCTCTATAGTATGATTTTGCCCGGTATATTGGATGCGCCCGTCAAATGGTATATTGTAACTCAACACACTGGTAAGGGCAGCAATGTCTTTAGCAGTATGGTTTACAACCAGTTCACCATGATTGTTCTTATAAGTGTCTCTGCTCTGGTAGCCCTTATCGCAACTAATCCAATCAGCAATTGGAAGTTACCCGCAATTTGTTCGGCACTACTGGTTTTCCTAATCGCCGTCTGTTTATCGCTGTTGAACCGCACGCTTGGACCGAAACTCATCAACTATTTGTCACGCATCATAGAGCCTTTACCGGCATCCTTTCGCAACACCGGTCGTAAAATCCTTGCACAGTTGTCGATATTTCAGACGGCTTCATGGGCTTTCCATTCCAAGGTACTCTTGTTGAACTTCGTGAGCATAACAATTGTTGGCACTGCAATTTATATCTTTGCTGCAAAAGCCGCTCAAATAAATGTCCCTATCGGCGTCCTAATATGGCAGTGCGCATTAATTTTCGTTCTTGGACGAATGCCAATATCCATCGCAAACCTCGGCGTCAGAGAAGCTACCCTCGTTGGAACGCTGGCCCTTTACGGAGTGGATGCGCCGTCAGCTTTCTTAATGTCGATGATACTCTTTTCCAATAAAATCCTGATGGCTATTATAGGGGCAGCATACCAACTGTTTTGGGCTGTAACCGCAAAGAAACCGAAGTCATAAAGTGCCTAAATTTTGGAGTGCCTAAAGTTATTTGTTTTTTTAGCTCACTTTAAGCACTTTAATTATCGCATTGGGAACTTGCTGCACAATTGTGTCACTTTGTCTCTGGTCTCGCTGCTGAAGGATTCGTTTATTCTGTATTCATTGTCACTTGTTATTTCCACACGCTTTAGTACCGCATCTATTAAAGCCGATATGCTTTCCATTTCTTTCGTCCCCATCCCATTTTTTGTAACAATCAGCGTGCCCAGCCTGATACCACTGGCAACTGTATAGCCTTTTTTGTCGTAAGGTACACTGATCATATCGACAATTATGCCGCACTGCTCAAGGCACCTTTGAGCTATGACACCCGTCAAGTCTTCACGGAAATTCGCAACGTTTACCAGGACCATATGGTTGTCTGTCCCGCCCGTTACTACATCAAATCCGAAATCCAGCAAGCTATCTGCAAGTCTTTTTGCATTTTCTATGATTTTGAATTGCCTGGCTCTGTATTCCTCGGACAGTGTTTCTCTGAAGAAGACCGCTTTGGCAGCTATATGATTTAAATAAGGCGTCCCCTGCAGGCCCGGAAAAGTTGCTTTTTGGATATGTTCCCACAATTTCGTCCCTCGTCCCTCATAGTCTTTGCCCATCAATATTAAGCCGCCACGTGGGCCGCCTGGCTTATATGTACTGGTCGTAGTAACATGTGCATAATTTACCGGAGAAGGATGAGCACCTGCTATAATCAAGCCAGATATGTGTGAGATATCTGCTAAAAGATAAGCTCCCACTTCATCTGCGATTTCTCTGAACTTCTTAAAATCTATCGTCCTGGAATATACACTGGCACCACATATAATCAGCTTTGGTTTGAATACGATGGCTTGCTTCCTGATGGCATCGTAATCCAGAAGAAAGGAGTTCCTATCAACATAATAATTTTCTACATTAAAAAATTTGCCGGTAAAAGAAACCTGCGATCCGTGTGAGAAATGACCACCCTGGTACAGAGCAAGACTCAATATTTTATCTGAGCTTTCCAAGAAGGAGGTTACGATAATTTGATTGGCCGCGGTGCCGGAATGGGGCTGTACATTTGCGTACTTGGCGCCGAAAGCCTGCTTGGCTCTGGCTACCGCAAGCCTCTCTATCTCGTCAACAACCTTGCAGCCTCCATGTAATCTCGCCCCCGGGAATCCTTCGGCAGTTTTGTTCTGAACAACTGAGCCAAGAGCTGCCAAAACCGCCATCGAACATTGATTCTCTGCGGCGAGAAGCTGCAGAGTGTTTTGTCTTCGTTCATACTCTTTCGTGATGAATCGATGAATCTCTTGATCTACTTCTTCAAGGGCACCGAATATGTCTCTATGATATTCTGAACTGCTTTGCATTCTTTGGTGCTGGCTTTTGACCAACTCATAAATAAACACTTAGCTAAAAAAACTCCTGACAATGTCGTTAAATGTTACGTAAATAAGAAGCGTCCCTATAAGCACCCAGCCGGCATAAGCTATAACTTCTTGAGTCTGCTCGCTCAACGCCGAACCTTTAATCTTTTCAACCAGCATAAGAACAATCAAGCCTCCATCCAGCGGCGGCAAAGGCAGCAGGTTAAACACAGCAATCGCGGCACTTATAAGGCCCAAAAAGTAAATGTATTTAATTAACGGCTCCTCAGCAACAACGCGATAGCTCAACGTGATTATACCAACAGGCCCCATAAGATGCTTGGGGCTGACAACCCCTCCGATAAGACGCTTTAACGTCACGTAGGTCTGGGCAACGAACATAACAGTCTTTCTGTATCCCATCAAGACGGCATTGATTGGCCCACTCGCCTTGTAGATTCTCTCCAAACGTTTAAAAGGTATGAACTCGGCGAAAGTGGATTTGACGGTGACAAAATCTTTGTCGACATTGACATTTAGAACAACCTGATCCGATTTTCCCTCGTCAATTTGCCAGTCAATTTTGATACGCTTACCGGTGTGCTTCTTAATTTCCCTGACTATATCGTAAAAATTTGATACTTTAGCACCACCAACAGCCGTTATCGTAGCACCACGCGGAATTTCTAATTTCGACGGGCCATTCTCCACAGCAATGGTCCTGGCAACAACCGGATGCTCAACATCCAGCACCACTAAAATGCCAATTACTACTCTATCGCTACCTGGCTCACGCCTGGGCAAAACCGTAACTGTCAAGGTCTCTTCGAGTCCGTTAGGATCTGCACGCAGCACTTTTACTGGTAATTCTTTACCTTCATGTTCCTCAGTAATATCGCGCAGCTCCTTATAAGTGGGATTATCAATATCATCAACCGCAAGAATAATATCACTAATTTTCAAACCAGCTCTTTCATCGATAGCCTTTTCTTTGATGCCGATCTTAATAAGCAGTTTATCAAGTAAAGAAATGAGCTTATCTTTAATAGAAGCACGGGAGCTCGAAACAGCAGCGATACGCAAACGAGGCAACATAAAACATATGTGACTAAGTTCAACTTTACTTTGCTCAATATCTGGAACTAACCGAATTTGCGATTCAATCTCGTTGACTTCTCCAGAGACGGTCCGCTCAGCCACTAATGTCACTGACGGTGCAAAAGTATTTTGAACTATCTCCTCCAACTCCCAATAGTGTTGCACGTTTATGCCATCAACGGACGTGAAACGGTCGCCGGGAAGCAAGCCTTTTTTCTCAAGTAAAGCATTAGCGTCAGAGACTTCCGCTATAGTCAAACTCATTGGCTGGCCGATACCAAAATCTCTAAATGGTTGCCCTGGTAGTTGCTCAGCAACAAGTCTGACCTGCTCAACAGAGCCGTCTTCGTGTCTTATTGTTAACGGAATCCCTTCTCCTTTGCCTGACAAAGCAGAAGCTATCAAAATATTACTGGAGTCCAGGTCTTTACTTTTACCGGCAATTTCAATTACTTCGTCACCCGGCCTCAGTCCCGCCAGCGCTGCCGGCGAATCCGGCACAACTCCACCAACGATCGCAGGCGACAAATTTATTCCTATAATAAAAACTATCATAAAAATAATAACGGCGCTGATAACATTAAAAACCACTCCTGCTGCTATAACTGGGATTCGTGTGCTGACCGGCTTATTAACAAATGAACGCGGGTCATCGCTGGCCTTAATCGGTCCAGTGTCATCCTGGCCTAACATCTTGACAAAACCGCCGAACGGTATAAGTCCGACACGATATTCGGTCTCACCCACTCTCGTCTCTTGTCGCTCGTCGCCCGTTGCTCGGGACTCACCAGACTCGTCGTTTTCTTTGGGGAAAAGCCTCGGCAATATCCGAACCTTAAAACCATCTTCTGTTCTGCGTATGCCAAGTAAAGTCGGCGGCATGAAAATCGAAAAGGCTTCAACTTTTATATCAGATAGTTTCGCAACAATAAAATGACCAAATTCATGAAACAGAACCACCGCTCCAAATCCGAGTAGCACCACTATTATATTACCAAAGACATTGATGTTTCGGACAATCAGATAAACAATCACGACAAAAACGACTGCCCACAAAAATCCACGCAAATTCTTATTCAACAAACCTCTTAAATTAGACATTCACAACCTCTTATTAGATTAAAATTCAAATTTTGAATTTCTCTGTAGAAAAACCGTACATTGTCATTTCGAGCGAGCTAAAGGCAAGTCGAGAAATCTGTTTTTTAATCCCGATGTACATCGGGACTCCATCCCGATAAGTCGGGACTACGCATCCCCTTCGACTTCGCTCAGGGCTACGGCTTCTTTCGGTCGAAATGACTTATAGTCTTTTCTGCAAAACATCTTTGGATTTCGATATTTCCTTTATGCACTTGTGCACTGATGCACTTTACTTTTAACCTCTTTTCTTGCCCAGGCGTCTATCTGGAGCAATTCCTCAAGAGACACATCGGTCTTAACATCATGTTTACTTAAACAATGTTCGATCAATTCCACTATATTAACAAATTTAATTCTGCCTTGTAGAAACTCTTGCACTGCCGTCTCATTCGCAGCGTTGAAAACCACCGCAGATGTGCCGCCTGTCCGCGCCACCTCATACCCTAATGACAATGCACGAAACGTTTCCAAATCGGGTCTCTCAAACGTAAGTTTACCTATCTCTTCCAGCCGAAGACGCCTACTGATTCCGGCAACACGTGCGGGATACGTCAAAGCATACTGGATCGGAAGACACATATCAGGCTCGCCCAGTTGCGCTATCACCGACCCATCCACAAATTCGACCATGGAATGAATTATTGATTCGGGATGGATCAGAACCTCAATTTTCTCCACCGGCATATCAAAAAGCCAATGGGCCTCGATAACTTCAAATGCCTTATTCATCATAG
>CAYNKI010000075.1:0-14682 GCA_964397675.1 uncultured Pirellulales bacterium
TTCCTGTGCCCAAGCGCATCGGCAGCCGTTCCGTTACTCAGCAGGACATCAATAAGCTGCTGCTTGAAAACGCCACTCCTGGGAAAACTGTCGTTCGCTTAAAAGGAGGCGATCCTTCCATCTTCGGCCGCTGCGCCGAAGAAGCTGCGCTTCTTGCTGAAGCGGGCGTCGATTTTGAAATAGTGCCTGGCGTGACCGCCGGCACCGCTGCTGCTCAATACGCCGGCATTATGCTGACCGATAGAGACTATAGTTCGCAGGTGGTTTTCGTTACAGGCTATGAAGCGCCAGGAAAGAAAGAATCAAATATCGATTGGCATCTTTTAGCTAAATTCCGCGGCACCATCGTCTTTTATATGGGCGTGGGCAATCTTGATTTCATAGTTAAGCAATTGATAGAAAATGGCATGAAGTCGAACACGCCCGCAGTGGTAGTGACTAACGCTACTTTTCCGAATCAAAGAGTTGTGAAAGCGTCACTTAGGCTGATAAGTGACAAGTGTAGAGAGGAGAGAATTGAGCCGCCTGCGATTATTATTATTGGTCGGGCTGCAGATAGTGACGCCAGGCTGAGCTGGTTTATGAAAAAAGCATTGTTTGGCAAAAATATTGTTGTAACGCGGGACGCGCTCGGCAACGCAGATTTCGCAGCCAAGATTATCCGGCGGGGGGGCAATCCTATAGAATTTCCAACGATAAAAATCAAGCCATTGACCCAGACAAATCAGTTTTTACAGACGTTAGCTAAACTTAAAGAGTACGATTGGATTGTTTTTACCAGTGCAAACGGAGTGACACTATTTTTCGATTGCTTAGAAAACTTGGGAAAGGATGCCAGAGTTTTCGGTTTTGCAAAAGTTGCTTCTATAGGCAGAGAAACTGCTGCTAAATTAGGTAAGTTCGGCATAAAAGCCGATTTTGTGCCGAACGTCTTTACCAGTGCGGAGCTTGGTAAGCAGCTAATTAGCTTTGCGAATCTGCAAGGTAAGAAGTTTTTGCTATTACGCTCTCAGCTTGCTTCAAACGAGCTTGTGACATTATTGGAGCAGGCCGATGTCCGAGTTGATAATGTATCTCTTTATAGCATTGCAACGCAGACCAGCGAATGCAATTGGCTAATAGAAAAAATTAACGCTAGCGCGATTGATTGGCTGACGTTTGCCAGTCCTTCTTCGGTCAGGGGATTTTTTGAACAAATCCAGGTTGATACAGTAAACTCAAGTAGTGTTAATGTAGCATCGATTGGTCCGGTGACATCTGAGCAATTGAGAAATCTTAGTGTCAAGATTGGTGTAGAGTCTGCAGAGCATACTATTGATGGATTGCTCACTTCTATTGAAAACACGTATAAATGATAAATATCTCTAAGCTATATTGCGGATTAGCGGGGGAGTCGGACGATTTGCGGTATCACAAGCCGGTTTCCTTCGGTCCCATTGTTGTCTATAACTGCACGGCAAAATGTAATTTGCGATGTCTGCATTGTTATAGTTACTCAGAGGCTGAATGTGCCGATATCGAATTGAGCACAGAACAATCAAAAAAAATGCTCTCTCAGCTTACAGAGGTAAACTGTCCGGTGATTTTGTTCAGTGGCGGCGAGACTTTATTGCGCAATGATTTATTTGAATTGTTGGCAGAAGCAAAGCGATTAGGCCTGCGGAGTGTCATCTCCAGCAACGGGACATTGATAGATTCCGCAACTGCCAAACAATTAGCCGATGTCGGCGTAAGTTATGTCGGCATTTCTATCGACGGAGTAGAGGTGTTCCATGATAAGTTCAGGCAAGTCGCTGGCTGTTTCAAAGCAGCAATAGCAGGAATCGAAAATTGTAAAAAGGCAGGTATAAAAACTGGATTGCGCTTTACCATAACCAAAGCAAACGCAGAACAAATCCCAGCAGTTTTTGATATAGCTGCTTCAAATGACGTAAAACGGATTTGCTTCTATCATTTAATTCGCTCAGGCAGAGCAAAAGGTCTTGCCGAGCAAGTTTTGACAGCCGGGCAAACTCGGCAAGTGCTCGATATGATTATTCAATTGACCGACGAGTTTGTAAGCAAAGACCTAATAGACGAAGTGCTCACCGTGGGCAATCATGCCGATGGCCCTTATCTTTTAACAAAGATGAGAAGGGAGAATAATCCAGGATACGAAGAAGCAAGAAAGCTTTTGCTTGCTAACGGCGGCAATAAGGTCGGGGAGAAAATCGCCTGTGTTGGCTGGGAGGGCAACGTGTATGCGGATCAGTTCTGGCGAAATTATTCGCTCGGAAATATTAAAGACAAAAGTCTTAAACAGATTTGGGAAGATGTGACTGACCCGGTACTGAGCAAGCTCCGCAACAAATCGCAATTTGCTGATGCGAGGTGTCTTACGTGTAAATGGTTTAATCTCTGCAAGGGTAATTATAGATTCTTGGACAGCCAAGTCGATGATGAATATTGGCTCAACGAGCCGGCTTGCTATCTAACCGATCAAGAAATAGGTGAATGGAAATAAGTGAACTAAAGTGCCTAAAGTGAGCTAAAGTGAACTAAAGTTATAAAATGAGAATTGAGTAGCGAGTATCGAGGATCCAGTATGGTTTTTCCAAAAATAAGAATGCGGAGGTTGCGTAGTAGTGAATCTATGCGAAGACTGGTGCGACAGACTTCTTTGAGCATAGATGATTTCGTCTATCCATTGTTTGTCCGCGAGGGTAAAAGTCTTAAAGAACCAATAAAGTCGATGACAGACTGTTTTCACTTTTCGCCGGATACAATTGCAGCAGAGGCTGCTGAAGTTGCTGCTTTAGGTATACCTGCGGTGCTTCTTTTTGGTCTGCCGGGCAAAAAAGATGACATTGGCTCAGAAGCCTGGGCCGAAGACGGCGTAGTGCAGCGCTCTATCAAGGAAATTAAAAATGCTGTGCCGCAGCTTCTCGTTATTACCGATGTTTGCCTTTGCGCATATACTTCACATGGCCATTGTGGCGTGATAAAAAAGAGCATAAGAGCACAAGAGCACAAGAGCATAGTGGATAATGATGCGACGTGTGAGTTATTGGCTAAGGTTGCTTTGTCACATGCTCAGGCTGGTGCCAATATTGTTGCTCCCTCGGATATGATGGATGGCCGAGTAAAGTACATTCGCGAGGCTCTGGAAGAAAATGGTTTCCACGAAGTAGCCATTATGTCTTACGCTGCGAAGTATGCTTCTGCTTTCTATGGGCCGTTCCGGGGTGCCGCTGAATCGACGCCGGCCCCTGCTTTCGCAGGGACAAGCCTTGCTGACCGCAAAAGTTATCAAATGGACCCGGCAAACAGTGACCAGGCGATGGCTGAGATTGCGTTAGATATTGAGGAAGATGCCGATATGGTGATGGTAAAGCCTGCCCTTGCTTATCTTGACATTATATATCGCGCAAGACAGCGTTTCGATTGCCCCATAGCTGCTTACAATGTCAGCGGCGAATATATGATGGTCGATTCCGCTTCGCGGGCAGGGCTTATGGATAGAAATGCTGCAATGATGGAAATACTTTACTCAATCAAACGCGCCGGGGCGGATATTATAATTACATATTTTGCTAAGGAAGCAGCGAAATTATTAACAAAAGGTCACTAATGCATTGTAAATCGAGAATCTTTAGCGTTATCATTTGAAAAAATTGTGTCTTCGTATTAAAATAAGTACAGGATGAGCAGGAACAAGAAATTTTTAGACAAAATTCTAAGAGGAACGTCTGATGCGAATATCTCTTTTACAAGGATTTGTGTGTTGATGAAGGCTTTTGGTTTTGAAGAAAGGATTAGAGGAGACCATCACATTTTTACAAAAGAGGGTGTTAGAGAGATATTGAACTTACAACCCAAGGGCACAAAAGCAAAGCCCTATCAAGTTAAGCAGGTTCGCAATATCATACTCCAATACAAATTGACGTTGGAGAAAGAAAATGAGCAGTAAATATGAAATAATCATTTATTGGAGCGAAGACGACCAAGCGTTTATTGCAGAGGTTCCAGAATTGCCGGGATGTATGGCAGACGGTCAATCGTACCGAGAGGCCCTTTCAAATGCTGAAGTTGTCATAAAAGAGTGGATTGAAACCGCAAAAGAACTGGGACGACCCATTCCCCAACCTAAAGGCCGATTAAAATATGCCTAACAGCCGATAGCTGTTATTACTCCAAAGATTACGTAATGCTTGAGATGCTCACCGCGATCAAACGAGCCGGGGCAGATATAATAATTACGTACTTTGCAAAAGATGTGGCGAAAGTGCTATCAAAATAGCTCCAGCTTTGCTGGATTCAATCGGCGAGATATGAGAATAATTATATACTTTACTAAAGCAAAATATAGTTCCGAAGAATCGCATTAGCCGATTGATGGATGAGGTATTTTTATGTTCCTTTTGAAGGCGTTAGCATTACTTAGTCTGTATATATTTGGCGTTTATTGGTGCTATGTTGTCATTCGGCGTTTGCCAGATGATATACAAGAGCTGCTCGAAAAAGGAATCGCTCCAAAGGTAGCGATCATCTTTGTCTGGATTATAACAGTTCCGATTGCAATCGCGATGGTCGTTTTCACCTTTGTAATTATAGGCAGACTCGCCTGGTTGGCTCGTGAACTATTATAAGGCCGTTGCTGCTCAGGGTGCTGCTTACATCCCGCCTTCCGCTTTTCAATATCCCGCACCCTTCGACAAGCTCAAGGCGTGCCAGCCTGTCCTTCGTAGTTTTAACGAAGAAGGGCTGAGGTAATATATTCTCCGCAATATCGAAAATCTCGATTGATACTTCGAGTAGTTTTAATCATCAAAGAGGATGTGGGAGTAGCATATATTCCTACATTTTTATTGTCAATGGACAAATTTGAGAATATCATATTCGGTGTTATCAGTAAAACTAACGAATGGAAAATATAATCATGAAGAATATAATCATTGTGTTGTCCGTTATATTGGTTCTCGCTGAGACGGCAAACGCGGAACAGGGCAGGTTACGCATTGGACACGCACAAACACCTGAGGCGGCAAAGAAAGAACTGGAGGAGTTTAAGCAGGAATATACCGACCTCGCCGGCTGGAAAGGCCGCAAAAGGAGAATCCGCAAGGGCATTTTGCAGGGGGCAAAGCTATCGAAACTACCCGAAAAAACTCGTCTTAAACCGAAGTATTCAAATAAGCGCATCTATGATGGATACATGGTCGAGAGCGTCTCCTTTCAAAGCTCGCCCGGTTTCTATGTGACCGGCACATTGTTCCGTCCAACTGATTACAAAGGCTCCCTCGCAGGCATTCTCTGCCCTCATGGGCATGGTGGTCGTTTCAGGGCCAGCAGACAGACGCGATGTGCCGTATTAGCCTGCATGGGAGCTGTGGTCTTACAGTATGACATGGTTGGCTATGGCGACTGGAAAGAGGCAGGTTGGTCACACAAGAAAACGCCAGAAGTACTTAGACTGCAAACATGGAACAGTATTCGCGCCCTTGATTTTGTTCTGTCTTTGCCGGATATAGATCCAAAAAGGATCGGAATGACCGGTTGTTCCGGGGGCGGCACACAGACGTTCCTTCTAACGGCAATTGATGACCGGGTCGCAGTCAGTGTACCTGTCTGCCAGGTTTCGGCTCATTTCTTTGGTGGTTGCGTGTGTGAGAGCGGTATGCCTATACACATGGGACCTAATCACAAGACGAACAATGCCGAGATTGCGGCTCTTGCCGCACCCCGTCCGCAATTGTTGATATCCAACGGTTCGGACTGGACAAAGAACACTCCTCATGTCGAATACCCGTACATAAAACACGTTTACGAGCTATATAAGGCCGGCGATAAAATCAAGAACGCTCATTTCGCCGACGAGGGGCATGATTACGGCACATCCAAGCGCATGGCAGCCTATCCATTTCTGGCTGAACACCTGAAACTTGATATTACAAAAGTGCAAGACTCCGACGGAAAAATTGACGAGTCATTCGTCGTAATAGAGCAGTATGAGGATCTGTTGGTTTTTGGATCGGATAATCCTTATCCGAAGGACGCAGTAAAGCCCAATACCCCTCTGCCATGAACGAAGAAGGGCTGTGGTAATATATTCTCCGCAATATCGAAAATCCCGATTGACATTTCGCTGAGGTTGGCTATATTCTTTCTTCTATAGCCAGACTTTTGTAAAGGTAACAAGTGAATGGTTTACAGTACCGGACTTTTAGCGTCTCGTCTGAAACGGGCACAAATCAAATCAGAGGAACGCACAAAAGTCGAAGTTCCTAATAAAGACACCGGGTGGCATCAAGCATAAAGCTTATGCTATAAGGAAAAGTTCAATGATCCATCTTAAAAAAAACTTTCTGATCCTGGTCGTAATGTTGTTGGCAGGCAGCTCAGTTGCCAAGGATTTTCCATCTCTGGGGCAGGGTCAAATGGCAGGACGCGTGACTGAAAACAGTGTCATCCTGCAGTCACGGCTGACAAAAGGGAACAAGCTCATCAAAGGTGATCTGCCCGGTGCCGCCGGCGTCGCTTACTTTCAGATTTCCACGAAGAAAGATTTTTCCAATTCTTTTAGGACCGAGTGGACCAATGCTTGCCCCGACAACGATTATATAATAAAAAGAAAAGTCGCGGGCCTAACTCCAAAAACGAGGTATTACTATCGACTCGTTTATGGGCCCGAACAGGAAAACACCCGAACGGCAAAAACCTGCACGTTCAAAACGCTGGGCGGTGCGGAAAAGGTAAGCTTAGCCATCGTAACGGGCATGAATTATTTCTTCTTCCAGGAAGGAAAATATCGCAAAGGCGGCGGCTATAAGGGATCCGACAAACACCTGGGCTATCCGGCCCTTGCGAGCATCCTGAAATTAAAGCCCGATTTCTTCATAGGTACCGGTGACACTGTCTACTTCGACCACCCCGAGAAAAAGTATGACAGATACACCGGGCTTGCCTGGTCAGATCGCGCAAAGACCGAAACCGAAATGCGAAGAAAATATCATGAACAATTCATACAACCCCGTTTTTCAGACCTGTTTGCAAAAGTCCCAACGTATTGGGAGGTCGATGACCACGAATATCGCTACAACGATTGCGACAATACTTCCGATAAAGAACCCTCCTTCCAGCTTGGTAAAAAGAACTACCGCGAGCAGCTACCTGTCGTCGATCCCGCCAACCCTGACGCATTAACTTACGGCACCTTCCGCATCAATCGACTTCTGCAGATCTGGATCATCGAGGGCCGACAATACCGTTCACCGAATAAGATGAAAGACGGTCCTGGAAAATCCATCTGGGGCAAAGAGCAAAAGGCCTGGCTAAAGAAAACTTTGCTGGCCTCTGATGCAACCGTCAAGATACTCGTATTACCAACACCCCTGGTCGGCCCCGATGGGAAGGTCAAAAAAGACAACCATACAAACATAGGCGGCTTCCGGCACGAGGCAAATGAATTCTTCCAATGGCTGAAAGATAACAGCTTCGACAAAAAGAATTTCTACATCTGCTGCGGCGACCGCCACTGGCAGTATCACGCGGTCCACCCGAGCGGCTTTGAAGAGTTTTCATGCGGCTCCATCGTCGAAGAAAATTCACGCCTTGGCGTTAAAGCAGGCGATCCAGAATCAACAGACCCAGAAGGAAAAATAAAACAGCCCTACTGTGTCCTGGAACCCATCAAGCCATACCCGGGCTTTTTGATCGTATCAGTGATACCCGACGACTCGAAAAGAAGTGTAATCGCAGAGTTTTCCTTCTACGACGAAAACGGCAATCTTCGCTACTCGGAAACAAAGAAAGCAAAATAACAAAGCCTTGTTACATCATCTTCAGCAAGAAGAAAACCTTGAGGCATTGATCTGACCACGGCAGAATATTTGGGGCACGAGATTCGTCCTTCGTAGGACAACGAATACGAATATGGAGAGCTGAGGTAATATATTCTCCGCAATATTGTTGAAAATGAGATGAAATTATGGTATTATGAGACTTGAAGTTTGCAAGAGCGGTTCAGTGAAGTGTATATGGGAAATCCCGGCTTTATACTCCTGACTTTAATATTGCAAAAGAATCAGATTTGAGGTATACTATCTTTTTAAGTAAAGTAGGTAAAAGAATGAAAAAAACAAGATTAATTGAACGCCAAGCCGGTCTTGCGCATCCTTATGAGGAACAGGCGGGAGGTCAGTAGAAAAAAGGGTTGTCATTATGGACAGCCGAAAGGGATTTACGCTAATAGAGCTTTTGGTGGTGATTGCCATCATTGCGTTGTTGATGGCGATATTGATGCCGGCACTCAATCGAGCCAGAGAACAGGGTAAAGCAGTAGCCTGTGCTTCAAATTTAAAGCAATGGAATCTAATACTCAGGTTCTTTGCTGACGATCATGACGATCAGTTTCCAGATGCCGATCGAAATGATGACGGCAGAACCGAACCGCGTGGCCAGTGGTGGTTTCTGCCTTTACGGCCATATTATATCGAACAGCCGGATATTCTCATTTGTCCTAAAGCTGTTAAAAAGCAGGATATAAACTCACCTGAATCTTGGGTTGCTGATGGTAGATATTTCATTCGAAGAAGCAATGAATGCTGGGGCAGAAAAATTATTGACTCTACACATCCAGACGTTGGTCAATGGTTCTGGTCAAGTTATGCGCCTAATGCCTGGATAATGGATCCCAAAGATGGGACATGGGGCGCTCCTCTTGGTGACTATTTCTGGGGTAAATTTACTAACATACGCACTCCTTCACAAGTGCCCATTTTTCTTGATTCCAAGTCTGTAGATGCCTGGCCCCATGATACAGATATACCTGATTCCCAAGAGAACTCAGGTGACGGCCAGGGCTATATGCGAGCTTTTACGCTGCTTCGCCATGGCAAATCAGTCAATGGTGTTTTTGCGGACGGATCCAGCAGAAAAGTTAGGATAGAACATCTGTGGGACCAGAAATGGCATAGAAAATACAAAATGAATAACCCATACGCTACCGGCACTATAGCTATGCCCTCTTGGATGAAGTAAAATAATGTCCGATAATGGCACAGAGAAAATCCCAGATTGTTTGATGGAACCATTTTCGAGGTGAAGGTGTTCGCAATATCGATAATTAAGATTGACATTTAACCAATCACAAACAATCTCGCACCCTCCTTAGCAAAACTAAAAACTTAAAATTAGAAACTTAAAACCAAAATCTAAAATTTTAAGTTTTGAGCTTTGGTTTTTCACTTTTAGTTTTAAGTTCTACGCTTTCGTAATATAATCTCCGCAATATTTTACCCTTCGTAGTCCTCAAGGGACGAAGAACGGGCGAAAATCAAGATTTATATTTCACTTAGGTTAGCTATATTTTATTTACATTCATAGCAGCAGGGCGGTATAATCACGCGCAACAACAAAGTGGGTCTTGCTCTGCTTAGCACCTTAGGGCGTAGTACGAGTTTCAACTTATGTCGAAGCCGGAAGTGGTGTAGATTTTTAGACTGGTGTTTTATAATCATGAGATACGTATTGATAATTATTCTCATTTTGTCTATTATCTGTATTAGTTCATGTTGTCTAATTGATGATAGAATCGGAGAAGGGATTGCAAAAGGTTTAGCCTATACAATCATAGAGTCATTTGCCCCGGTCTATGCAGTGGAAGTTTTCTATCTTGAAAATAACAGATGGCCTGTTTCCCAGGAGGAATTAGTTGACTTCTGCTTTAAGAACAAATGGGATGATTTCGGCAATTATTGGAAATCATGCGAAGATTTCAATCTAAAGGAGCTCGATGACGGCTCTTTAGAAATTGCATACAAAAAATCTACCTACCACTCTAATGGCGGCTCTATGACTTATAAAGGTTCTATAACAATTCCTAAACCATCAGGTGATAAAAAAGCTGTTCGCGAAGAATTAGACATACTTCTAATTGAAAATAATAAGAACATCAATAATCATCTTAAGGAAACTCGATAATCGCTTGTGAGAGTGATATCACCAATTTTTATTATTCTGGTGTCTCGTGCTTCGTAGCGAAGAAGCACTGCTACTTCTCAGAGTAGCATTAGAACGGGCTGAAGCGTGGTGTGGATAGTATTGTGTTAAAATACAAAATGTAGTTATCGTAGAAATAATCTTATTGTTCCTTAACAAACTTTAATTTACGCTTTTCAAAAAATTCATAAAGGTCTATGGATTTAACCTTATAATGCAAAGCAACCATAGGTATTCCATTAGAAAAGTCTTTTCTTTCTTGTGTAACAATAATGGCATTTTCTGATTTAGCTAAAGCAATCAAGAAAGGATCGGCTTGTGGTTCACCTGTTTGCAATTTCTTCTTGTCAAGTAAATCGGGAAACCTTCTTATAATTTTTTGTGCAAACCCCCATGTTTCTTTGTCAGGCGAAATAAAGAAACTTTTTTTGTGAGATATTGCCCACTTTTTTACTATGTCATTTTTTCCACGGTATCTGATTATCTCTTTATATACAATATCTGTTGAGAACATTATCTTCTGTTTAATAAGATTTTCTATCTCATCCCAGATTGCTTTGAAGGTGGATTTATCCTTAGGATAAAATGTTAGAAGGGTTATCAAAACATTAGTATCAACGACATAGTTATAGTCCCTGAAGGGCAGTTTCATAACTTATATTGCCTCTTTAACTTTGGATATTTTATCAGATGTTACACCCAGATAATCTGCTGCCCTCATTTCATCTATCTTCCTATGTTCATAAGCATCAAAAACCATAGAAGTATATTTTTTACCTCGCTCTTGGAGGCAAATCTTGATTTCGGTTTTTTCGTCCTTCCTTCCAAATGGTTCTTTAAATTTGCTTTTCCATTCTTTGTGTTTTTTGAGATAATATTCCTTAGTAGTTAAGCCTAAAATCCATAATCGCCTTAAGATAACTTCCTTGCTGACCTTAAAATCTCGTGCAATATCTCTCAGAAGATTCTCTGACCATTCTTTTGTTTTCGTGTTTGCTTTGACAATAGAGTGGTTTAATAACCTATCTTTCGGTACAAGAAATGCCCCAGCAAAATGGTTGCAGAATTTTTCGTGTGATATATCAGATTCCTCCAAATCACAGATACCACCTTCTCGCAAAAGTATATGTGCTAACTCATGGAAAAGTGTAAAAATCTTAGCTGATATCTCGTCGGATCTTCTCAGTACAATCACCGGGACATATTCATCAATAAGAGAAAATCCTCCTATTTCTTTATTCTTTGTAATGCTAATCTGAAATACTAATATCCCGTTGTTTTCCAATATTTTTATCCACCCCTCCAAAGCAGCTTCTTTAGTAAAAGATGTTGAGCGGGGAAATTCCTTAACTCCAAATTGTTTTCTTACCTCTTCTGCCAGCGTTTCTGGGTTGTCTGATAGATTTGCCTTCATAGATAGTTTTTTACTCTCTTGACCTAATTCTTTAATTAACTCAGAGGCAGAGTATTGAAAACGTCTGGCTTTTCGTATAGCCAAATATGTTTTAGGATTGAGTGATTGTTTCTCTGTAGATGGACGTTTCCGAAAGTCCTTAGGAAAAGGTGGTTCCTTGGGTGGAGCAGGTAATAAAAATGCACTTAGTGGTCTCTTGTAGATCTTCGATAACTTTTCAATCTGAGCAAAAGTAGGTTTTGTAACACCATCTTTTTTCTCCCACTCTTTTATAGTGTTTATCGTTATCCCTTTTATCTTCTTGACGACCTCGGGCTCACTCATCCCAATACTTTCTCTTGCCCATGTAAGAACAGATGGTTCTACTGAAACATTAAATGATTTGTCAGACATCAGTCTTCTCCTGTTTACAACCTTTGTTCTTATCTATGTCTCTATAGGATAAATAATTTATGGATCATTTGAATATCCGCATATATTATATTAACTCATGCAAATTTTCTTCTTTTTTTACTTTTTTGTCAAAGTTTACTTTTCCTGTAAGATCAAGGGACTCAACACTACCTATTGATTCTCTTGATACCCTTGGCCCTCTTATACCTAATTACCATAATATATATTATATATATAAACTTCTTGAAGGGTATCAAGGGCATCAACATTTTTTATTGATACTCTTGAATCCCTTGAACCTATTTCATGGTGCAGCTAATCCATATATAGTAATTTAGGTACCTTCATCTTTGATAAAAGATTATTCACCTTTTTTGAATACTCATCCTCTTGTTTAATTCTTCGCTTCCAGTACCATATACTTTTACCATCTTCATTACTATCTTTATATGATATGATTTTCAGTTCCTTTTTTGCACGTTTCAATGTTATTACAGAATAGCCTTGTTCTTTAGCTAACTCGAAGACTTCCTTTGCAGCGATGGATTTCTCCCTCCATAATTGGATGAACCGGCTCATTTGATGCGAAAAAAATGGAATTTTAAGAGGCGTGTTTTGCGCTAAGTCGTTGTGGCTAAAGCAATAAAAAATTTTTGAAAAAATCCGATTTTGTTCTCTAACTACCTGCGTTTTTGATTGAAATCCGGCAGCTAAAGATTGACTGTTGGTGTGCAATTAGCTATAGTTATCTGCAATTATGAGTAGTAAACAAGAAAAACCCCGCCTTGTAGCTTTTGAAGTGACTCGCCGATGTCAGTTTAACTGCATCCACTGCCGAGCTGGTGCAGGTAGCGATGGCAATAAAGAGGAATTAACTACCAAGCAGTGCAAAAAAATCCTTTCATCTGTGGCGAAGTTTAATAAATGCGTGATAATTCTGACCGGCGGAGAGCCGATGGAACGAAGTGACATCTATGAGCTGATCCGGTACGGTCGAAAGAGAGGGCTGCGGATGGTGATGGCTACGTGCGGGTATCCGATTGATGAGCAGTCCATTGACAAACTAAAGGAAGCCGGCGTGTTGGCTTTATCCTTGTCTTTGGATGGCAGCTCCGCTGAGACCCATGACAAATTCCGGCAGACTGACGGCGCCTTCGATGCGGTGATGCGAGCTGCTGAAATTGCTCGCCAGGCGGGCATGCGTTTTCAGATTAATACCACCATAAGCAAAATCAATATTGATGAAATAGCTGGAATAGTTGAACTGGCAAAAAGACTTGGCGCCTACTGCTTTAATGCGTTTATTCTTGTGCCGACCGGCCGGGGTGAGGAATTGGCTGACGAGATTCTTGACCCGATAGAATATGAGGTGTTACTCAATGAGCTGCTTCGTTTGAAGCTGGAAGCCACGATTGAAGTGCGGGTGACATGTGGGCCTCAGTTTGCCAAGCTGTGTGAGCAGGCCAGGGCAAAAAAGATAATCGCCAGTGTCAATGGCTGCATGGGTGGCAGAGGATTCGGATTCATCAGCTATCAGGGCGATGTGCAAACTTGCGGATTTCTTGATATATCGGCAGGCAATCTAATTGAAAACGGTTTTGACTTCAAGAAGATTTGGCTTGAGTCTGAGCTCTTGAACGAAATCCGCGATCTATCATCCTATAAAGGCAGGTGCGGGGCTTGTGAATACCTTCGTCTGTGTGGGGGCTGTCGGGCAAGGGCTTACACAGTCAGCGGTGATTATTTAGCTACTGATCCTGTTTGTAATTATCAGCCTAAGGGAGGCAATGATTGAAGTTGCGTTTGACAAAATTTCAAAAACAACTGTGCAATATTCTTCAAGAGGGCCTGCCAATATGCTGGCGGCCTTTTGACAAGATTGCAGAAGTTATAAACAGCGACGAAACGGAGGTTCTGCAACAAATAAGCCAGCTAAAAGACCTCGGCTTTATCCGCCGGATTTGCGCGCTAATAAACTATCATGCCCTGGGCATGACCGGCACTTTAGTTGCTGCACATGTTCGGCAAGAGAACATTCAGGAGGTTGCTGAAGCTGTTAATTTCCTGGAGAATGTTTCTCATAATTATCGCAGGAATCATTACTACAATTTGTGGTTTACATTACAAGCAGAGACTTCCGCACAGATTAATGTCACTCTGACAGATCTTTCAGCACGTTTCGGCGTTGATTTTCACAGCCTGCCGGTCAAGCATGTTTTTAAGCTCGATGTCCGCTTTAATGCTGAGAGCGAGGATTCCCCCGGAGGCGAATTGCTGCCTCCGCTCTTGCTTTCACAAGAAAGCGCGGGGGTCGAGAGAATCCCAAAAGCCGAGCCTGTCGAACTGAATGAAAACGAAAAACTGATACTGTTAAAATTACAGGACGACTTAGAGTTGACTGCGGAACCTTTTATTTTGTTGTGCGGCGAAGGTTTACAAAGAGAAGATGTTTTGAGGATTATAAAGGAGCTGGTTGATAAGGGCGTCATCCGTCGTATAGCGGCTGTTGTTGACCATCGCAAGCTCGGATTTGTCGCCAATGTCTTGTTTGCCGGCGAAGTCCCACAGGACAGGATTGTCGAAGCCGGCCAAAGATTAGCTCGTTTCGGGATTGTAAGCCATTGTTATGAGAGAGAGACCTTTGAGAATTGGACGTATAATCTGTTTGCAATGATGCACGCCCGGAGTATGGGCCAGATACAGCACGTGATAAATAAATTTGTCGAAGCTGAAAAAATAGATTCGTTTCAGCTTCTGCCAACGGTCACCGAGCTAAAAAAGCAACCCGTTAGATATAAGTTCTATTAACCCGGATTTTTCAAAGCCACAGAGGCCACAGAGAACCCATCGCGGCCTTCGGCCGCAACCAAAAAAAGATAAAGTTCGGCTCCTGCGAA
>CAYNKI010000076.1:0-14601 GCA_964397675.1 uncultured Pirellulales bacterium
GAAAAGTCGGCCTGAAAACCTCAGCTCGCATGATATTCTTCAACGGAAAAATCGAGTGCCGCTTGCTGAAATATGAAATGTATGAAGCAACAAAACAATCCTGAAAACAAACTTGGCCAAGCGTTCTGGTGAGGCAGTAGAATTTCATTAAAGGCTTTAAGAGCAACTCTCTCGAATTAAATTAGTCATTTGCCCCGTAGGCGGACGCGCAAGGATAAAGAAATAATTCCTAAATAAAGCTCTCGATTTTCGCTACGCAAATCTTCACTGTCACTTCGTGCAGCTTTTTTGCGCCGGTTGGGTTCTCCAATTTGGTATGACGATAACTCAATCAAACGCCTTCCATAAGCTCTAGTTCCTTTGCACAACTTCATCTGCGAAATTTATGCCTTAGGTATCCGGGTTTAGATGTATACTTTATCCATCATTCTTGGGAACGGTATGCATTGGCGGATGTGTTTTTCGCCGGTCAGCCAGGCGACGGTTCGCTCAACGCCAAGGCCGAAGCCGCCGTGCGGTACCGAGCCGAATTTGCGTAAATCCAGATACCAGTCGTAAGTTTCAGCGTTCAGGCCTTGTTGGCGGATTCGCTCTAAGAGCAGATCGTAATCGTCTTCCCTGACCGACCCTCCGATGATCTCACCAAAGCCCGCTGGGGCAAGCAAATCAAAATTCAGAACAACTTTGTCATTGTCCCGGTCGATCTTCATATAAAAAGCCTTAGCCTCTTTAGGATAGTGCGTGACAAAGACGGGTTTATCGTGCATCCGCGAAAAACTTCTGGAAAGAATCGAAACGCGGTCCGAAAGGATCACTTCCACGATAGATATGTTTGCTGGGCGCCGCTCCCTTTCGGGCAAAACCTATTCTGTAACCTACCACTTGCAACATCTCAGGGTAAACCTTTACGTCCTTAGCCAAAGAGCCTCCAAGGTTGACACCTTCTCCCAGACGCCAATGATATTGCCCAGTGACGATAGCCAACCGGCTGGGTGTGCAGGAAGGGGCAGAAACGAAGGCATTCTCGAATAACACGCCCTCGCGGGCAATGCGGTCAAAAGTGGGCGTCTTGACGACTGGGTCACCCAGTGCTCCCGCATGCGGCCAGGACCAGTCGTCGCCCATTAGAAACAGAATATTGGGGCGTTTGTTTTTCTCAGTAGTTTTCGCAGCCTGCACATTGCTGCAAAACGACACCATCATGGAGCCGGCCAGGATCGCCAGGTACAACACCAACCACCATTTTTCTCGGAGTGAGGGATGCTTGTTCATTGACTCAGTTTCTTTCCATTTTCCTATTATACGTTCAATTCCTGCTTGACTTCTACAAACTTTTCTATAGCAAAATCCAGATCCTCAAATGTGTGTGTCGCGGAGATCTGTGTCCTTATCCTGGCCTTTCCTTTTGGAACCACCGGGTACGAAAATCCTATTACGTAAACACCCTTTTCTAAAAGAGATTCTGCCATTTTCTGGGCAAGAACTGCATCTCCCGGCATTATAGGAACGATTGGATGGTCACCTGGCACAATATCGAAACCAGAGTCTCCCATTTTCTCCCTGAAGTATTTCGTATTGGTTCGCAGCTTTTCACACAGCTCAGCGGAAGAAGATAGCATCTCTAGCACTTTTAAAGAAGTTGCGACAATTGCCGGAGCAAGTGTATTGGAAAAGAGATACGGCCTGGGTCGCTGGCGTAGCAGCTCTATTATTTCCTTACGGCCGGATGTATACCCTCCGGATGCTCCGCCAAGTGCCTTGCCAAAGGTTCCCGTAATGATATCGACACGCCCAATCACACCGCAATGCTCATGAGTCCCTCTTCCATTTTCACCAAGCACACCAACCGAGTGAGAGTCATCAACCATGACTAGACATCATATTTTTCAGCAAGGTCGCATATATCGTCTATGGATTAATATCCGTAACGACTATATAACGGGCACCGACCTGCTTGGCCACTGCTGTTGCCATACAACCGATCGGGCCGGCGCCGGTTATTAGAACATCTTCGCCCGCCATATCATAAGTCAACGCCGTATGAACTGCATTACCAAGAGGATCGAAACAGCTTAGTACATTTGTGCTTATACTTTTATCACAATACCATACATTTGTAACGGGGATGCTCAGGTATTCTGCATATGCACCGTCCCTGTTTATTCCGATACCTTTTGGATCATTACAAAGATGGCGGCGGCCGGCCAGACAGTTTCTGCACCTGCCGCATACTACATGTCCCTCACCGCTGATAAGATCGCCAATTTCAAAATCGGTAACATTATCCCCGATTTTTTCAACAGTGCCCACAAACTCATGACCAACAATCAGCGGTGGCTTTATAGTCTTTTGTGACCATTCATCCCATTTGTATATATGCACATCCGTCCCACAGATCGAGGTCTTCTGGATCTTCACCGATACATCATTAATACCTATCTCTGGTACCGGTACTTCTTCTAGCCAGAATCCAGGTTCGGGATTCTTTTTTACTAAAGCTTTCATTGATTTAATCCCCTCATTAAATGTTAGTAACTTTCCAAAACTTCCAGAGTACAACTATTAAATCCTTGACCTTCTCAAGTAGGCGATGTTTAGGCTCTTAGCTGCAGTAGTTTCATTCGGATGACAAACCGGTGTAGTTGTTGGAGTAGATTTGAGCTTTTTCGGCTCACTTTTACTCTGCTCGGCAATTTCTACCATGGCCTCGATAAAAGCATTAAGTATTTCTTTGCTTTCGGTCTCTATGGGCTCAATCATCATCGCTTCTTTGACAACCGTAGGAAAATATACGGTTACAATCCACAGTACGCAAGTCCCGTACCCTGGGACTGCTAACAAGTACTCTTTCCACGTGCTACGGGTCAATACAAACTTCGTTATTAAACAGTGCACTAATCCATTTTTTCACCTTGGCATCATTTGAAGCATTGACGACAAGCATAAACTTGTTTCAGCCCCTACGATAGACTATCACATCATCAAGAATATTTCCAGATGTGTCCAAAATAAACGAATACTGTGTATGCCTGACTTTAAGACTGGTGATGCTATTGGTGGTGATCTGGTCTACAAACTCAGCAGCACCAGTACCTGAAATTTCCCATACTCCCATATGAGTACAATCAAAAATCCCTGCTGCTTCTCGGACAGCAATGTGCTCACCTGCTACAGACGAATACCACAAGGGCATAAGATATCCAGCGAATAATACGATGTGGGGTTTGTCGGTCAGTCCAATGTGCCAATTGTATAAGACAGTTTGCTGAGGTTCTTTCTCGGCTGAATGGAATTGTGACTTATTGTTAATCCTGTTCTGTAACATCAAATGGCCCTCTATGAAGACAAAAAGGGATATAATCCAGCTTCAGAACCGAGATTATATCCCTCTGTCCTTTTACCTGAGATAATTATCCCTTCGGTATCTGCAATATCTGCAGATTCTCCAGAGGGCCGTCCGACAAGGATCCTTTTGCCTGAGAGTTTCCCTGCTGCTACTTCAAACAGCAGGTTACACCTTCGGCGTTCCAAAATACGGGACTCTCTCCTAGTCATCAATCGGAGTCTTTACAAGTATATATCAATCAAAAGCCAACTTGCAAGTAAAAAATCTCGAATTTTGCCCAGGTTCGTCTGGGAAGTGCGAGTTAATCCTATTTTGGTCCAAGCGGCATTTTTTCATTGAGGAATCTTGTCATCGCGTTAGGGACAAAAATACATACGCTCGATGGATTATACAAAAATCATACTGTTTAAAACTTGAAATCCAAATATCTTATGTTAATATTTGATAGCAAAAAACTGATTTTACAAGTTGTTGTTTTGTATATTTCGAAATATTCTCTGAGGCGCAAATCCTGATATGAGCATACCCATAAGTATCTTCAACGATGTGATTGGCCCTGTTATGCGTGGGCCTTCCAGTTCGCATTGCGCAGCGGCTCTGCGAATAGGAAGACTCGCCAGAGACCTGATGGACGGGGATATTGGGGAAGTACTCGTTGAATTTGATAAGCATGGTGCCCTTACTACAACCCATCAAAGCCAGGGGTCAGATATGGGATTGTTTGGCGGCCTTATGGGTTGGGATACAATTGATGAGAGGCTGATTAATTCCGCCAAAGCTATTCGAAAGGCGGGAATTCGTGTCAATATCAAGATAGGCGATTTCCACGATCCGCATCCCAACACTTACCGACTCACGCTCAGCAATGCCAGAGAAAGACACATGTTGACAGCTGTTTCCACCGGCGGTGGCATGATCGAGATTACTGAAATAGATGGAATTCCCATCACTATGGCTGGTGACTTTTTGGAGACCCTTATCTACGTCAACGGTGATGGCCAGAAGGTTCTGGAAACTCTAAGCAACACATTTGAAAACGATGCAATTCTGGTCCATAAAGCTCAGGGTGGTCAATTGGTTCAGGTCAAGGCAGATAAGTTTATAAACGAAGAACTGATTACCTCTATTCTGTCCAGGTATGACATCAGATACATAAAGCGGATTGCTCCTGTCCTGCCGATACTGTCCAGAAAAAACATGCAGACACCATTTTCCAATTATCAACAGATGTTAGAATACGACGCTGGACGAGATCTGTCTTTATGGGAGTTGGCTCTTAATTATGAAAGCATGCGAGGTGTTATACTGTGTGAAGACGTCCTTGCCAAAATGGTCGAGATCGTTAAAACAGTTCGCAGTTCAATTGAGCATGGAATTGGCGGCACAAAATATGAGGATCGAATTCTCGGCTATCAATGCGGGTCATTTAAGGAGCGAATAGAAAGTAGTAAACTTCTGGATGCTGGCGTAATGAATCGAATCGTACTTTATGTGACAGCTTTGATGGAGGTAAAAAGTGCAATGGGAATTATTGTAGCGGCTCCGACTGCAGGGTCCTGTGCTGCTCTGCCAGGGGCTTGTCTTGCAGTAAGCGATTGGCTCCGACTAACTGATGAAGATGCCGCCAGGGCAATGCTGGCTGGAGGGCTGATAGGAATTTTCATTGCTGGAAAGTCGACTTTTGCTGCTGAGGAGGCCGGTTGTCAGGCTGAGTGCGGATCAGCATCCGGTATGGCGGCTGCGGCGCTGGTAACTTTGGCAGGCGGTAGTACAAAGCAGGCCATTGCAGCGGCGTCTATTGCTTTGCAGAATTCTCTTGGCATGATATGTGATCCTGTAGCTAATCGGGTCGAAGTGCCTTGCCTGGGAAAGAATATAATGGCCGCAGTCAATGCCTTGGCGTGTGCGAATATGGCCATGGCCGATTACGATCCGGTCATCCCTCTGGACGATGTGATAGAGACTATGGATCGAGTTGGTCGAAGCCTTCCAAGAGAATTACGATGTACTGCTCTTGGTGGGCTTTCGATAACGAAAACTTCCAAAGAGATCGAACTTCGTCTTCAAAGCTAAAACACACATTAATAGAATTTTAGTATGAGAAATAAAGTTAATTCAAATGATCTGATTTTGCCAGTGAGCAATGCCTGAATGGAGGCCGGAGCATGAAGACCTATAGCAGACGCCAATTTCTTCGTGCAGCTGGCTTAGGGATTGCCAGATTGTCTCTAGGTTGTAACAGGAGCCAAATTACCAGAAGCAACTATGTTAATAAGCCCAATGTTCTGTTCATTTCTATCGATGATTTGAATGACTGGATAGAGCCTCTTGGGGGACATCCCCAAGCGAAGACACCGAACCTTAACCGATTAGCGCAACAGGGAGTCAATTTCACTCACAATTATTGTGCCTCCCCGGCCTGCAATCCTTCCCGAACAGCTTTGTTGACGGGGATCCATACGTTCAGATCCGGCCTTTATTCTAACTATCAGGTCTGGCGAGAAGTACTTCCAAATGCGGTTACTCTACCACGATATTTTTCGGAAAATGGATATTGGGCCGCGGGTGCGGGAAAGATTTTTCATAATAACATGCCGGACCCTCAATCCTGGGATGACTATTTCCCATCCAAAGAGAAGCACATGCCCGACTATTACCTTCCGAATCCCAAGGGAACGGTCAACATGCCGCCTTTTGAAAATATGTACATGGCTTTCGACTGGTCCCCGATAGATATCCCTGACGAGCAAACCGGGGACAACAAATCCGTCTTGTGGGTAGTCAATCAGCTTAAGAAGCAACATGAGAAGCCTTTTTTTCTGGCCTGCGGCATCTATCGTCCTCATCTGCCGTGGTATGTTCCCAGAAAGTACTTCGATATGTTTCCGCTTGAAACGGTTCGTCTTGCCCATGTGCTGGAAAACGACCTTGATGATGTCGGGCAGCGGGCAAGGGAAATTGCTCACCGAGGGGGTAACTATCATCGCCATGTCTTGGATGCCAGACAATGGAAACAGGCTGTGCAGGGGTATTTGGCTTCAATTGCCTATGCCGATGCCCTTTTAGGGAAGCTATTGGACGCCCTTGAAAACAGTACGTATGTGAAAAACACCATCGTCGTGCTCTGGTCGGACCACGGCTGGCAGTTGGGCGAAAAGGAGCATTGGCGCAAATTCGCCTTGTGGGAAAATGTTGTCAAGACCGTGATGATGATGAAAGTCCCGAAAGGAGTCCCTGGATTGCCGCAAGGCTCAAAGGTCGAAGGTCGTTGCGATCATATTACTTCGTTGATGGATATTTACCCCACTCTTGTCGAACTATGTGGATTGCCTGCCAAAGCTGGCCTGGATGGTCACAGTCTTGTACCGCTGCTGCGCAATCCCAAGGCCAAGTGGAGCCATCCAGCCATCACGACGTATGATTTTTCTGAATTCTCCATACGCACCGAGCGATGGCGTTACACACGGTATATCGATGACAGTGTGGAACTTTATGACCACCAGAAAGACCAGGAAGAATGGACTAATCTCGCTGGCCGGGAAGAGTATCAGGATGTCGTAAAACAAATGGAAAAGTACATCCCCTCAAATCCTGCTCCTTTGGTGGAGACGTCTTACAAGCTTGAGCCTCACCATCTGCCTCCGTTTAAAAGTAAGTCGGAATACCTGCAATGGAAAATGGATCACGAGAGACGAGGCACGAGGGACGAGGCGGGTTAAGCGTTTGAGCCTGCTTGAGGACGAAGGCCACACTATGCAGTGGTACTCTTTAATGAAAGAAGAAACTCGAAAAAATAATTGGATAATGATGTACAGACCGCTTCGAGTATTCAATATATATACGTAAATCATGTAAGTTTTCGTGAAAAGATCAATAAATATAAAAATCGGTAGCAGACTTTGGGCCGGAAACAGTGGATTTGATGAGGTTGTCTGATGAGACAATGTTTTGTACAGGCGCTTGCAATTCTTTGCATTTTTTGTGGACTCAGGGGGACGATAGAGGTTTGTCAGGCCGAATCGCCGAAGTTCACGATATCCAAGCAGACTGCAAATGAGACTATCGAGGCTTTAATCAAGACTCATGGTGATTCGCATGCCGACCGCATCGAGAAAGGCGTCAACAGGGCCGCCTCTCTATGGTGGGCCGATGATGGCAACGAAGCTGATTTTACATCATATTGTATCAAGCAGTTCATTGCCAACGGCGAAGCGTTAAGGGCGGCCACTAAAAAGGTTGACAAAGGGCTTGAAATCATACGCGGCCATCTTCACAGAATCAATCGAAATATTCGATTGCCTCTTACGCGTAGTGATCTCGAACCGACGGCAGTTGATCATCTTCTGGTTAGATCGATTCCCCAAACTGATTTCTTTGAATCGAAGCTGGCCTTTTTCATTGCTATCAATTTTTCTCACTATTCCCTGGAACATATGCTTGACCAAGGCTCACAATGGAGCCATCAACAATGGGCCGCCGCCCGGATTGGAGAGATGTTTCCGGGACGTCTTCCGGCGGATATTGAGAAAAAAGCCGCAAAGTTTAGTCGGGAAAAAGAAACGTATTTTCAAAATTACTTTATTCATATGGATCGCGTATTAACACCTGAGAAAACAATCCTTTTCTCTGCTGGTTTAAAGCTCGGCTGCCATCATGGACTTCGTGACAACCTCAAAGGCCAATACACCAAAGCCGAGGGGCTAGTCAGGCAGGAACTGATCTATGCCGTTATGCTTCGAATCATCGATCAGACCATACCTAAACAGGTAATTGATAATCACGATGTTTTTTGGGAGCCCCAATCGAATTCCGTATATACAAAAGAAAAAGGGAAATATGTTTCCGTGGAGGTGGAGCCGGAGACTAATCTTCGATATCAAGTTTTACTCAATGCCTTCAAAATAAATAGAATGAAAGATCCGTATTATCCTTCGGCGTCCACCTATATTCAACGGACTTTTAATCAACGTCAGATGTCGGAAGAGTCCGTCGAATCAATTATTCTTTCCATTCTGGACTGTCCTGAAACGGCCCAGGTAGCCGAGTTGATTTCCAAACGCCTCGGACGACCGCTCCGACCGTTTGATATATGGTACAATGGTTTTCAGGCACAGAGTGGATGGTCCGAGGACGAACTCGATGATCTGGTGCGAAAAAGATATCCCGATCCAGCCTCGTTTCAGGCTGACATTCCTACTTTTCTGCGACGGCTTGGTTTTTCTAAAGAAAAGGCGCATTTTTTAGGAGAACACGTAGTAGTCGATCCGGTTCACATCGGCGGACATGCCGATGGTGCGGCCATGCGTGGGGACAAATCTTGCCTTCGTACGGTCTTTACTCCTGAGGGGCTTGACTATAAAGGTTTCAGAATAAGCATACATGAACTTGGACACACTATTCACCAAAACCTGGCGCGATATGGAAGCGATTATTACGTCTTAGGCGATATGCCCATGAGCGGTTTCAGCGAGGCTATAGCGGAGTTATTTGCCTATCGCAACATGAAGGCCCTAGGTCTGGAGGATCAAACCGATCCCAACGAAAGAAGCCTTCAGGCTCTGGCCAGTTTCTGGTATGTATACGAACATGCTGGTCATGCGCTGACGGAGATGAGAACCTGGCATTGGCTGTATGCTCATCCGGATGCCGATGCCGATGAACTTAAAGAAGCGGTTCAGGAGATCGCTTGTTCGGTCTGGAACGATTACTACGCCCCAATTTTTGGGGTCAAAGATACACCCATATTGTCCATATATTCCCATTTTATCAATGGATCGCTCTACCTGCACAGTTATGTTCTTGGAAACGTTATCATGTACCAGCTCTATGACTTTATGGAAGGCAAAGACTTTTCCAAAGAACTGGAACGAATGTGCCGGCAGGGCCGCCTGACACCGGATCTTTGGATGCAAAAAGCCGTTGGAAGCTGCGTGTCAACCGCCCCTATGCTCCGGGATGTGCGTAAGGCACTCCGTCTGATGAAGTAATAATCATAAATAATTTCGTGGATAGTTTAATTGATACTCTTAATATTAAAGGTGTTCGAAAACGAATTTTATGTCTCAATATCCTGAACAGATATTTCCATTAGTGTAACATAAAAGGGAATTCTCAGAAGTTTTTTTTAAATACTGGAACGAAAAAACTGAAAGGGGAATTATGAGTCTTACGGAAAAGGATACAATACAAGCGGCTGTTTCGAGACTTGATTTTCGAACACAGGCCTTTATTGACGGAAAATTTGCGGATGCAGCTAGCGGCAAAACATTTGCTACGGAAAACCCTGCCACTGGTAAACCTCTTGCACAGATAGCAGCATGTGACACCGAAGATGTAGATCGGGCAGTTGAAGCTGCGCGCACTGCATTTGAAAAGGGCAGCTGGTCTCGGATGTCTCCGAATGATCGCAAAAAAATATTATTCAAATTTGCAGACCTCCTTGAAACTAATTCCGATGAATTAGCCTTGCTGGACTGCCTGGAAGCCGGCAAACCTATTCAGGATTGCAGCACTATCGATATTTCGGAAACAGTGCAATGCATCAGATGGCATGCTGAGGCCATAGATAAACTTTATGACCATGTATCAACAACGGGCCCTGATAATCTGGGCCTAATCCTTCGTGAACCTATTGGAGTCGTAGGTACGGTTATCCCCTGGAACTTTCCAGCTTTGATGGCGGCATGGAAGATCGGGCCAGCCCTGGCTACCGGTAACAGTGTTCTGTTAAAACCTGCCGAGCTGACATCGCTAAGCGCATTGCAAATGGCCGAATTAGCCGCAGAAGCCGGCCTGCCACAGGGAGTTTTTAATGTATTGCCAGGCCTTGGTGAAACTGCAGGGCAAGCGATTGGATTACACATGGATATCGACATGGTCGCTTTTACGGGTTCTACGGAAGTGGGGCGTCTGTTTTTGTGTTATGCGGCAAAGTCCAATTTAAAAAGAATCATTCTTGAATGCGGCGGGAAAAGTCCGCAGGTAGTTATGGCTGATGCACCGGATATAGAGATAGTTGCTGAAAATGCTCTGAGCGGTGCATTCTGGAACATGGGGGAAAACTGCAGTTGCGGATCTCGACTAGTAGTTCATGAATCTCTTAAGACCCCCTTACTGGAGCGGCTTATTGAGCTCTGCAAGGAGTGGCCCGTGGGAGATCCCTTGAATCCTGAAACCAGGGTCGGTTCGATGATTGAAAAGGCTCATATGGAAAAAGTACTTGGATACATTGAGGCGGGAAATTTAGAGGGCGCGCGGTTGGTACTGGGAGGTCGGCGCGTGCTTGAAGAAACAGGCGGATATTTTGTTGAACCGACAATATTCGATAAGGTTAACAATGACATGAAGATTGCCCGTGAGGAAATCTTTGGTCCGGTATTATCCGTTATTTCTTTTTCCAGTGAAGAGCAGGCAATCTCCATTGCAAATGATACAAACTATGGTCTTGCCGCCTCTGTTTATACGCAAGATGTGAATACTGTCCATCGAATCAGCCGTGCATTAAAAGCAGGAACAGTTTCTGTCAACTGCTTCTCTGAGGGAGATATGACAACGCCCTTTGGAGGATTTAAAGAGTCGGGCTTTTTTGGTCGTGACAAGTCGATCTGGGCACATGAGCAATATACTCAACTCAAAACGATTTGGATGCAGCTCGACTGATAAGGCCCAAAATGCTGAAGAGGTTTAGAATATGAATATTGAAAAAAAGAAGGATTTAAAAGGAGTATTTGCAGCATTAGTGACGCCTATGACTAAGCAGGGCCAGATCGATCTGGATACCTTGAGTAATTTCGTAGAGTATCAGATCTGCCAGGGAGTCCACGGCTTGATCCCTCTTGGTAGCACGGGAGAGTATTATGCCTTAAGTCCAAAAGAGCGTCATGATGTTTTAAAGACAACGATTGATGCGGCCGGGGGACAAGTCCCCATTCTTGCGGGTACAAACGCAGGCTCCACCCGTGAAGTAGTCTCCTACTGTCGCCAGGCCGAGCAGATGGGGGCCTGTGGTGTATTGCTTGCTCCTCCCTATTATTCCTTGCCTACACTTGATGAATTATTTGAGCACTTTCGTGTGGTTAATGATGCTATTGACATCCCTGTCATGCTTTATAATTATCCCGGCCGAACAGGAGTGGATATGACTCCTGACTTTGTTGAACGTTTGATGGAGTTGGAAAATATTCAGTACATAAAAGAAAGTACGGGAGATATTACGAGGATTAGCGAACTCATTCAACGATGCGGTAATCGTTTACAGGTCTTTTGCGGATGTGACACTATAGCATTGGAGAGTTTCACACTGGGAGCTGTTGGATGGGTAGGAGGTATTGTAAATGTACTTCCTAAAAGCCATGTGAAACTTTACGATCTTGCAGTTGTCCAACAGGACATCCCCGCAGCTCGTAGGTTATACTATGATATCCTGCCATCGCTTCGGCTAATCGAAGGCGGAGGTAAATACACACAATTAGTAAAAGCCGGTTGCGGCGTAATGGCCCATCCCGTGGGTCCTCCAAGAAAACCTCTGCTGCCGGTAAAGGGGCAAGAATTAGAAAACCTGAAGCAAATTTTGGATGCTTGCAAAAAACATGAGACTTCATAATAAAGTACATTGTAAATCAATTTGTCAAATGATAACTAATACAAGCAAGAGATGATTTACTTAATTGCCATATTTGTCTATTTGTTTATCCTGGCCGGCATTGGGATTTACAAGTCCCGGCAGGTCAAAACCCAGGCTGATTTTTCGGTGGCGGGCAGGACTCTTTCGCCCTGGATTATGGTTTGTACGATGTTGGCCGTGTGGATCGGGACAGGCTCTATTGTGGGTAATGCCGGCAAAACATATGAAGTCGGCATGGCAGCCTTTTTCCTGCCTATAGGAACTTTTGTCGGCATGATTCTGCTTTCCTTTATCGCCGCGCGGGCACGGGATATTGAGGCTATTTCGGTGCCGGAGATTATCGGCAGACGATATGGCAGTGTTGCCCGTTTGCTGGCGGTGGTCGCCCTGGTGATTGCCTATATGGTGATTGTCAGCTATCAGTTTAACGCGGGAGGCATGGTGTTAGAGGTTATCACAGGTAAGAAAGAAAAAGCGGTCGTCAGGCCCGATTGTCTCCTCACTAAGAATCAGGTTCACAAGGGATATTTCCATTATGAGCCTCCACAAGACTGGACCGGAGCTTCAGAGATCAAATTTCATGTGAAAAGAAAAGGGTCGGACAAATGGTCTGAGACGGTAGAAATGTTTACCATCAGAGTTGTTCCCGCCACCGAGAGCATCGAACTGAATAAGACTCTCAAAAAAGACATTGAGCAACTGCAGGAGAAAATCCAGGAGGGCCCCGAAGTTTCTGAAAAAGATAAGACCAGGCTTCGCCGGCTGGAAAACACGAGCATAATTAAGAAAAACACTTTCACCAGAATCATGATGCAAGGATATGACAGCGGCTTTAAGAAACATGACGAAATATACCGACTAATCGCGATACCGAAAGAGGGTGAATGTTATCTGCACGAGCCGAAACTTACTGCTGAAAGGGCAACGATTATCGCCGCGGTTTTCATCATTGCCTACACCATGTTAGCGGGGCTGTTAAGCCTAGCGTTTGCGGATATTGTTACCGGGACGATTATTACAGTTACGCTGTTGTTTGCCTTTCCCGTGCTGCTGATTAAGGCAGGAGGTTTTAGCGGCATGGAAGCGGCATTCGCCACGATGGGGGATCGGCCGGACCACATGAGGCTGGTGGGAGTGTTTAGTGCTGCCGACTATATTAATTTCCTATTGCCCGTTTTTCTGCTGGTCTTAGGTGACGCTAACCAGTACCAGCGTATTTTTGCCAGCAAAAACGCCAAGGGTGCACGCACCGCAGTGATCGTCATGATTTTCCTGGCTTTGATCATTGAAGAACTAATTATCGCCGAGGCATGGATCGCCGGCAGTCTGACGCCAGATCCGGAAAACGGACGCTATATTCTGATTTACGCTGCCCGACATTTTATGCCCATGGCGCTGGGGATTATTTTTATGATAACCGTGGTGGGTATTATCATCTCCACGGCGGATTCGTTCTTGCTCGTTCCGGCAACAACTTTCATTAAGGACATATACCAAAACTACATTAACCCCAAGGCGCCTGAAAAACGAATCGTTTTCACGAGCCGCTTAATGGTGCTGACCTTTGGAATCATCGCCTGGCTGGTGTCGCGGGTGTTCTCTGAGTCTACGACGGTATTTGAAAAAGCGCTGTATGCCTTCACCGTCTATGGTTCGGCCATTACCCCTTGTCTGGTGGCAGCACTCTTCTGGAAAGGAGCAACCAAACAGGGTGCAATTTCGTCGATCCTCGCCGGAACGGTAACCACCCTTCTCTGGGAAGAGGTTATAAAGGGCCATTTGCCACAAGAATTAGCGAAGCTGGACGCAGTGCTGCCGGCGATAATCCTGTCGGTGATTTGTCTAATAGTAGTCAGTCTGTGTACCGCGAATAAGGAACAAAAGCCTGAAGAATAAAGTCGTTCGTGATGAAAAGCGGTGTTTATGAAAAAAGAATATGTGCAAAGACGAAAACGCTTGAGGGATCAGGTGGGCTCCGGAATACTTCTACTTTTGGGCAATGATGTTAGCCCAATGAATTACGCGGATAACCAGTATCCATTCCGACAGGATAGCTCATTTCTCTATTTTTTGGGGCTCGATTGTCCCGGTCTGGTTGCGGTTATCGACATTGATCAGCGCAAGGAATGTGTGTTTGGCGATGACCTGACGATTGACGACATAATCTGGATGGGCCCACAGCCAGCCCTGAAAGATAGGTGCGAGAAAGTCGGGGTCAGCCAAAGTGCCCCATCGGAAAAGCTCGCCGACACTTTGAAAGAAGGCCTCCGACAAGGCAGACAGATTCATTTCCTGCCCCAATACAGGGCCGATAACCTCCTGAAAATTGAAAAGCTCCTCGGGCTTCACCCGGACGAGGTCCAGCTGCGTGTCTCTGAGAAGCTGATAAAGGCCGTTGTCGCACAAAGATCGATAAAAAGCGAAGAAGAAATCCGCCAAATCGAGATGGCCCTCGACATTGCTTATGAAATGCAAATGACGGCTATGAGAATGGCCCGGCCCGGCGTCTATGAGAGAGAGATCGCCGCCGCGATGGAGGAAATCGCTGTATCGATGGGCGGACGTCTGTCGTTCCCGACGATTTTTACGATTCATGGCCAGACGCTGCATAATCATTATTATGGAAATATGA
>CAYNKI010000077.1:0-14556 GCA_964397675.1 uncultured Pirellulales bacterium
TTATGATGGCCAAGTGCCAGCAGATGGACTTATATATGAAGCCGAGAATAGGTTTTTCCTCGGAGAATTTGCCAAAACATCCGCACAATTACGATCCGCGAGGCCGAAACAAGTTCGAGGATGATGCATTGGTACTGAGGAGATTCTGGGATAGCCTGATTGATTATCCGAACCTCTGGTTTAATGGCAGCGTCGAGTCGGGACCCGGCAATCATCAGTACGTGTTATCTTCAAAGAAAGAATCTGTAGCGTATTGTTCCTCGGCGACTGCCAAGGAGGGTGTGAAATTTAAAAGGGAACTATTGAAACTTAGGGACCTCTCTGTAACCGACGGGACCTATACGGCGGAGATTATTAAGCCCGACAGAGGCATCTTAGCTACCCACACCGTCACTGCCAGAGGCGGCGCTTTGTCGGTCAAGCTGCCGGCGTTTGTCGATGACATCGCGGTGCACATTTACAAAAGATAATCCTGTGGGACAGTGTCAACTACTTTTTGAGTTTATCCATTAGCTCCTGGACTTCTTCGGCGCCTTCTTCGTAGAATTTCTCTTCGTCAGGAGCGAGGTGCTTCAATAGCCGAAGGAACTCGCCGGCGTGGACACGCTCTTCATCGGCTATGTCCTTCAAGACCTCTTGGGCCAATTTGTCGTCGGTTAATTCGGCAAGCTGCATATAAAGCTGAACAGCTTCATACTCGGCAGCCACCATAAACCTTATGGCACGGACAAGTTCGGATTTTGTGAGATTTCTGTCGTTTGCCAGGCCGGAAAAAAATGATCCAAATTCAGGCATAATGAACCTCCATTTCTAAAAATACGGTCACTTTTCTGTACACTATTAGATGTGCTGGACTTCGATACCAGCGAGCTGGCAGTAGGCCTTGAACGGGAGCTCCAGGTTGCCATAGATGAATAGCTGATGGAAGCCCTTAGTGTCACGCGCATCGGCGACATCGTCCAGCTCAAGCTCAACAGAGGTTCGGCAGCCTCCCGCAGGCGGAGTGTCAATATTACGCAGTACCCGGCCTGTGCCGAGGATGATGGACTCCGGGCCCTGGAATTTCATAATGGTAACCTTTTGGCCTACCCGCCAGAGCACCTGCATAGCGACGCCGACATTAGACTCAGAGTGGCTGCGAAGAATGAAAGGCTCAGGAGGCTTATCAAATCCGTCGAGCTTGGTAGCACAAGTGCAGTGGGCTCCCATCAGGGTGTTGTTAACGGTATTGGGAGCAGGGTCCTGCATAAAGCCAGGCCGGTCAAATAGTAAGTTTGTTAGCCGCGTGGAGATAGCAGCATTCCAGTCGGCTTCGCAGGTGCCAAGGCCGCCCTCATCGCGCAGCCGGGAAAAGGCCATGCAGGGTGGTTGGATTTCGCGACGACTAACGGGGCCCAAACAATCCATGGAGAAGCCCTGGCAATTCTCAGCAGCCATAAGACGTCGGCAAACGATGTAGTTCTTTGCGGCGTTGAGGATGTCTTGCTTTTTGGGCTCGACGATTTTCTTGGCGTTCTTTTCGTAGTAGTTGGCCATAGTTCGCACCTCATCGGTCGTTTCCACCTTTTTGAGCTCATCGAGGAAACGCTTAGTCGGGATGTAGTGAAGGGTCGTGCCGATGACGTCGAGCTTTTTGTCCTCGGTCTTGTTGCCTTTACAAATGCAGATGCGGCTGTTTTTCATATCCCAGATGGTTCTTAGCATCCGCATTCCGAAATCGAGCCAGTCGAGATCCTGCGTGGCTGCCACATACACCCCGGGGATGTTTCGAGTTCCCTGCAGGTGCCCAGTAAAAGAAGTTCCCATCGGGCTAAACACAATCGTAGGGATTTTGCCTCGCTCTTTGGCAATTTTGTTAGTCTTGCCCCAGGAATCGAAGCCCTTATGGTGGAGGCACATGCTGACGACAATAAGCCCATCCGGCGGAATACTCTTGAGCCTGCCGAGGAACTGGTTGACAGCATTATCATCGTGCAGCGGCTCTTTGATGACTACCAGGCCGACTCCATACTTTTTGGCGGCGGCGTTAAGTATCTCGGTGTACTGACGCTGGCGAGCCTTTATGTCGTATGCGGCGCCGGGCCAGCCCATCCAGTATCGGTCAATGTCCGGACGCACAAATGCCACGCGGACAAGCGGCTTGCGGGCGGATTTAGACTCAGCGGCAAACAGCGACGAGGCAAAGTCCAGCAGTCCTATCTGCGTAGCTGCAGCCAGGGTGCCTGAACCGGCAAGGAAACTGCGACGATTTATCTTCAAGGGACACCCAAAAGATTTTTCATTGGTCTGCATCGTGATTTCTCCTTAAAAAAACATTAGTCTTTGGAATTGTATTATGAGATGAGCGAAAATCAAACAAATAATCTTTAGGCTTGTAAGCGCACACAGTGGAGGTTATATTTGATTGATTGTCTTGTCATAGAAAGTTCAAGGAGGTAAAAATGAAGCCTAAACTTGTGATTGTAGGAGCCGCCGGCAGGATGGGCAGACGCATCATTTCATTGGCTGCGGAGTCCGGCCGATTCGATATTGTCGCAGCAGTGGAGAAACAGGACCATCCCGATATCGGCAAAGATACCGGCCTGGTGGCGGCAGCAGAGCCGATTAACGTTAAACTCGACAGCAGTTACCCAGCAGATGCTGATATAGCGATTGACTTTTCGCAGCCGGAGGCAGCAGATAAAACTATCGGCTACTGCGCAGAAAATAATGTTGCGCTTGTCTTGGGCACAACCGGACTGGTCGATGCGCAGCGCGAAAAAACAAAAGCCGCCTCGCAAAAGATACCTATTGTATATGCGACAAATATGAGCGTGGGGATGAATGCACTATTTTCTTTAGTGGGCAAGGTGGCGACAATGCTCGGCAAAGAATACGACATAGAGATAATCGAGCAGCACCATCGCTTCAAAAAAGATGCTCCCAGCGGAAGTGCCCTTACATTAGCTGGGAATATTTGTAAGGCGACCGACAGGGATTTTCCGGCAGCTCTAACTCATGGCAGAAGCGGCAAAGATGCGCTACGGCAGAAAGGTACTATCGGTATGCACGCAATGCGGGCGGGAGATATTACCGGCAAACATGAGGTTATATTCAGCACGCTCGGCGAGACGGTGACTCTCAGTCACAGCGCCCATAGCAGAGACACCTTCGCGCGAGGAGCGTTGCGAGCAGCAGAATGGCTAATCGGAAAAAAGCCGGCTTTGTACTCAATGGCCGACGTCCTTGGTATAAAGTAGGCTCAGGGAATAGGAAATACTATATCGTCAATCCAGGCAGTATCAGAACCTCTGGATTCGGAACCATCTTTCGAATATACCCACGTAAAAGTTCTTATGCCTTCTGTTATTGGAACGGACACTTCGGCCCAATCATCTTCGCCTGACCACTTGTTCTCTTCTACCCCATCAATATAAAATCTCAAGTAGTCAAAACCACTTTCGGAAGAAACCTTCCTATAGAAAATTATGTCACCAGACACACAATCAAGCGTTATTTCCAAAGTGGTGGTTTCGTCATCGCTAATTCCTCCAGCCTGGGCGCTATAATTACCGGAATACTTCTCTGCTGAGGTAATAGTCCAGTTCGCATCGCCAGAAAGTGCCCAGTTAAATCTGCTGAAATTGCCAGTTTCAAATCCTTCATCAATAATTAAGTCTAGAGGAGGCGACTTAGGATAATGATAACCCATATCAACAATATCTTGATCATATACCTCGTCAGTTCTGGTAGTAAGCTCGTTCATTCCGAGATTGGTCGCAGTGTCGCTTCCCGCATCCACACAAGGGCTATCCCTCCACTGGCCCGCACTTTTCTGGCTAAGGTAATAATCACCGAGCGGTCCGCTCACAAACCGAGGATCTCGATCGATGTTTCCGGTTCCCGGACAGTCCCCGGCAATACAGGTGTAGGAAACAATCGTCGTCGACGATCGGCTCATGCAGTTAAGGATTTCGTCCTCGTTTATCTCCGCCTCATTGCCCCATAGAATTGAGTCGGTTATTGTGGTTGTCGCCGGACTATAACTACAGTTGTAAATCGCGCCACCGAAATCAGCCATGTTTCCACTTAAGGTACAGTTGTACAACGTGGACGACGAGTTTTCCCATACGGAAATTGCTCCCCCATGCTCAGCACGGTTCCCCCAGAAAGCGCAATTAATGAAAACAGGATTCGATGAGCCTGTATTATGGACACCACCACCGAAACTCGCGTCTATGATTGGGGGTGCTTGCCCCATCGTTAATGTCATTGGGATTACTTCATTGCCCGTGAATATACAGTTCATAAAGACCGGGGAAGCACTCCGATTCTCGACGGCACCACCATCATTGGCCATGTTTCGTAAAAACCTACAATTCCTAAAAGTTGGACTACCCAAAAGATTGTAGACTCCTCCACCGTCTCGCTGAAAAAGAGGGAGAGGGGCCCCATTGGCCATACCGCCAGTTATCACAAAACCATCAAGGACGGCATTGGGATCCGTCCTGCTGCCGGTTACGACATGGTAACAATTCTCAGCGTGATTTGGATCAGTGGGTAAATTACCAGGCTCGCTAACTTCCATATCGTCGCCGTTAAGATCGCCACTTAGGATAGTTTTGAATGCGTCTATATGCCGAGTATTGGGGTCTATTGCTACGTCATTAACGTCAAAGAAACCCAGCCCAGCGTAGCCACCTGTGAGCGTAACGCCACTTATCAACTGGAATGTAGCTTCACGGTCGCCGGTGGTTTGATTTGCGCCTTGGTCGGGTTTGTAGTTCCCTTGCGCAACGCAGATTTCTACTGGTTTCTCCGAAATGCTCGCATCGGCCAAAGCATCCTGTAAGTAGTTGTACGCATCAACCCAGCTTGAGCCATTATTCGCACCGGTGGAATCATCATCAACGTAGATGATTCTTCCTGCCACAGTTGTGGGAGACACCAATCCCACCAAAAACAACAAAATTGTCAGTCTGATCATGAGATTTGTTTTATTAGCCATTTTGAACCTCCTCTCGGCAGAATTTCAGCCTCCAAAAACCGTTTTTTGTGGGAAAAAGTCCTCTATCAAATAGAGATGCATCTCACCACCAATTTTATTCAAACATAGTCTATCCGATTTGGAATAAGAATGTCAAGTAAATTATCGGACTTTTTTTGAAAAGAAAAAAGTAGAAATGAATCGTGGCTATACGGAAAATATAAAAATCCCTGCTGGTAACGGATTAAGAAACAAGCAGGGATTTCAGAAGGACTATCATGTCCAATTGTAGTATATGTCTTCAAAGACAAAGAATCAAGGGATTTCTGGATAATTTTCGAAAAATTTCAACTGTATCCGTCGCCGGTGAAACCAGCCTAATTGTTGGAACTATCCTTCCAGCAAAGGTTGTTCGGGCTTGAGGAGACGGCCGTTTGAACCTGAGTTGCTTGGCGATGCCAGTGGTTCCGGCGGAGGTCATCCTGCATCGCGGGCCAGCTCAATCAAATGGAATATGTCATCGTTATTATCAACACTTGCTAACATCAAATCGCTACTGTTCGGGCAACGGTTACCAAAATAAGCATCATTGAGGGTGACACACTTTTGTTTCCACGTTCCGGAATTGGATTTGGTAACCGTATAAGCTGTTTTCTGTGAATTGCCAACCGCATCGTATTTTAAGGCCCATTTGCCTGTACCTTGATCATAATAGGTCACAGTTATTGTCACCGGATAGGCGCCGTTTAATGGTGCATTGGAAAAGAATTTGTCATTGATATTAAAATACATGGTATTCTTGCCGCTGGCATTATCAAATCCCCTGGCAAACCGGGCATACACCGGGGTCGACTCGGTTATCTTACCGCCAACCCGCCACCAGCCAATACTGGTCTGGTTTGCATTGACTTGGTGAAGGAAGCGTTCATAATTTCCGCGAAAAATATTCCACCCTGCATCATTGAAGCTTGTTTGATGCGACCTTTGGTATACTTGTCCCTTAAGCACGGCATCAGGATCGTCCATTTTTGCGCCTCTATCCGAATACGCATTGCAAATGTCTATATATCTCTGTCGATTACTCCTTCCGGCTTGGCCAAATTGAGATTCCGGGAATCTTACTTTGTCAGATGAATCCAATCCATCGCGTAAGGCGCAAAAAGCCCCCTTGGCTGATTGGGGGAAAATCTGGCCTGCATATTTGTTGAAAAAATGAGCGTGCTGCCAGTAATTATTTTGAATAGACCACTGGCGCGCGCTTGTGGTGACATTCCACATGCATAATCCGCCGTGCAGGGCAGAAATGGCAGTCCAGTAAAAATTCATGCGAATGTTTATCTGAAAATAAGGTTTTTTCCAGGTTTGATCCATTTCGCACCGTGTGAAGAGTTGTATACCGGCCGGGTCCGGATCTATGATGTAAGGCAGAACCTGTTGAGCGTCGACAGGCACATCATTTAATTGATAGCTCTGGCCCAATCCGCCCAGCTTGTGTCCCCATCCTGCCGTGATATTTGTTATTACCCAGTCCCATTCAATTGGCCATTTTTCAGCACGGCAGGCATTGAAAAGCAATGGGATTTTCGGTCCCGGCCCCTCCTGGAACGCGGTATCAAACTTCGCAAAGGCAGACAGCCTATAATCGCGCCACTCGGGCGAGTTTTTGTTTATATTATATTTCTCATATTTGGATTTCACATTTCCTTTATAGGGCGCCTCATCACCCGTTGCTCCAGTTTTTACCTGCACACCCACGATCCGATCGCTCAAATGTGTCGGCAATGACCGTATATGCTCACAAAATTTTTCGATGAGACGGTAATAGAAAAATTTGTGTTCGGGATCGAAGTAATAGGGATAGGGCCCACTTCTACCGTGGCCCTCGGTATATACCTCGGGAACACCATTGCTATAAAGCCAGAGAGGAGATTGAGGGCCTACATTTACACAACAAAAAAAACAAACATTCGCACTATCTGCATCTGCTAATGGGCCGTCTATAGAGCTCCAATCGAAAACACCATTTGAAGGTTCAATGTCTGACCATTTAGGGCCGACCTCTATTCCTTTAAAAGGAAAAACTGATAAGTCATAATTACTCCCTCTGGTCCATGTGCCAAAACTTTTTGGCTCTTGCTGTGCCCAAACATTTGTCGCGGAGACAATCAGCAGAACACTTAGTAAAATTGTGAAGATAGTATGCTTCATTTTAGCATCCTCCGATTTTAAGAAATTTTTGGTAACCGTTCACGGGGCATAAATTGCGTTTCTGTGTCATTGCGAGGCCTTTTTCAAAGGCCGTGGCAATCTCAAACGCTCGAAAATCGAGATTGCTTCGTCGCTTCGCTCCTCGCAATGACGAAAAACAGCCAAAATTCAACATATTACCCCGTGAACGGTTACAAGTTTTTTTATTTAAAATAGTCTATCTGCTTGAGATAAGAAAACCAAGCAAATTGCAGGGTTTTTGAAAAGCAAAAGGTAGAAATGAACCGTGGCTAAACGGAAAATATAAAAATCCCTGCTGGTAACGGATTAAGAAACAAGCAGGGATTTCAGAAGGACTATCATGTGTAAGTGTAGTATATGTCTTCAAAGACAAAGAATCAAGGAGTTTCTGAATATTTTTAGAAAAATTTTGGGAAAATCTTGTAACATTATGGCTTCTGTTGTATCTTTATATATGGAATGCCCAGAATAAAACTGAGTGAAGCGAAGATTTTTATCTTGCTACGCGACAAATATCTTGAACCTCCTTCAAAAAAAAGGCTGATTTCCACAGAATCGGCCTTTTTTTTATTTATTTCCGCTATGCAAACCGGTAGTGAAACCTCTGGTTAAATAAAGGTTGATTTCTAACGTGGCCAGTCCCGGCCTTTGATGCCGTGAATGGTAAGGTTTGCATCCGGAAGGCCGTCCCTGGCAGAACGAATCTGCTCGGCTTGAAGTAAACGAACCTGTCCGTCAGTGAAAAGGAAATTTCGCCGGCCTTGCCAGCACCACCAGCCATTATCGTCATCTATAGGTGAATGATTGCTGAGCCATTCGCCCATAAGAATCTTTGCAGCAGGATTGGTGACATTAGGGCTTCTCTGTGGGATGGATGGTTGTGGGTTTTTATAAGTGTCCTCGACACTATTCATATTATCAATCTGCTCAGGGCTGTGATAAAAGGTCATCGAGTAGGCATAACTGGTGGACTCATATTTTCCTTTGGCGAAGTGGTCTTGTGGACAGTACAAAACTGAAGGATTATTTGCATCGATATTGCCGCCCAGATAAGGTTCTACAAAGGGTCGCCAGCCCCGTCCCATCCAAAAGAAGTAGCCCCCCGACCGTGGGTCGTCAGCACAAGGATATGTATCATCGTTTCCATCTAAGTACAAGCGCACAGCTAAATCGAGTTGTTTAAGGTTGTGCGCGCACCTGAGGCGCATCGCCATAGACTTGGCCTTCATAAGAGATGGCATAAGTATGGAAAGCAAAAGGCCGATGATTCCTATAACAACAAGTAGCTCCACAAGGGTAAAGCCCAGCAGAATTGAATTTCGAATCTTGAATCTTGAATCTTGAATTTCCACGGATTACTCAACCGTAACACTTTTTGCGAGGTTACGAGGTTTGTCAACATCATGGCCGCGAAGTACAGCGGCGTGATAGGCCAGCAGTTGCAGCGGTACAACGGTAAGCATCGGCTGCAAAATCTCCGGTGCATCAGGGATTGTAATCAAGTGATCTGTCTGGGCAAGGGTGGACTTGATACTCTCATCGCCTTCGGTTGCAACTGCGATGATTTTTCCGCCGCGCGCACGGACCTCAGCAATATTGCCCATAATCTTGTCATATTGCGGCCCGGCAGTGGCGATGAAGACGGCAGGCGTTCCATCACTAATTAAAGCAATGGGGCCATGCTTCATCTCCGCAGCCGGCAGACCCTCAGCGTGGATGTAACTTATTTCCTTGAGTTTCAAAGCCCCTTCCAGCGCGACCGGATAGTTAAAGCCCCGGCCTAAGAAAAGCCAGTTGTTTTTCTCTATATTTGCTGAGGCAATTTGTTTAATATGGTCGGTCTGCTCAAGTATTAGGCTTATTTTATCCGGTATCCGGGAAAGCTCATCAATGTAGCCTGCTGCTTCAGTGCTGCTTATATATTTTCTTCTGCCCAGCTCGATCGCAAGCATGGATAGGACAGCTACCTGGGCGGTAAAGGCTTTAGTGCTGGCCACGCCTATTTCGGGGCCCACGTGCAAGTATATCCCTGCGTCGGTCGTTCTGGCGATGGAAGAGCCGACAACGTTAACGATACCCAGGACGGTTGCTCCACGTTCCTTAGCTTGTTCGACCGCTGCGAGGGTGTCGGCGGTTTCACCCGATTGACTCATTGATATTACTACGGTGCGGTCCTCGATGATAGGGTTGCGGTATCGAAATTCGCTGGCGTATTCGGTCTCTGTCGGGATTCGTGCCAGATGCTCGAATAGAAATTCACCCACCAGACAAGCATGAAAGGCTGTGCCACAACCGGTAAGGATAAGGTGTTTGGTACGGGTTAGCTCACGCAAGTGGTCGTCTATTCCGCCAAGCTTGATTTTTTCATTTTGCTTGTCGATTCTACCACCCATACAGGTACTCAAAGCCTTTGGCTGCTCGAAAATCTCCTTGAGCATGTGGTATGGGAAGCCATCCAGCTCTATTTGGTCCAGTGAAAACTCAATTTCCATTAGGTCTTTTGTGACAGTGACATTGTCAATCGTTTTAGTATAAAAGCCCTTAGGGCCGACAGTGACCATCTCGTTGTCTGCAAGGTAAATCGCCTGTGTGGTGTGCTTTACAATTGCAGCGGCGTCTGAGGCCAGGATGTATTCGTTATCGCCGACACCTAAAATCAAAGGGCTGCCTTTTTTGGCGCCGATGAGCATATCGGGAAAATCTGAGCAGAGAATTGCCAGGCCGTAAGTGCCGTGCAATTCCCGAAGGGCCCTCTGGACAGCCCATTCAAATTTGTTCTGTCCGTCCGGTTTTGCTCCGCCAGTGGCGGATTCATCGTCGCCTTTGGTATAGAAATAGCCTATCAAATGTGCTATCACTTCGGTATCGGTTTCAGTCTTAAACTCCACACTTTCGGTTTGCAGCCAAGTTTTTAGTGTTGTATAATTTTCAATAATACCATTGTGAACTACGGTGATTTTGTCGCTATAGTCCAGATGCGGATGTGCGTTTATAGTGTTCGGCTCTCCGTGTGTAGCCCAGCGAGTATGGCCGAGGCCGAGTGTCTCCGTGCCGTCAGGCTCATCTAAAATCTCTTCCAGAGCGCTTATTCTGCCGCTGGTTTTTTTGATTATAATCCCGCTGTCCCCCAATAGTGCCACACCAGCCGAATCATAGCCTCGATACTCCAGGCGTTTTAATCCCTCTATAAGGATTGGCTGTGCAACTTTTTTACCAAGATAAGCTACTATACCACACATTTGTTATTTGCTAATTTCAACTTATTATTTATTATTGTCGTTTTGTCTTTGTAGCCCAAAATACCTTTCGCAGTATAAATAGTCAGAATCAAATAGTCAATAATAATTATGATAGCAGTTATCGATTATAATGTGGGAAACGTCAAAAGCGTGTGCAATGTGTTCCGGCATATCGGCTGTGAGGTGACGCTTAGCAATGAACCGAAAACAATCGAGTGTGCTGCTGGCATTGTTTTGCCTGGCGTTGCAGCATTCGGCTATGCAATCGAAGAGCTGGGAACACTTTCTAAGCTAATAAGAAAGGTTGCACTAAGTGGTAAGCCGCTGCTGGGTATTTGTGTTGGCTATCAGATGCTTTTTGATCACAGCAGCGAATACGGCCAACACAACGGTCTCGGATTAGTCACCGGTGACGTTATACCAATCCCTACCGGCAGAACAATTCCGCATATGGGCTGGAACCTGGTGAAGCTGCCGGAAGATATGGATTTATTTGCTGAGCTGGGAAAAGAAAAACATTTTTACTTTGCGCATTCTTTCTATGCCAAGGTCACTGACCGCCAGGCCAAAGTGGCCTATACAGACTATGGCTTTTCTATCGCTGCAGCAGTGCAGAAGGCAAATATATACGGTGTGCAGTTTCATCCTGAAAAAAGCAGCGGAACCGGCTTGAAGGTCCTGGAAAATTTCTCCAAAATTTGTGAAAGGAAAAATCCCACGTGAAACGTGGGCGAAAAAACCCCCAAATAAACCCTTCGACTTCGCTCAGGGCAAGCTTGGGGGCTAAGCATTTAACTCCGCAATAAATTGCGGGATTAAATCTGAAAATAAAAATGCTGACAAAAAGAATTATCCCCTGTCTGGATGTTAAAGATAACCGGGTGGTTAAGGGCGTTAAGTTCCTGAATCTGCGTGATGCCGGTGACCCCGTGGAACTGGGCGCAAGCTACAGTGACGAAGGAGCCGATGAATTGGTTTTTTTGGACATCACCGCTACCATTCGTTATCGCGAAACCATTGTCGAGCTTGTCGAGAAGGTTGCTGAAAATGTTTTCATCCCGTTTACAGTAGGTGGCGGCATACAAACGGTCGAACAAATGGACACGATTTTAAGAAGCGGAGCTGACAAAGTTTCGATAAACACTGCTGCGGTTCAGAACTCAAACGTGATTGCTGAAGCTGCCCAGCGTTTTGGAAGTCAGTGTGTTGTTCTGGCAATTGACGCCCGCCGGTCAAAACAGCATCCAGGCAAATGGCAGGTCTGCGTAAAAGCCGGCTCTGAGCCGACTGATATTGACGTTGTCGAATGGTCTGTCAAAGCCGAAAAATTGGGTGCAGGCGAAATATTGCTGACATCTATGGACGCCGATGGCACTAAAGCCGGTTATGACAACGAACTGAATAAGGCTGTTACCGAGGCGGTCAATATTCCTGTAATCGCATCCGGCGGAGCAGGAAAACTCGAGCACCTCTACGATGCAATTGTTGACGGCGGCGCAGATGCCGTGCTTATGGCCTCAATAACGCACTTTGGAAATTACACGATAAGACAGATGAAAGAATACCTCTCCAGCCGCGGCATACCGGTAAATTTCTAACGCGATGCATATGCGAAAACCCAAGCGGTCAGTAATCAAATAATAGGCAATCAATCTGCCATCATATTCTCTTGGGCATTACCCTTCTGTGCAATATCATGGCAAGCGTATAAAAAAGCACTGTAAAAATGAAAAGACAACAAAGGTCAATTCCAGCCGGGTAATAATAACCTTGCTGGATGGAGAACCTGACCAGGTCAACAAAATATGTTAGTGGTGAGATTGAGGCCAGCACTTTTGCCCACAAGGGCAAATCTTTTAAAGGAATAAAAATACCACTGATAAATATAATTGGGAATTTGATAAGCGTAGAGATCATCATTACACTTGCCGGCAGGTCAGTGGGTGAAGCAGAAAGTAACGCCCCCAGAGAAGAGAAACAAAACGATGCCATTAAAATTCCTAAAATAGCAATTAGAGGATAATGGATTGAAACACCTCCGAAAACGCCTATCAAAATTGGAACTAATGAGATTATGATTCCAAAAAGAAATGCTGCTAAAATATCTCCCAGCACAATTGTGGAAGTTAATATGGGAGCCGAGACCAATCTTTCTAATGTTTTACTTCTTGTTTCCCAGGAAGGGATTATCGAGACAATAGCGGTTGACGTAAAAAATAGTGTCATCCCCACCATGCCCGGTAAGATAAAATCCAAAGATAGGTTTCTCTTGATATAAAAAGCTAAAAACAGGAAAAAGGGGAATAAGATTCCATGAATCACAACGGGATGTTTTAAGTAATAAATGCGAATATCTTTTTTACAAATCGCCCAGGCACGTTTGAATTGTTCAATCTTCATATCTGCCGGATTCCTTTTTTACCTTCTGTGAGTTTGATAAACACATCCTCAAGGGTAGGTGCAATTACATTTAAGGTAACTATGTTGAGGTTCGCTTTTCTGGCATAATCCACTATGTGAAAGATGAGCTTACCGGGGCGGCTGGTATGTAATTGAATTTTGTCGCCTAATTTTCCTAATCCATCGACGGTTGGAAGGCTGGCTAATGATTCTGGTTCCACAGGCCGATCAAAGGCAACCAGAACCGTTTGAAGTTTCTTAATCGTTAGCTTCAGTTTTTCTGGGGTATCTATAGCAGCAATCTTCCCGTGATTAATAATTGCTACTCTTTCACACAGTTGATTAGCTTCTTCCATATTATGGGTGGTAAGGAAAATTGTTGTGCCCTTTTTATTAATCTGACGCAACTTTTGCCGAATAATTGTTGTGCTCTGAACATCAAGTCCCACCGTTGGCTCATCAAGAAAAAGGATTTGGGGCTGGCTTAAAAGTGCGTGACAAATAATCAGACGTTGTTTCATTCCTTTCGAGAAGAACTTTACCAATTGGTCTTTTCTCTCATACAATCCGAAATTCTTAAGCAATTCTGTAGCAATGCTGTTACATTCGCTTTTAGACAAACCATAAAGCTCACCTTGAAACGTGATATTATTCCATGCTGATAAGTCAACATAGGCATTGGAGATTTCAGGGACAATCCCCATTATCTGTTTAGCTTCAAGTGTCTGATGCTGAATGTCATAGTCCATAATGGAGACTTTGCCGGAGGAAGGTTTAATAATACCGGTAAGCATTCGGATAGTTGTGGTTTTCCCGGCTCCATTGGGTCCCAAAAAACCGAAAAACTCTCCTCTTTTGATGCTGAAGGTGACTTGGTTTACGGCGACAATGTCACCAAATCTCTTCGTTAGAGCGTTTGCTTCAATGACGTTCCTATTTTCTTGTCCCATTTAATTCCAGATATGCTGCAGGCGGACAGCCTTTGCCTCGTAGAGGTATTTGGTTTCTCATTCACAATATTTCAAAACAGCCACGCGGAAATTCTAAAAAATATCTAAATAAGTCTCAATTTCCCAGGTGGTGACCTGCTTTTTGAACTCGTCCCACTCTTTTGTTTTTACGTCGATGTATCTTTCAAACAAATGCTTATCAAGTGTATCCGATCGCGCTAAACAGTTCATTTAAGCCATTCGTACAACTCATAATGGTCCTTGGTCATGCCAAGTCTTTCATATACTTTTTTTGCGGATTTATTGCGCTTATCCACATACAAACGCAACCCCATCAGCTCATTTGATTGCTGGACCCGCTCTCTCAAGCTCAAATATAGCTTCTTAAACACGCCTTTTCTGCGAGCCTCAGGAACAACGCAAAGCGAATGTATCCATAACACCGTTCCGTTTCGCCAATCGCTCCATTCCGGTACAGTAAGAAGCACTCCTAAAATCCGGCCATTTTCCTCTGCCACCAAATAGGTTCCCCGTGCAGGCTCCTGAAAAACGCCATGCACTCCTTTACTTACAACATCTATATCAAGCTGGAGTCCTTCCGTTTCCTTTGCCATCTGAAGCTGCAACTCAACAATACGCTGCGAATCGCTCAGCTTAGCTTTGCGAATCTTGACCATGTCAGAGAATTGAAGACCTAAAAAATATCTAAATAAGTCTCGATTTCCCAGGTGGTGACCTGCTTTTTGAACTCGTCCCACTCTTTTGTCTTTAC
>CAYNKI010000078.1:0-9469 GCA_964397675.1 uncultured Pirellulales bacterium
GAGGAATGAACCAATCAAATCAAACTATAGACTTGACAGGCCTGGCTTCATAGAGATTCAATGGCCATTTCCATTTCAACTCATATAATAATCACAAGATTATGTCTTGCAGGTAGTTATAGATTTGGAGCGAATTTGTGACATTAGAAAACTACAACCCAAAATACAACTAAATCGCGATTATCTGCCAGAGATTCGGAAGAATCGACAACGATGAAGCTGGATATAGAAAGCCAATTTGAGACGGAAATTATGGCAGAAAGTGGGCAAAATGGCGCCTGAGGAGCCCAAGGATGTAAATATCTATTTTGTAAAAGGTTAGACTAAATGTCACGTGGTACTATTGGCCCTTGACAAGCGCACAAAGATCCAAGCATGATGAAGCTCAGAAACGGGAAGCCTTGCTTGGTTGTTCAATTTTGAATAGGATGCTTGAAATAGGTAGGCCAGAATCATATCCGGTTTGTTAAATCGGTTGTCAGGGAGTGCGTTGCATCTTATGTTGGATTCATGCACCAATGCCGGTCAGACGAGTAAGTATGGGCAGGGTGCCGCGCTTTTGGGCCGCTACCCGCCGCACTTTTGCTCCGCTTTTCACAAAACATCGTTTCCACTACGCGAAGCATAAAACAGAAAAATCCTCCATCTCAATCCAAGGATTTTTTAAAAGAGCCTTTATTTTATGCAATATATCCTTCTGAGCGGCAGATATATTAATATAAGGCTAAAAATTGGGATATAGTCATGCAGGACCGTAATGTTGATATTGGGCAACTGACAAAAAACTGGACCAGTGCCCAGCCGGTGGTAGCAGCATATATATCATCTTTAGTACCCAACGGGCACCAAGCCGATGACATTTTACAGAACGTTGCACTCGTCATTGTGCAGAAATACCCCGAGTACGATACCAGCCGGCCGTTTGATGCATGGGCGATCGGGATTGCCAGAAACGAGATTTTGGTATTCCGCCGCAAGCAGTCCCGCGATCGCCATACGTTTAGCGATGAGCTTCTCGATCAGATCACCGAGGAGTATATTGACAAAGCCAGCGAACTCAATGAAATAAAACGAGCTTTGGGCCATTGCATTTCTCGTATACAACCCAAGTGGCGAAAGATTCTGGAGTTACGCTATTCCATGGGGTTGGAAGTCAAGGTGGTTGCCAAGCAGTTGGGTCTCAATATTAATACGGCGTTGAATGCCCTTTATCGCATCAGAATGGCACTGCGCAAGTGTGTTTTGCATCGCCTGGGCGTAACGGAGTTGGAGTTATAGTCACATGGAACCGGATCGATTGTTGAACCACTATTTTCACGGCATGTTGACAGATGAAGAATTTCATCAGTTGGAAACATGGCTGCGCTCCGATCCAGCCCATGTTGCGCACTTTGTACGGGAGTCTTTCATTCAACGCAGCCTCAGTGATCACTTGCGCGGCAAGTGTATCCAGGAAAACATATGTCAGACCCCCCCTCTGGATTACGAGATATTTGCAGGTCACATGAATGACACGGCCGTGTGGCAGGCCCTGTTGGACGTGGAACGCACGGCACCCGGGATCGAGAGGGAGGTCGAATCTCCGGAGCCGAAGCCATCCACTGATGAAAAAAAACACAGTGAAAACAAACGCGCGAACAGATTCTGGCCGACTGTAGCGCTGTTCTCTTCAGCCGCCGCCCTGCTACTAGTGCTGCTGGGCATCATCGAATACGTCTGTTCCCATCGCGTGGTGGCAGAGTTGGGCAATTCCGTACACGCCAAATGGGCTGAGACGCCGGATTCCAACGGCCTGCATTCGGGCCTGCTGGAACTGCGCGAGGGCGTGGCCGAGATTACATTCAAGCAGGGGACGCGTGTCCTGATTCAGGCGCCGTGTGAGTTCGAACTCCTTTCCACCAACCACATGAAGCTGATGGGCGGTTCGGTCACGGCCTTTGTGCCTGAGCAGGCCAGCGGATTTCGTGTGACAACACCCCGGTCAGAGATCGTTGATTTCGGCACGGAGTTCGGTGTGGCGGTGGCCTCATCCATGGCCTATGAGGTCCATGTCTTTAAGGGATGGGTCAGTCTTGAACCAGATCCAAGGCAGGGAGGGACGGGCAAACGTGAGGATTTGCGCGACGGCCAGTGCGCGCTGGCAGACGCAAGCGGTTCGATTCGTACCGAGGCCCTTGCGCAGCGGCCCAAACGGTTCCTGCAAAAGGTGCCGGATGCCCGTCAGGTAGGCATCCCGGGCAAACGTTTGAATCTGGCGGATGTGATCGGTGGCGGCAACGGCTTCGGCACCGGCCGGATCGGCGGCTCCTTCCTGAGGGACCTGCACCAGGGAACGAAGATCGGCTGGCCAATCAACTGTGTCAAGTTGCGAACCGGACAGACCATCACCATAGACGGGGTGGTCACGGCCGGGGAGTACGACGGTGCCCAGCCCGTGGTGATCAATACGCATACCGCCACAGGGTTCGATCCTTACCAGCCTCAATACCGTCACCAGATGTATGGAGCGCCGCAAGTCCCGAATCAGTGGCGCGATACATCATTGGATGACTTCAGTGCCACGTACTATGTGATGTGGGACGACAGTGCCCTGTATGTGGCGGTTTCGGTGCAAGACAACAGCTATCAGAGCCGTGAGAAGTTCGATCCCCTTGACAACGACAAAGCCGGTGATGCATTGCAGTTCACCCTATCGGCGACCCCCTATGATTCGCATACATCGTCGTTTTACATCCCCACCATTTCCCCACGCAGCAAGACCACGGGCCGGGCACTAGCCAAGAACGACTTCCCAGGAGGCGCGTTCATCAAGAACGACCTCTTTGGTGATCCGTGTGATCCCGCGGTGTATGCCGGCTCGGTCAGTGACGAAACCCAGGACTGGATGGTGGAAGTCAAGATACCCTGGCGCGTCATGACAGGCGCCTTTACCGGCGATCTGGTCAACGGGGACGCAGACGGGAACGGTAGAAACGTCTTTCCGCCCCAGCTTTTGGATCAGATTGGCTTTAGCTTTATTGCGGGCGACTCTGATGATGTCGATGGCCAGACGCAGCTCCAGTTCTTCGCCACGACCCACGTCGGGGCCTGGCCCTGGCGCTTCACAGAGAACAAGACGCAGGAAACCTTGACCTTCATAGAACGTCCGGACAGCTTCCACCCCGTGGAAAATCTGCCCTATGTCGATGGGATCTTTACTCCGATCGGCGATCCGACTCCCTGGCGCATCAGTACCCAGGGACACACCTTTGTGGCGCGCCCGGATAGTGACGCATCTCTCCCTGGCGCGATCATGAATGGATGGCCTTATGAAGAGTTGCCTTTTGTGGATCCACCTGCCGGACCCAACAGCGTGTTCCTGGCCCGGACGGCCTGCCTCAGCATGTGGGGCAGTCAGGGAATCACCTTTGACCTGGACCGCATACGTGAAGACCTTGTCGGTGTACAGATCGAGCGATTCACTGCGCGGGCAGGGATCGCAAACAGTCACCGAACAGGCCGGATTGACACGGGCCTCTGGGTCCTGGCCGATGGTGTGGTCCTTTTTGCCCAAAAGGGTGTGCAATCCACAGAGACGATTGATATTGAGGTCGCCCTGGATGCGCGGGTGCGTTTCCTGACACTGGTAACCACGGCCCGGGGCGCAACGCCGATGGATTCCAGCGAAAATTGGTACGTCTTGCAGGACCCGGTACTGGAATTAAGCCGGCCCTGAAAGGAGGTGGTGTGAGCTTCTGGTTCCTTGTTGGGTATCATGAAGATGGCTGGCTTGGGCAATTTTAGAGTTATGATTGCAGTAAGATAATGATGTCAAAAAAGAAAAGTCCTGTGTCTGGGTTCGGATCAATTAAAAGCCTGGACGAACATTTTTGAACTTTTTGTTGGAGGATTAAGAATCATGAAAACTCTGTTACAGATTTGTGTTTTGGTCTGCATGCTCCTATTCATCGCAGGCACCTATGGCTGGGAATTCAACGACAACGGCAATTTCGAAGGTTGGACGCCCGAAGGGTCCGCTCTCGATGTCAACGACGGCAAGCTGGTGGTCACGATTGACAGCGCCAACAACTCGCCGAGGCTCACACCTCCGGGCGGGTCTTATGATACGAGTATTCTCACCGGCGTGTATGCCAAGATGCGTATGTCGATTCCGTCTACGGACATCACAGGCGGCAACTTGACGCGCACTGCCGTGAGATTCATCACCAGCGAGAGTCTCCAAAAAGTGATTAAGTTCCTACCTCCGGAAGATCCCAATCAGGCCGAGGTGGTGTATCTTAATTTTTCAGATCAGGAGAATTGGCAGGGCACGGCCGATCTCTTTTATTTTGACCTGCCCAGAAAGGCACCGAATGATTTCCAGATCGAGTTCGACTGGGTCCGCTGGGAAGGGGCTCTTGTCGAAAACGAGAGTTTCGAGTACTGGGATGGCGAAAACGACAAGATCGCCGGCTGGATGGCAAGTGCGGCTTACGCCTTCCCCGATGCCATGGATCCGAGTCTGGTTAACTCGCGTGACTTTGCGGCGGCTGTTACCGGTACCGGCAACAGCGAGTCCATCACCCAGGACATCCGCGATGGACTGGCCCTGCCCCAGGGGCAGCGTATGCTGGTGGAAGCTGCCTTACTGGTACCCGCGGATGCGGCCGGTACCGAGGTTGCCGTCCATGTGGCCGAACAGGGCCAGGACGGGCAGTGGAGTGCCGGTACCCCCGCGGCTGTAGATACATTGGATGACTATGTCGTTATCTCTTCTGAGGTCACCCTGGCTCTGGAGCCGACCGAGCGAATCGGTCTGCGCGTGGAGGTGTCGATCACGAGTCCGGCGGGTGCCGTGGTTTATGTGGATGATATTTTCGTCGCAGCGCTACCGGCAGTGCGCGAACCGGCGGTGGATGCGAAACAGGGTTGGCCGATGCAGTGTGTGAAGCTGTCCGCGGGCCAGGAGATAACAATCGATGGTGAGGTTACACCGGAGGAATACCAAGGGGCCCAGGCCATCGTGATCAATGCCGAGACCGTGGGCGTTGTCGATTCCACTGATCCGAACTACACGCACGCCATGACATTGGGCGGCGCGCTAGCGAAAACGGCCTGGCACCGAACCTCGTTAGAGGATTTCAATGGGACCTACTATGTAATGTGGGACGATGAGAACCTGTACGTTGCCTGTTCGGTTCAAGACGATGTCTATGAATATCGCGGTCCCACGCCGAATAAATCCGATGGCCTGCAGTTCACCATAACTGCGGGGATCTATGACACGGTAGCGCCTAACGTGTATATTCCAACCATTGCTCCGGCTGATGCAGAGGGCAATCCCCATCCCGAGAGTGTCTTCAACCCTGCGAACTTTTTCGATTACCCCATCTTCATGAATCCGGATGTCCTGGTTGCCGGGAAAGTGGACCCGGATACCCAGGACTGGACCGTGGAGCTGAAAATTCCGTGGGTGGTGCTGGTCGGTGACTTCCCGGAAGATAAGGTCAACGGCGATCTGGACGGAAACGGCAGAGATGTGTTCCCGCCGGTGGTCGGTGATACCATTGGCTTTGCCATCATGGCCCTCGACTATGATGGCGATCACAATTTCTTGTCCGGAACGCATCCGGGCTTCTGGTCCTGGTTTCATGGGGGGCCGATGACCCCGAATGGCAAGCAGACCCAAGAACCACTGACCTTTGTGGCAGCGCCTGAATAAATCGGGACCTTGTGAAAAACCGGAATCCGGCAGGATCGTCGTCCTGCCGGATTCCGGAAGTTAAAGGAAAACAGTCATGAAACCCGTTAAGGGATTCACTTTAATTGAGTTGTTGGTGGTCATTGCCATCATTGCAGTACTAATGGCCATATTGATGCCTGCATTACACAGGGCCAGAGAGCAGGGCAAGCGTGCGGCTTGCCTTAGCAATCTCAAGCAGATGATGCTGGCATGGGTTATGTATGCAGATGACAACGATGGGCGGATCGTGATGGGCTGCACAAGGAAGACACAAGAGACTATATGGGGTGGGACCCATGCGAGACCGTACAAGTGCTGGGTCTACTACATAGGACCTCCACACTTTCCCGATCCAACTGAGAAAGAGAAGTTAGAGGGTATCAGAGATGGAGGTCTGTTTAAGTACATCAGGAACGAAAGGCTCTATAAGTGCCCTACGGGAATCCGAGGTGAGGTAGTGACATATGCTATATCGGATGTCATGAACGGCCACAGAATATCCGACATACAGGATCGTGGACTGGTAGTTATAAGGCGAGAATCGATCAAGAATCCTGGACAGCGGATTGTCTTTCTCGACGAAGGAGAATTGTCCCCATCGAGTTGGACTATATGGTATAGTCAGCCTCGTTGGTGGGACAAGCCAACAGCCAGACATGGGGACGGGACAAACTTTGCATTTGCCGACCACCACGCAGAGTACTGGAAGTGGATGGATCCACGTACCGTTAAGTGCGCCCGTATGACGAGAAGTGAGTGGTTAGCCAACAAAAGCACCCTCAGTGAACAGCTGGGCAATAAGGATCTGCATAGGGTGCAGCGAAGTTGCTTTGGCAAACTCGGCTATACCCCCAATTAAGGAGAAAGCTTATGCGAAGACAAAAGGCTTTTACCCCGTTAGAAATTGATATTCATGATCGGGACAACAGAAGATTTCTAACGGGGTTTACGCTCATCGAGCTGTTGGTGGTCATCGCCATCATTGCGTTGTTGATGGGCATCTTGATACCGGCCTTGTCACGAGCACGGGAATTAGCGAAACGAACCGTCTGTTCCAATAACCTCAGGGGACTCACTCTGGCTTGGATGATGTATGCCGACGATAACGGAGACAGAGTCGTACGGACCCGGGCCGTGAACGATAAAACGTCGCCTGACCAGGGGTGGGTTGGCTGGCAGTACCTCGATGAAAGTAAAGAGGAACAGTTTGAGAATATCAAGAGAGGCCGCCTCTTCAAGTACAATAAGAACGTGAAAGCATATCGCTGTCCGGTAGCACCGCCCTATGAGGGCCTGCGGACCTACTGCATTACCTGCGTGTGGAACAACGGCTTCAATGGGGGGCGTGCAACGATTTACGGTGCCCAGAAGAATCAGATTCTCATAACCCGGAGTTCCGTGAAACAGTCGGCCTTGCGCATGGTCTTTGCCGACACTGTGGGCTCTGATCAAGACGCCATGTACACTGTGATGTATAACGTGCCGCAATGGCGCAATACACCCAACTGGCGTCATGGCGGAGGGTGCAATTTCAGTTTTGCGGACGGCCATGTCGAGTTTTGGAAATGGACCAACAGAGAGAAGACGGTTGAGTTGGCCCGGCGCAGTGAAGAGTATTCACAACAGACCGGGGGTATTGCGAAAATGCTGAACGACTTCGATCAGAGCGACAACGAGGATCTCCAACGCATCCAAAAGGCCACCTGGGGAAAACTCGGGTACACACCGAAATAGTGGTTACAGAATGGTTATACTCTTATTGGTCAAATGGCTGGGAGAATGATGTTCCTTGACTCTGAACAGGTTTTGGGGTAGGGTTGTAGATGTTATATTTGGAAAAAAGTGTGTTTTATGAATGCGTAAAAAAGAAGAGAATGCCTCCAGGGCCCCCTCCGCACTGATGTTCAGGCAAAGCACGCCTATCGCCGCAACAGCGTTGCTGATGCAAGAACAGTTCCGCAAGGGTTGAACCAAAGAAGGAGTACCTATATGAATACTGCTCGAATTTCTCGCCGCCAGTTCCTGGCCGGTTCGCTGGCTGGTTGCACGATGTTTCAAACTTGGACACATGCCAGGGCTGCCCAACCGCGCAACATACTCTTTATCATGACGGACCAACACAACGCCCATGCACTCGGGTGTTACGGCAGCCGGGAAGTACAAACGCCAAACATGGATCGCCTGGCCCGGCAAGGCGCCCTATTCGAATACGCCTTTTGCCAGACCGGTCAATGCTGCCCCTCCCGTTACTCCATCTGGACCGGGCGCTACGCCCGCACGCATGGGCTCTACTACAATGGTCAATTGGAGAATGCACGGGAAGACACCATTGGCGATATTCTCAAACGCAAGGGATATAAGACCGCGACCATTGGCAAGCACCATATGCATATGGGTGTCATTCCGGACAAGCACGGCTTCAATGTTGTCATTGACCTTCCCGAATATCAGGCGTTCATGGAATCCGAAGGAAAAGCGGGGCAAGATCGCAAGGGCGATTTTCTGCCCGAAAATGTACATCCGGGCCGTTCGCGCGTAGGTCCGTGCCGGGTGGATAACGATCATCATAAGGCCGGTTACTGGGCTGCCCGAGCCATCGACTTCATGCGCGAAAATAAAGACCAGCCATTTTGCCTGTGGTTGTCGTTTTACGGCCCCCACACGCCGATCATGCCCTCGGAGCCCTGGGCGTCCATGTACGATCCGGCCAAGGTAACCCTGCCGCCCAACCACAGCTACGACTACGACTACAACACACCAGGCCTCAAAGGCACCCAGGCAAAATCCGGCACCTTTGACGCAGATCTACACCGCAAAACCCTGGCCTACTATTACGGCCTGGTCAGTCAGATTGACCACAACATCGGCCGTGTCCTGGACGAACTGGATCGCCTGGGCCTGGCCCACAACACGGCAGTGGTTTATACTGCAGACCACGGTGAAATGATGAGTGAACACGGCGCATGGACCAAGGGCCGCCAGGGATACGACGCCACGGTGCGCGTCCCCCTGATGCTTCGTTGTCCCGGTGTCATCCCCGCAGGGGTGCGCAGACAGGAACCGACCTGCTCCATTGACCTGTTGCCCACCCTGCTTGAACTGACGCATCAGTCGATTCCCTCCAACGTGCAAGGCAAAAGCCTCGTCGCCCCGGCCAAGGGGCAGGCCGGCGGCTGGCGTGACACCATCTTCTCGGAAATCGGCGACTCGCTTGAGAACCAGACCGTGATCACACGCACGGCCAAGACCAAGTACGTAGTCTACCGGCAGGACGCTAAGGTGACCTATGAACAGCTCTTCGACCTGGAGAAAGACCCTTGGGAGATGAAAAACGAGATCCGCAATCCCAAGTACCAACAGATGCTAACCATTATGCGCGATAAGCTGGCCCGCTGGGAAAGAGAAACCAAGACGGTTCCGCCATGCAAGCGCGTGTCGCGAAAAACTGTGCAGGAAGGTCGGGCACGCGCATAACGTACAAGGAGCAACGACCCTATGAACAGACGCGGTTTTCTGAAAATTCTGGTATCCTGGATGAATCTCACAAGTAACATCAGGACAATAATTTGTCTCTCTACAATCGTATCGTTGTTGGCAATGACATCTTTCTGCAGCGAGGAGAACATCGTTATGGAGAAAGGTCACCGCCCGCTCCTCGGCGTGCAGCGCTGGGATATGTATTCCGGAAAAGGCGCCACGCAACAGCAGGAACTCGGATACCTCCCGGGCAAACAGGGCTTTCTGAAA
>CAYNKI010000078.1:9569-14511 GCA_964397675.1 uncultured Pirellulales bacterium
TATGGACACAATACGATTCACTATACGCGCAGCAAAGTGGCTGCCATGATGGATGAAACCATAGAGTACCTCACAATGGACAATTGGCAGAAGGTGATGGATAATCGCCCCCTGGTCATCGTGCTCCGGCCGGAGCGGTTCCGATCGGACCTGGAATCCGCGAGCGGCGCAGAACGAATGACGGGGCGCGAGTTTGTGGAATACATTCGAGTTTGGGTGATAGGCGCGGGGCTGAAGAATCCGTACATTGTCGGCGCCAGTGTACCGGCTCGTGCCTATGAACAAGCCGACTCCCTAAAGAAAGACGGGTATGATGCCTTCATGGATTATGCCGGGGGCTATGGGGGAAAGGTTGCTGAAAGGGACAAGGCCCCCACCTATGCTGAGGCCACGCAAGACCTCATCAACACCTATGAGAGCAAGTTTCTGAACCGAGGGCTCCCCTTCCTTCCTCCGTGCACGAGCATGCAATATCCCTGGCCCCGTGCCCGCGATAAGGAGACCGGCGCTCCCAAAGACAGGTGGTATCACTACCAGTGGCCGAAACAAGGTGACCTCGCCGCCCGGGTAATGGCCGTCTTTGATTTTGTGGCCGCACACCCGAAGGCCTGCGAAGCGCAGGTCGTCACGATGTATTCCTGGAATGAACACTCGGAAGGCGGAGGTCTTTGCCCGACCATGGGCTCGCCGCCCGAGTACCAACCCGTGACCCAGTGGCTGGATGAAGTTGCCGCAGCTTTAGCGACCTGGGAATATCCCTGAAGAGGGAAATTATGATGTCTAGATTAACATGTTACACTGTCGTTGATTTTGAATGGAGTAGATTATGTTTTGTAAGCGTTTGAATTTAATCATTTCTGCTGTCACTCTCATGGTCGTTATGGGGACGTACGCGTGCGCTGCGCAAGAATACGATGTGGCTGCCTTTTATTGGCCCTCGTGTCACTTCGATGAGCGTTGGGCAACCTTCTTCCCTGATGGTAGTCAAGGTGAGTGGGAAAGCATACGCAATTGCAAGCCGAAATGGGAGGGGCACTACCAGCCGCGCGTGCCGGCCTGGGGCTATTTGATGGACAACGATCCAGCGGCCATGGAGAAGAGAATTGAAGCAGCCACGAGCCACGGCGTCAATGTGATGCTCTTTGACTGGTATTGGTTTGAAAATAAGCCATTCCTGGAAAGTGCGCTCAACGACGGCTTTCTCAAGGCGAAGAATGTCGATAAAATGAAGTTCTATCTGATGTGGGCCAATCACGATGCCAAGACCGCCTGGGATATCCGTCGTTCGCACAAGCTGGAAGTCATCTGGCCGGGAAGCGTGGATCTGCCGACCTTCAAGACCGTTGTTGCACGCGTGATAAAAAAGTACTTCAGTCACCGCTGCTATTATAAAATCGACGGCAAACCGGTCTTTGCGATCTACGACATGAATAACCTCATCAAGGGCCTGGGCGGGGTCCAGCAAACGGTCGCGGCCCTGGATTATTTTCGGTCGGAAGTTAAAAAGGCGGGCTTTCCCGGTTTGCACTTTCAGATGATCTACTGGGGCAAGGTTCCAAAAATCGACGATTCGGGTTTTGCCAGTGAAAAAGGCACGACCGCCAACACGGTCAAGACGTTCAAGGTCGATTCGCTGACCAATTACCAGTTCGCTCACCTTGCCCGCCCCGTAGGGGATTACATCCCATGGGCGGACAAGGCCATTGCCAATTGGCCGAGATGGTCGAGGCAGTTTGATGCGCCATACTTTCCGCATGTTTCAATCGGTTGGGACAATAATGCACGATTCGTGGAGATAAGAGGCGCTATCACGGAAAACGCCAATCCGGAAACATTCAAAAAGTACCTGCTCAAGGCCAAGGCCTACGCCGACGCTCATCCGGATCAGCCCAAACTGATTACAATTAACGCGTGGAACGAATGGGTGGAGGGCAGCTATCTCGAGCCGGACGAACGGTTCGGTATGGGATATCTCGAAGCCGTAAGAGACGTTTTTGTGTCACCGGAAGTACGTAAACCGAGCAAGAAAATCAAAGTGTTTGTTCTATCCGGCCAATCAGGTATGGCGGGCTTTGGCAGAAGCCATGAATTACCCGACGCGTTGCGAAAAGGGAACGACCGGGTATTGATGTTCGAGGATGGAAAATGGCAACCGTTGCGGCCATTTCACCTTTATCCCGAGAAACTGCGCAAGAAGTTTGGTCTGACCGAATTTTCTTTCGGACCTGAGATTGCCTTCGCTCATGCTATCGCCGAGGCGTGGCCGAACGAGACCATCGGAATTGTCAAACAGGCCGCCGGCGGTACGGGCGTGTTGGCGTGGCATCCGAATTGGACGAAGGAGCAGGCGGAACGCACAAAAAACGCGGGAAGGGGCAACCTCTTCAAGGCGTTGACGAATAAGGTGAAGGCGGCTTGCGCCAGCCGAGACTGCGAACTCATGGGGTTCGTGTGGCTCCAGGGCGCCAGAGACATGTCATTTGTCGACGTAGCCAAAGAATACCTGCCGAATCTCAAGGCTATGGTCGATGGTGTGCGCAAGGAGGTTGGAGCGGAAGATATGCCCTTCCTCTACGGTTCTCACCGACCTAGCGAGGCAAATATTCCCGACGACCTGAGTGATATGGTTCCAACGGTGATTGAGGGCAAGCGCCCCGGAGCCATGTGGGTGCTCAAAGCCCAGTGGGATGCCCAGCAGGCCATACCGAACGCCAAGATGGTGATTCTCCGGGATTTGGAAAAGCACCCTGAAGACTTTCACACCAATACAGCGGGACTGTTGGAGCTAGGCCGGATATTCGCAGAGGCCTATCTCGACATGATGAAATAATTATGAGCAGGCCATTTTCAATAATCAAGTAATATATGATTAGCAAATAAAATGTAGAAAGGAATGTATGATGAAGAAATGGTGGATATATTTTGTATGTATTGCGTTAGTCGCAACAATGGCTTCTGCGCAGACCAGAGAAGAAAGGTTAGCAACTTGGCTTGAGAGATTCCCGCAGGCAGATACAGACAAAGACGGAGTGTTGACTAAGGAAGAGGCACAAGCCTTCCTAAAACAGAGTCGAGAAAACAGAAGAAAATTAACAATCCTCCCTACGCATGCTGATGTGGTTTATGGGTCTCATCACAGCAATGTGCTGGACTTATGGCTGGTGCCCTCCGATACACCGACCCCTTTGTTGGTCTTTATTCATGGAGGAGGATTTAGAGCTGGAGACAAAAGAAACTTTGACAATAGTTTGATTGAAAATATGCACAAGGAGGGAATCTCCGTAGCTTCTATAAACTACCGACTTACTGAAGAAGGGCTTCTTGTCGAAGGAAAAAATATGTATCCGGCTCCTATGCACGATGGAGCCCGGGCGCTTCAGTTTTTAAGACATAACGCCTCAGAGTACAACCTGGATAAGACTAATTTTGCAGCAACAGGCGGTTCTGCAGGAGGGTGTATGTTGATGTGGCTGGGCTTTCATCCTGACCTGGCACAACCTGATCATAAAGACCCCGTACTCCGGGAGTCTTCTCGTCTTCAGGTATTGGCACCAAGGGGCGGTCAATCCTGCGTTCATGGTCCGACTCTGTTAAAATGGTTCGGAGTGGACTCACTGAACCTAAGTAAAAGAAAAGGAATAGTACAAAGTTCGAGCGAAAGAACCCCCACGGCTAAGCAATTAGCTCTTGGTTTGGACGCTTCTCCCATCACTCATCTAACACCAGATGATCCACCGATTTATCTTTCTTATCCTGGCCCAAGCGAACCTGTAGATGAGCAAACCCCTTGGGGTACATGGGTTCATCATCCTATGTTTGGAATCAAACTCAAAGAAGCAATGGAGGTCTATCTGGGAATGGAGTGTCATCTGGAGTATAAAGATGGACCGCCCGTTACAGAGTATGAATCTCAGCAGGATTTCATCATTCGCAAACTGAAATCACTGCCTAAGGATGCAATCAAGGGTGATCCACAGGCGGGCGCCGATGGTGACTCGGTTCTCACGGAAAAGGATGCGGAGGCCATGAAGTGGAAGACGACGGGCTTCAAACAGTCGAACACCATGGGGGGCGGCCAAGCGGCGATTTCGAAACGCGGGAAGTTTCGCGTTTTCGTGTTAATGGGACAATCCAACATGCAAGGTACCGGACGGGCGAAAGAACTGAAGGCGCCCTACAATGAAAAGCACGATCGCATCAGAATCTGGGCGAATGGGAGGTGGGAATACTTTGTGCCGAGCCAGCGATTCGGGCCGGGCGTGTCAATGGCGCATCAGCTTGCCGATTTCTGGCCGGACGATACCATAGGCATCATCAAGGTTGCGGTCGGCGGAACGGGGATATGCGGGTTCGAGAAAAACTGGTCATTTGAACGGGCCGAGCTTACCTTCGATGGGAAAAAGGGACCGCTGTATAAGGATCTGATGAACGCTGTTGCTGAAGCAAGAAACATTTCGAAGCCTGAGTTTTGTGGCTTTGTCTGGAAACAGGGCGCCGCCGATGGAACAAGGAGAAATCTCGCGAATGAGTATTATGATAGGTTCAAACAGCTAATTTCAGACCTGCGCGCGGACCTGGGCACCCCGGACTTGCCGACATTTGTTCCAGTCTACATGAAAGACGAGGAGTTGCTCAAAGCTCTCCTGTCCAAAATGAATGACGAGGAGTTGCTCAAAGCTAAAAAAACGGCAAGCAAACCTCCAGAGAATGACGGGGAATTGCTCAAAATTCTACTGTCCTTCATAAATGACATGGACTTGCCCGAAGCTAAAAAGCTGGGAGGCAGACGTCCGTACATCGGAACCGTCATCCATGCACAGAATAGAGCAGGTCGAGACATCCACAAGGTTACCACTCTCTATCCCGGCAAGTTGCCCGTCGGGGACGATGGAACCCACTACAGCTCCGAGGGCTATATCAAGCTCGGGAAGATCACGGCCTC
>CAYNKI010000079.1:0-14437 GCA_964397675.1 uncultured Pirellulales bacterium
TGCGCCCATTCGACTTCGCTCAGGGCAGGCTTTGAGGCTGCCACCCAGGATTGAAACATGCCGATTTTTCCTTTTCCTGGGTTGATGTTCCTCTACTGGGTATGGACTATGACTACAACACATTCCAGATTGAGATGTATTTTGATGGGAGGATACAATTGGCCTGGCTTTGGACGATGTAAGGATATATAACAGGACATTATCCGAAGCAGAGATTAGAGCAATATATAACGAATAGACAGAAATCAAAATTATACTCAGACCCTGATGTACATCGGGGCTCTGATTTAATTTTTGCTACCCAACAGCGATTCCAAGCTGTATAATCAACTTCACTATGCAGCGCGCCACTTATAGAATTATCGATGCCAATTTCAATCGCGCCCGTGAGGCTGCTCGTGTCATAGAAGAATTTTGCAGATTCGCGTTAAATTCAGCTCCCTTGACCAAGCGCGCTAAACGGCTTCGGCACGAATTATCAGCTTGCTTAGATAAACTGGATGCCGGCCGGCTGATTTCAAGCAGAGATACACTCAGTGATGTCGGTGTTGGAAGCGTTGTTGAGAATCAGCTCGAACGCAGCAATCTTAAGAGCTGTTTGACTGCTGGCTGCAAACGCTTAACCGAGGCATTGCGGACGCTGACAGAAATGACACGAACACAAAATCGTTCCGTAGCAGAGACAATAGAAAAGCTACGATTCGATGCTTATGCACTTGAAAAAGACATTATTCTTTTTAGTGAGCCGGCTGAGAAATTCAAACGAGTCAAGCTGTATGTAATAATTAGCAGCAATCTGCCAACAGACATTATGTGTTTAACCCAGCGATGCGTGGCCGGTGGTGCCGACTGTATTCAACTACGGGTAAAAAATATCAACGATGACAAACTTTTTGCTGTTGCTGTCGAATTTGCGCAAATATGCAAAGAGGCTGGTGCTCTTGGGATAATAAACGACCGGATTGACGTTGCTATTGCGGCTGGTGCTGACGGCGTGCACCTCGGCCAAAATGATTTACCCATCGAGCAGGCTCGCAAGCTGCAATTGGCTCCGCTAATAATCGGCAAAAGCACACATTCGCTCGAGCAGTCGCAAACTGCCTGTGAGGCGCTTCCTACGTACGTAAGTCTTGGGCCTGTCTTTCCCACCGGCACAAAGCCGACCGCTGAACCTGTTGGGCTGGACTATGTCAGACAAGCAACACAGCAGCTCGCCGATACCGGTATCAGCCATGTGGCTATTGGTGGTATAACGTTGGAAAATGTAGACAAGGTTTTAAAGGCTGGTGCCAAAGCGGTCGCAGTCTGTTCTGCGGTGACCGAGGTCGAGGACCCAACAGAAGCCTGCCGAGCACTAAAACAAAAAATTACTGCTTTCAAGAAAGAATAAGCCTTCGACACCAGTTTAGCATGGTAGATAGAATGATTAAGCCAGGACGTTTGAGCTATATTGTTGCAGCGGGACTATTGGTTCTGTTAATGGCTCTAAGGTGTCAAGCTCAATCATTATGGGAGTTGGCAAACCAAAATAAAAAGCTTTTTAAGATTGCTACGCTGTTTACCGTACAGAATGTGCGAGATTATTTGTCCAGCGATGAAGGCGAACTTTAGTAGCAGTCACATATTATTTAGAGGAGCCGCGTAGATTATGAGATCAAGAAATAAAACAGTGTACAGAAACATTTATGTATGGATGGTGTTATTTGGTCTTATGGGCCTCACGAAGGCATTGGAAGCAGGTGACTTGTTAAAAGCTGAAGGCTTAGAAGAGCAAACTAACCAGAATCAAGCCATAGTGCCACGCAAGGTTCTGACGTTCTATTATCCGTGGTATGGTGTACCTGATGGGCCTGGCGGTGCCGGCAAGACAGTGCATTGGGGCCACATCGACGCCGATAACAAAGACATCGAAGCGAGTACCAACTATCCAGCGCTTGGCGCATACGACTCGCATGACCCTAATTTGCTTGATCAGCATTGTCTATGGGCCAAGGATGCCGGCATCGATACTTTCATCGTCAGTTGGTGGGGACACAATAGTTTTTCAGATCGGGCAATGGATAAGATTCTCGACAGTTGCCAGCGTCATGGATTGACTGCTTGCATCTACTACGAGACCGTGCCCAAGCCTCAGACGCCAGAGTCGGCTGCTACCGATATCATCAAAGTATTAAATAAATACGGTAACCATACCGCTTACCTTAAGGTCGATGGAAAACCGGTAGTTTTTGTATATGGGCGTGCTCTGCGCGAAATTGGGCTGACAGATTGGCTTAAAGCTATTGAACTGATTAATAAAAATTACAAAGAAGGTGTTACAGCAATTGGTGACCAGTTCAGCTATGGCGCAGCCCATGTTTTTGACGGCGTTCATACTTATAATACTGCTGGTAGGCTTCGAGGATTAGCACCAAAGGCCGTGCGCAAGTGGGCTGTCGATACCTACCGTTCCTGGGTAGAAACGGCTGATCAAGCTGGCAAGATCAGCACCTTGACAGTTATTCCCGGCTACGACGATACGAAAATCCGCAAACCAGGCCTTGCTGTAGAGCGTTATGAGGGTGAGCTATATCGTGCACAATGGGAAGAGGCCATCACGGCTGACCCGCATTGGGTACTGATTACGAGCTTTAACGAATGGCATGAGGGAAGCGAGATTGAGCCATCATTAGAATATCAAGAGCAGTATCTTGAGCTCACGGCTGAGTATGCCAAATGCTTCAAGGCTACAAAACGTGGTGACCACAACCAGCCTGCTAACGAAAAGTTCTCTAACGAAGAGAAAGCTCGATTGCGCGAAAAGCTTGAAGCACTACAAATCGGTGTTTTGCCGGGCGCGGAATCAATGGCCTTTTGGTGGCTATTGGATTTGGGTGTCACTCCGGATAATCTATCGTGGGAGGATATAGCAGAACCGCAGCGGCCCCAGCAGTATTTCATCCTGCTTTATTGTGGAGGGGAACAATATCGTCGCAGCGTCCACAGTGTCGGTGATATCGACGCCGCGCTGGTTAACTATCTAAAAACAGGTGGATATATCGCATTTTTGCCTTCAAAACCATGGCCTTGTTATTACGATGAAAACAATCAGAGGGTGAACCGCAGCAGCGACTTTGGCTTAACGTTGCGTATAGGATGGGAAAAGCCGCCGAACGATACAGAGCTGCATTTTGTACAGACTCAAAGCTATCTGCTGCATGTGCCTGAGCAATTTCCCTTTCCTATATCAGGGGACCTGCGCTGGAGGCCCTTCTTTGCTGACAATAGTCATGCAGAGCATGTTTCCCTGCTGCAATTGTGTGATGGTGACGAAAATTATCTTGGCGATGCCGTTGCATATGCTGAGCTAAAAAAGGGAGGCCGAATTATATATGCCTGGTTTCGATTACTGGATGGTCCTTATGCTGAAGAGCTGTTGTACGACCTCTTCGACTTCACGGCAACTCAACTCCGCCAGTAAGTAGGAAATTGTCTACTGATGTCAGTCATAATAACATCACGAAAATGAACCAGGATTCCCTGACTTTTAGTCGGGGAATAAAGTACCGAAACATCGACTAAAGATTGTGAACAAAATTGAACATGATGTCAAAGTTAAATCTTCAATTAGCTTCTTGTGGACTCAAGCTTTAATGAAAATTCATAGTTGATGGTTAGTCGAAATTTAAGTTGAAATCCTATAATTGTTTTGTTTCCGGCTTATAAGGTGACATTATCGAAAAATTTCAATCATTCTCAGCAATTACAGTCAAATTCTCTTGACTTTTATTAGCTGTTACGGTAAACTAACTACATAAATGATTCCCTGGGGGGTAATTAAAATCGGAATGGGGGGTGTTCTCAAGTTTCCCCTATTGTGAGCACCTAAGTCAAATTTTCTGGTGGTTTGTCGCCGACGCTCCAAAGCTTTGGCGATGGAGCGATGATGTAGATTCAATTGCTACATCTATTGTACAAACGGTCACCATATAGGGGGGGTACAAGAATGATGAAAGCAGCGATTTAGCCATCGTTGCTGGGTAGTATGTGTGCTTGCAAAAGGAATTAGTCAGAATCATATGGATTGAGAAAGATTGTCAGAGTTGCTGTGAATCCCGATGTACATCGGGACGGCAAAAATTGTTAGAGAACGCTTTTGGGGGAAAAGAAGATGAGAGCAGTAAAGATAATGATTCTCTGTGTAGCAATTAGTTTAGCTCTGCCTTGCGTAGCAAAAGCCAGTTTAGGCACCGTAGACATCGAACATAGCGGTTATGGTGCAAAAGATGTATTAGACATTTGGGGCGGTGGCTATAGTGGCACCAGCGTAAATGGTGGAGTCTATATGCTCGACAAGACCGGCAGCACGGGACAGGGTAATTTTTGGCCTAACGGTCAAGTTGGAAGCTTCTGCATGGAATTGAACGAGAATGCCCCAGGCAGCACATTACAGTACAATGTGGTTATGCCGGAAGACGCGTATAACAGCTTCCTTGGTAGCCATATAGGTACTACCAAGGCCGATTATCTTAGTGAGCTGTGGGGTAGATTCTATCTTCCGGAATGGGCAGACGGTGCGCCATATTCTTCCTATGAAAACAGCACATCTGAAGCCTTTGCTGCAGCGATATGGGAGATTGTTTACGAGGACCTTCCAACATCGCCGTTGAATTATGATGTCACAGTTGATGGCACACTGGGTGTCCGTGGTTTCAAGGCAGAAGAGGTTGACACATCTTTGGCTAATTATTTCTTGCATCAATTAACCGGTTACGGTCCGAAGGCAGACCTGCGAGCTTTTGTTTACCAGGGAAAACAGGACTTCTTAGTAGAAGTACCAGAGCCAACAACAATAGCTTTACTTGGCATCAGCGGTGCGTTGAGCTTGCTGCGCAGAAGAAGAAATAGTGCGTAAAGAAAATAAAGGGGAGCGAGCCAATTCCGAAGTATTTCGGGAGGCTGGCCCATGTTGACCTAAGACCCCCTTACTCACAAGAACGGGTTATGGGATTATGTTCCCGCGAAGCGGGTCCTCCTGTAGCCCGTTTTTTATTTTATGTTGAAAACGTGCTTAAAAAACAAGGGAGACAGTGACCCCCCATATATATTGTATCTTGACTGGTCAGCCTGCCCCCCTTAGAGAGAAGGAAGGAGTATTATGTTCTGTGTTCAAGAACACAAATATTTATTTTCTCAACACTCCTATCTAAAGTATAATTCATTTTTCTCGTAGAGCAAAAAACTAAAGGGAAAATTTCTGCTTTTTTCGTCAAGTTAAAACCAGAATCAATTGTTATTATTGACTTTTAGTCGAATAGCATGTAATCTACTTAAACAGTATATCAGTGTACCAGGTAGTAGGTAGTAGGCATCAGGTTATTGCGATATGAAAAAAGTTAGTAAACCACAGGAGCGTTTTGAGGATATGCGGATTCTTGATGAGCTCAAGAATTCATATCTCAACTACGCAATGAGTGTAATTGTATCCCGTGCTCTGCCGGACGTTCGCGATGGTTTAAAACCGTCACAACGACGAATACTGGTAGCGATGAACGATCTGAATCTCGGCCCACGAAGCACGCACCGCAAATGTGCCAAAATCGTAGGCGATACCAGCGGCAACTACCATCCGCACGGGGATCAGGCCACCTATGGAACGCTGGTTCGTATGGGTCAGGACTGGAATATGCGTTATACACTGATTGACCCGCAGGGCAACTTCGGCAGCATCGATGCAGACCCACCTGCAGCTATGCGATACACCGAAGCCAGATTGGCTTCGCCGGCTATGGAAATACTCGAAGATATTAACTACGACACCGTAGATTTTGTGCCAAACTATGATGAAACACGCACCGAGCCAACGGTTTTGCCTTCGAAGTTTCCGAATCTGCTGGTCAATGGAGCTACCGGGATTGCTGTTGGTATGGCTACCAACATTCCGTCGCACAATATCTCAGAGATATGTGATGCGCTGCTGCTGGTTGTTGAAGACCCAAACTGTGGATTCAAAGATATTATGGAGCGGCTTCCAGGGCCTGACTTTCCAACCGGCGGGATCATCTGTGGCAAAAAGGGCATTGTAGATGCTTATACTACCGGTAAAGGTCATTTGGCAATTCGAGCTAAAACAGAAATTGAAACAACCAAGAAAGACAAGGTAAGAATCGTAATAACAGAGATACCTTATATGGTCGTTAAGACCACAATTGTTTCCAAAATTGCAGATTGTGTTCATAAGGGCCTTATACCGGAGATTGCTGACGTCAGAGATGAATCAGACCGCCACGGCCTACGAATTGTCGTAGACCTAAAAAAAGACGCTGACAACAGAATCGTATTGAATAAACTCTTCCGCTACACCGCCTTGCAAAGTACGTTTGCAATTGCCAATATTGCCTTGGTTAATAACAGACCCGAAATCCTCAATATCAAGCAGATGCTTAATTACTTTATAGACCATCGTAAAACCGTTGTCCGCAGGCGAAGCAGGTTCTTATTAAAAAGATGTAGAAACAGAGCCCATATTCTCGAAGGTCTTATCCTGGCAGTTAGTGATATCGATGAAATTATCGAAATCATAAAAAAGTCTCCGGATACTCCAACGGCAAAGTTGAGCTTGATGAAGAAACCGCTGCGATTAGCGGAGGTGGCTACGTTAAAGAAGATTCTGCCCAAAGCCTTTGTTAAGGAAAAAAGCAAAGGTAAACATTTCCTTACAGGCCCACAGGCTGATGCAATCTTAACCATGCAGTTGCAAAGATTAACAGGCCTGGAGATGGAAAAGCTGGCTAAGGAATACGCCAACCTTACTGAGCAAATAGAGGGTTATGAAGCAATACTGGCTAGCGAGCAAATCCTGCTGGATATCATCCGCGAAGATATATACGAAATAAAGGAAAAATACAGTGACAAAAGACGGACAAAAATTACCGGCAAAGTCGAGCAATTCGAAATCGAGGATCTGATCGCTGAGGAGGAAGTTATCGTTACGGTAAGTCACGATGGATACGTAAAGCGTATGCCATTGGATACCTATCGCAAGCAGGCTCGTGGTGGCAAGGGTATCATCGGTTCGGACACCAAAGAGGGCGATTTTATTGAGCACCTATTCACCGCCTCGACACACGACTATCTGCTTATATTCACCAATCGGGGTAGATGCTATTGGCTGAAGGTCTACGATGTCCCGAGTATGTCAAGGCAAAGCAAAGGAAGGAATATCGTAAACCTGTTAAAGCTGGGTGACCAACAAATAGCATCCATAATCAACGTCGCTGATTTTAATGGAGAAGATAGCAAGGTCGCAGAGCCGCGACAACTCATTATGGCTACAAAAAATGGTGTTGTTAAAAAGACAAAACTATCTGCTTACAGCAATCCCAGAGCCACTGGTGTCATTGCTATAAATCTTGACCCCAATGATGCCTTAATTGGCGTCGCGATGACCACAGGAAGCGACCATGTTGTGCTTGGCACCCGAGATGGTATGGCGATACGCTTTGATGAAACTCAGGTTCGTTCCATGGGCCGGGCCTCACGAGGCGTGCGAGGGATTAAGCTGCGTCCGCAGGACTTTGTAGTCGATATGGTAATTGCCGAGGAAAAGGCTTCTCTGCTTACAGTTTGCGAAAAAGGCTACGGCAAGCGAACCAGTCTGGACAATTACAGAGAACAAAATAGAGGTGGTGTAGGCCTAATAAACATCAGAACAACAGCAAGAAACGGTAAAGTAGTTGCTTTAAAGGCCGTTCGATACAATGATGACCTAATGATGATAACCGCCAATGGAATAATTATTCGCACCGGCCTGGACGAAATCCGCTCGATCGGTAGAAACACACAAGGCGTGCGATTAATCAAGCTCAAATCCGGTGATAAACTTGTCGCCGTCGAAAAGATAGCTGCCGATCCTAATAAAGTCGAGACCAAAGCAAAAGCCAGACACAGCTCGTCTCGGCATAGGCCTCCGCCGAAGCCGGATCAAAATCCAAAATCGAAGCCACAGGCTAAAGCCAAGCGGAAGAAGAATCCCGATTAAATCGGGACTGTGCCGCCCCGATGTTCTTCGGGATTAGGGAGCGGATTGATATGAGGTTATCGGGGTATCAGGTTATCAGGTAGTGGATATCAGGTTATCAGGTTATCAGGTTTATGTCATAGCTGGCAAAGAAGATTCCCTTGTCAACGCCCAGTGTCAAGAGCTTCTTGACCAACTGTTAGAGCCACAGCAAAGAGTGACTGGGCTTTTTACCACCGAGGGGGCCCAGGTTTCAGCCTCTGAGGTGCTGGATGAATTGCGAACCGCCCCATTCCTGACTAAAAGAAGAGTTGTTGTCGTAAAGGGCGCGGGCGACTTTGTATCTAAAAACCGTCACTTACTGGAAAGCTATTTCGATAATCCTTGTCCCACCGGAATACTTATTTTAACTGTAAGTAGTTGGCCGGCAACGACCAAACTGGCTAAGAAATTAGCGAAAGTCGGTAAATTAATCAAAATCGTCGAGCCCAAACCTTGGCAGCTACCTGGCCGTCTGGTCGAATATGCCAGGGATGCACATGGAAAAAAGTTGACTATAGATGCGGCTGAACTTCTTGTCGAGTTTGTTGGTGACGAGCTTACCCGGCTATACAGTGAAATCGACAAGCTGGCTCTATATGTAAATGCTGAAAAGACTATAACGGAAAGTCACGTGGAGTCACTTATTGGTCATAATCGTATATATGGCGTTTTTGCAGTGATTGATGCTTGTTTAGCTGGAAACACCGGTGAGGCGGTAGCCCGACTGCGGAATATGTTATCAGAAGATAAGACTGCTGAGTATACAACTGTTGGGGCTTTTGCGTTTCATTTTCGCAGGATGTTTAATGCTAAAGTCCTGCTTGAAAAAGGCGTTCACCCTGGAGAGGTTGTAAAGAGACTAAGAATATGGGGTAACAAAGACGGTTTCTTTTCACAAGTTAGACGGATGTCTTTGGACCAAATCGGCTCCATTCTGCAGCGGTTAGCTGCGATTGATTTTAAGATAAAAACCGGCCAGACAAAAGCCGAAGTAGCAATAGAGCAATTAGTATTAAACTTGAAAGTATGGTAGTACCGCATGATATTGGTAAAGAATAGTTTAAAGATTGGCCATATCGGGGCTTTTTTGCCGATCTGTTATGTGTCCGATAACGTTTTATGGCAAGGAGGCGAGCATGATACGACGAATAGACAATTCGGCGAACTGGTTCACGGTAGAGCAAATCGGCTCGGAGATTTAAGAGGTATTGAATGAATTGGATCAAGCGCGAGGGACACACCCTGTGTTAAAGTTATATAGAACACGCCAAATATTTTTTAGATTTTGTAACGATCTCGGAATGACTTTTAGTAGTGCGTGATACGTATTGCGTATAAAAAAACACCCGCAATAAATTTCGATAAAGAATTGCAGGATTAAATAAACCGCCAGATGACTTTGGGGAGTATATATTTTGAGGATTAAGTTCTTAGGTTATCAATGCTTGCTATTTTTTATAAAGTCCGGTAGAATGTGAATACGAAATTTGAAAAGTAAGGCCCTTTTTTGGAGTTGCACAATGATTAAAGTCTTGATCACGGACAAACTTGCACAGGAAGGAATTGATTTGCTCAAATCAACAGATGGAGTTGAGGCTGTTGTTAAAACCGGCATTAGCGAGGATGAACTTGCTGAGATTATCGGTGAACATGACGGCTTAATTATTCGAAGCGGCACAAAAGTTACCGCTAAGGTCTTATCTAATCCCGGCAAACTAAAGGCTATTGCCAGAGCCGGTGTTGGTGTAGATAACATCGACATTCCAGAAGCCACCAGAAAAGGAATTCTGGTTATGAATACGCCTGGCGGCAACACCCTCAGTGCCGCTGAACACACAATGGCCTTAATACTGGCGATGAGCCGAAACGTCGTGCCGGCCTGCACCAGCCTAAAAGGCGGTGCCTGGGACAGAAAAAAATATATGGGAAACCAACTAAATAATAAAGTGCTCGGCTTAATAGGCCTGGGCAGAATCGGTATGGCTGTGGCAAAAATGGCAAAAGGTTTCAATATGAAAATCTTAGGCTATGACCCAGTTGCGGCACCGGCTGAGGCAGAAAAACTCGGTGTTGAAGTAACTGATAACCTCGAAAGAATTTTTAAAGAAGCCGATTACATTAGCGTCCACGTGCCGAGAAATAAGCAGACGCTGAATATGATTGATGCTGAGCAAGTTAAAATGATGAAGCCTACGGTGCGGCTAATCAACTGCGCCCGCGGCGGAATTATCAATGAAGATGCGCTATACGATGCACTTGCCGAAAAGCGTATCGCTGGTGCCGCTCTGGATGTCTATCCTAAAGAGCCGCCTGAAAATACGCGCTTTACCCAATTTGAAGATTGCCTGGTCACGCCCCACTTAGGCGCCAGCACGGAAGAAGCCCAGATTGAGGTGGCGGTTGAAGCTGCTAAGATCCTTGTTGATGCAATCAAGGGTGGCCCAGTCAGAAATGCAGTCAATGCTCCATCTATCACTGGGGTCATGCCGCTGATTGTAAACCAGTATGCTGAACTTGCCCGCCGGATTGGTACACTTCTCAGCACTATTGCGCCAGGCCATATCAAGAAAGTTGATGTCCAATATCGTGGCTCGATTGCCGAATTGTCTGTCGAACCGGTTACTCTTCACTTTGCAATTGGCCTGCTGCAGCGGCATTTTGATATGCCTCTGAATATAGTTAATGTCCCTGTCCTGGCTAAAGAACGTGGAATTAGTATTAATGAGACCACAAACATCAAGGCTAAGGACGTCGCTGCAAGTTTCACTGCCAAAGTTGTTACCGATAAAGTTAGCCGAACTGTAACCGGCTCAGTCTTTGGCGAAACTCTGCTGCGTATAATCGAAATTGACGGCTTTAATGTAGAAATGACCCCGCAGGGAGCAGTTTTGATCATCTTTAATGACGACAGACCAGGCGTCATCGGGTCTGTTGGAACGGTCTGCGGCAAACATAAAATAAATATCTGCACTATGGGCGTAGGACAAAAACCCGTTGAGCAAAAGGCTATGCTTGCCGTTAGCCTTGATAAAGAACCCGATGAGAAAGTCATCAAGGAGATTAGCAAACTTGATTTCGTAAACGAAATTTATGTTTGCCAGTTGGACTGATCCTCGATATTTGATTCTCGATGCTCGCTTCACAAATTAGGTTTTCGCTATGGCTGAGCAGTTAATAATAAGTGTCAGTGGGATGCGGGGTATCGTTGGTGACAACCTCACGCCTTCTATTGCTATTGAGTACGGTTCTGCCTTCGGTACATTTCTAAAAGACAGACATGTACGCGATACGCGATACGCGATACGCAATACGATGTCGGTTTGCATTGGCCGAGATTCCCGAAGCAGCGGCCAAATGCTAAAGTCAGCTGTAACAGAAGGATTATGTGCGGTTGGAATTGACGTAGTAGATTTGGGGCTCGTAACCACGCCCAGCGTAGCTGTCATGGTAAAGGAACTTGGATGCAGCGGTGGAGTAGTCATTACCGCTTCGCACAATCCAATCCAATACAACGGCATAAAACTCCTACTCAGTAACAGCATTGCCCCACCGTCTGATGAGGTAGAGCAAATCAAGCAATATTTCTTCGATAAACATTTTGCTCTGGTAGATTCGCCTGATTGCGGCAAAGTAATCCCGATGAAATCGGGACAAGTTGATACCAATCACATTAACAGGGTTTTATCAATAGTAGATAAGGAAGTAATCCCGATGAAATCGGGATTCAAAGTCGCTCTGGATAGTGTTAACGGAGCAGGGGGGTGGATTACTAAAAAGCTGCTCGCTGAGCTTGGCTGTGAAGTCACGGCAATAAACGATGAACCCACTGGCCTATTTGCTCACAATCCTGAGCCAAGTCGCGAAAACGTGAGGGAACTTTGTGATGTTGTAAAAAAAAGTGGAGCTGATATCGGCTTTGCCCAGGACCCTGATGCTGATAGATTAGTAATTGTCGACGAAGCCGGGACATATATCGGCGAAGAATATACTTTAGCCTTGGCAGCGAAATATATCTTCAGTAAAAAAACTGGTAGGGCGGCAACAAACCTATCTACCTCCAGGATGCTGGATGATATTGCAGTAGAGGTTGGCGGCCAGGTTATCCGCACTGCTGTTGGAGAAGCCAATGTGGCCAAAACTATGCTCGACCACGATTGTATTATAGGTGGCGAAGGTAATGGCGGTGTGATTGATTTGAGAGTAAGCCCGGTTCGTGACAGTCTCGTCGGAATCGCTTTGATCCTGCAATTGATGGCAGAAACAGGAAAGAGTGTAACACAGTTGGTAAGCGAAATTGACAGTTATTATATGACCAAAGACAAGTTAGCCACAGAGCCAGGAAAGGCACAGCAAATCCTGAATTTAGCAAAAGAGACCTTCACCGATGCAAAGCTCAACACTACCGATGGTTGCCGATTCGATTTTAAGGATGGATGGCTGCACATGAGAACAAGTAACACCGAGCCCGTCATGCGGGTCATAGTTGAGGCGAAAGACAAACGTGCCGCTCAAAAATATATCGATGCAGTTGCAATAATACGCGCTAAGGCACTGGGGTGCTGATGGACAAGCACAAGCAAGAAATCGCCGGAAGGCAAATAAAAGCTGTCACACACTTAGCTATTGTAGTCAACATTGCTCTTTTCGCAGTTAAGGTCCTGGTGGGTTTCGTTAGTGGCTCGATAGCATTGATTGCTGATGGTGTTCACTCCATTTCGGATACCACTACTGATTTCGCTGTTCTTCTCGGCCATTATTTTGGCTCAAAAGAACCCGACCCAAGACACCCTTATGGTCATGGCCGATTCGAGACTTTCTCTGCTGGTTTTATCGCCGTATTTATGGTCTTTGTCGGCTCAATAATGATTTACTACGCCGCTGTCGATATCGCCCAAGCTAACGTTTCGCGCCCAGGTGTAGCAGTACCTATTGTCGCAGCAATTGCTGTTGCTGTTAAAGAATTGCTGTTCAGACTAACCAAAAGAACCGCTGTTCAAACGCATAGTGCTGCTCTCTATGCCAATGCCTGGCATCAGCGCAGCGACGCTCTCAGTTCGGTAGCAGTCATAGTAGGTTTCATATCTCTGAGGTTTGGCTTCGACTATGGTGATCAGATTGCTGCCATTGCTGTTGGCCTGATGATAATTCTTGTTGGTGTTCGGATTACAGGTGATTGCTTGAGCGAGCTGACGGAAAGTGCCATCGATCAAAGTACAATTGAGCATGTAAAACATATAATTAACGCCAACTCTGCGATTCGCCAGTGGCACAGGTTGCGAACTCGCACGGTTGGCAGGGAGGTTTTCCTTGATGTGCATATTCTCGTTGACCCGAATTTGAACATAGCTGCGGCCCACGAAATATCAGAAAGCCTGGAAAATGCCCTGGACGAGCAGATAGACCGCCCTGTTAATATCACAATTCATATCGAGCCGGACATACCTGCAATGAGAATTTAAGAACTTTCTAAAACATATCATTCTAATAATGAGAGTGCTAAAAATCTTTAAATTTATATTGACCAAGGGAATTCACTTATATTATATAATGTCTTTAGACGAGGTAGAAAAAGGAGATTCGAAGCCTTGAGCCGGTTACAAAGATAGAAAAATAATGAAACTTGTTACGAGAAAAATTCATCTTTCTACTCAAGGAAATAGTGAAATTATTGACTTAACTAATATAGTGAAGAAACACCTCAAAGGTGCCAAATTTAATTCAGGTTTAGTAAATTTGTTTATTCCGGGAGCTACTGGTGGATTAACCACCATGGAATACGAACCCGGATTAATTGATGATCTCCGGAAGGCTTTTCAGCGCATTGTCCCCGAGAAAACAAAATATTCCCATAATCTGAGCCATGAGGACAGAAATGCCCATTCTCATATTAGAGCTTCCTTGATAGGTCCTTCATTAAGTATTCCATTTGAAAACGCTACTTTGCAATTAGGTAAGTGGCAACAAATCGTTTTTATCGATTTTGATAATCGTCCTCGTAAAAGAAAAGTTATCTTACAAATAATAGGCGAAATATGAAGCCAATATTACAAGTAGCTTTAGACTTTGTCGAGCTGGTTCGTGCGCTCAAGTTAGCTGAAGAAGCAGTTGATGGTGGAGCAGATTGGCTGGAGGCAGGCACACCTTTGATCAAAAGTGTGGGACTGGATTGTGTACGAGAATTAAGAAAAAAATTCCCTCATCATACTATTGTAGCTGATATGAAAACAATGGATGTGGGAAGGATTGAAGTAGAATCAGCTGCCAAAGCAGGAGCAGACATCGTTGCTGTATTAGGTGTAGCTTCCAACTCTACTATTATGGAGTGTATTCAAGCCGGGGGACACTATGGTGCAAAAATAATGGTAGACCTTTTGGAAGTGCCTGAATTCCTAAAAA
>CAYNKI010000080.1:0-7631 GCA_964397675.1 uncultured Pirellulales bacterium
TCATAAATGAAAATGGCACCGGTGGCTCATCTCCCGGCTGTACTTGTAATTTATCCATATTTACCGTCTTGGCGTCTAATCTTGGTGTCGTATCCGTTGCCATCCTTCCAAGTTCCAGTCCAAGCCGTCTCAAACTTTGCGAAAGTTCTACGCTGGGCGGCTCGTCAAACCTGCCGCCGGCCCACTGCTTGCTGCCGATATACAACATCCCACCAAGGAATGTGCCCGTCGTGACAACAACGGTCTGGGCAGAGTATACTGAACCATCTTTACAACCGACCGCGCGAACCTGACCTTCTTCGGTTATTATCTCTGTTGCTATCGCTTCCACAATAGTCAGATTGGTAGTTCGTTCAAGTGCTTCCTGCATAAACTTCTGGTATTTTCCCCTGTCAGCTTGAGCCCGTGGTGACTGCACAGCCTCGCCCTTCGAGCGATTCAGCATTCTAAACTGGATACCAGTTTCATCTATCGCCAGTCCCATCAGTCCCCCGAGCGCATCGATCTCGCGCGCGATTTGTCCCTTTGCAAGACCGCCGATAGCCGGATTGCAGCTCATCTTAGCTATCGTGTCCTTGCTGATGGTGATAAGGCAGGTTTTGGCGCCGATTTTAGCTGCAGAGTGAGCCGCCTCGACGCCCGCATGACCTGCCCCTATAACAATGCAATCGAACTCGTTTGTTTTCTTCCTATTGAACATATTTAAGGTCTTTAACAAAAAGAATTTCAGCCACAGAGATCACAGAGAACACAGAGAAATATAATTATAAACTGTGTCAATCTGTGTAAATCCGTATCTAAACGACATTTCCATTATGTTATACGCTTTTAGCCAGTATAGCTTTTTAAACTTTTTAATCAAGTTTTGACCATTGATGTCATTTCTCTAATAATGGTATCAGAATGTGTAGTGGAGACTGTTATGAGTTCTTATATGGAAACCATACAGACATAGTCAGGCATGAAATGGAGAATTATCATGGGTTGTATCTGGTATGTTGGATATGGTTCAAATCTTAGCGAGCAGCGTTTCCTGTGTTATATAGAAGGGGGAGCTCCTCGCTTTGGTAATAAACAAAATACTGGGTGCAAAGACAAGACATTGCCGGTAGAGAATAAATCGATAATACTGCAGTATCCACTTTACTTTGCCTTGCCTGGCAGTATTAAGAAAACATGTAATTGGGACCTTGGAGGAGTTGCCTTTATCGGTCTCCACGAAGATAAAAAGTCAACGACCTTTTGTCGAATGTGGAAAATAACAAAGGAGCAATATGAGGAGGTGAGAAAGCAGGAGGGTCGCTGCTGGTACTGCAAGGAAATACTACTTGGGGAAGATGATGCTGTGCCTATTTATGCCATCACTAATAAAGATTATTTAAGCAATATCCTCTGTCCTTCTCAGTCTTATATAAAGACGCTCGCACTTGGACTTAAAGAAACTTATAATTTCAATGAGGAAGAAATAACCAATTACTTAATTACGAAAGATGGAATAAAAGGTAGTCTACAAAAAGACCAGATACTAAAAATAATAGCTTCTATATGTGAAAAGTAAAAAATGCCTAACAAATCGTGTCATCGGACGGGATGAAACGTTACCGCTGAGCCTTGCCGTTATGCGTTTTGAGAGCTTGAAATTGAAGGCAATCCAGTCCGCCTACGGCTCGGCCTCCGCCGAGACGAGTCCGCCTAAGGCGGAGCAGACCGCCCGGCACCACAGACGGTAGAAAGACAAGCCCTGCCCACAGCCATTCGACTCCGCTCAGGCCAGGGGTGGCAGGGCTAATCATCCATCGTCCATCGTCACTCGTCCGTCGTCCTTCTACCGGCACTATCCCTTTTTCGTCAGCGCAACGGCTGATGCTATTACAAAATTGGCTGTATGTGTAATACTAACGCTTATATGCTTAACACCAAGTTTTTCAGCGAGCTTCTTAACTTCGCCGGTAATAGTAACCTCTGGCTGACCAGCAGAATTGTTCACCACCTCTATATCAGTCCAGGCGATCTTGCCGCGCCAGCCTGTCCCCATCAGTTTAAGAATAGCTTCCTTCGCTGCAAAGCGGCCAGCTAATTTTTCTATCCTGTTCTTCTTGCCCTCGGCATAGTTTTGTTCTGCGGCAGTAAAAACCCTGTTGATGAAACGTTCGCCATGCTGCTTTATCATTTTTTCTATCCGCGGACAATCTACAAGATCTATTCCATGTGCCACAATTTCCATCTGTCAATCCTAATTGGTGATTGGTAAAATCCCGCAATAAAATGGGATGCTAAATATTTAGCCCCCCAGTTTCACTGGAGGGTCTCCTTCATTTTATAAATTTTTTCCACGCAAAAGTCTATAAACTCTTCCTTTCCATCCAGCACTACTTGCCGCATAAGCTCGGCATTAAGTTTGTCGATGGCTCCTTTACGGCGGTCAATAATAATTTTCTCTTCTAATTGTCTTTGCACTTTATCAAACGGCTCATAGCTCTTTGGCTGTTTCTCTTGAAGTTTCACTATGAAAATATGTCCCTCTGTCTCGATCGGACCTGCGATTTTTCCCTGCTCTATCTTCTCTGCCTCGGCGGCAAGAATATCGTAAGGCTCAGCTAAGGATTCCGGCTGCACCGGCTTCCACAATCCGCCAAACGCTCGCCTGTGCCCATGTGAGTGCTGCTTGGCTAATTCGCCAAAATCAGCACCTGCCCGTATTTGTCTGACTAATTTATTAGCTAACTTTCTTGCTTGTTCGAGCCGGTCCTGACTTGAGTCCGGTATCTGGAGTTTTGCAGGCTGAATATCAATCAACTGAAACTGTAACTTAGCCGGCATAACAAAAGATTGCTCTTTCATCTGCTCATAGTAATTTATCAGCTCACTATAAGTGACAGGTTTGTTTTCAGACAACTTCGATGCTAAATACCACTGAGTGATAATGTACTTTTTTCGGTTCTCCTTAAAGCTCTTCCTGTCCATACCAATTTGCTTAAGTTTTTCTTCAGCTTTTGCCTCATCGCCTCCAAAGTTCAGAACAAATCTTCTCATCTCCATATCTGCTGCCTTTTCCAAAGATTCGTCGACATTTTTCCCTGCCTGCCTTTTGGCCTCCTGGTAAAGCAAAATCTCAGATAGTCTGTCCATAAGAGTTTGTTCAATTTGTGGCCTGGCCCATTCTTTGAACTGCTCCAAATTGCTTTTCTGCGCAACCGGCTTAAAAAGCTTTGTTAGGGACTGAATTATCTCACTGCTGGTTATAACCTCACCGCCCACCACCAATACAGACTCACCCGCTGCTTCTGAAACAGCTACTTTCTTCGTAATAGCGGCTCGTCTCAACTCAGCTTCTTCCAATTCGGCCTTGTTACTGCTACAGCCGACTATTAGCAAAAGAATTAAAACTGACAAAAAAGCACATTTACGCATATCTATAGAACTTTGCATTACAAATGAAACATATCATTTGTCCGTCTTTCCTTTAACGTGATATACCATAAGAAACAGCAAGGCTCCTAATGAAAATGTGGCAGCAGGTATACCGGTACCACGAACCCAGTCAACCAGGAAGTGTGCTGTACCTTTGGTTGTAATCTGGACATAGTACTTCCCATTGTACACTGATTTATACCTCGATTTCGCTTTCGCTTCCCAATCTTGGTCTCCAGCCTTAATCATTGTTTCCGACCCATTACCAATACGCACTTCCCGCACATCGGGATTTATCAATTGTTCGTACTCATTGGGAGTAAGCACCCTCGCTTCATAATCGGCTGGATTCAGTTGGCGGTTCTGGCTGTGATATAGCCAGAATCGTATGGAGACCCATCGCCAGAAAAGGAATATCACAAGAACGAGTATGCACCAACTTGCAAAAAGTACAAATCGCTCTTTTTTCACATTTCGTCCCTTCCATATGTTGAACGGAGAAAAATAACCGCTCAAAGCTTAGAAACTAATTCGAAACACATTTTGTCATTTTGAGCGTATTGAAGTCCCGATGTACATCGCGATCAGCCAGCCAGACCCTTCGCTTCGCTCAGAGCCTGCCTTGAGCTTGCCGAAGGGGTGACAGTTTTAAGATAGTTTCTTATCCCGACATATCTGGACTGCCTCTTAGGCCGATTTCGTCAGCTACCTCGCGCATTCCCATAATCGCATCTTCAATAAGCTCTCCCAATTCTACGCCTAACCTCTCAGCACCTTTTTCGATTACATCACGGTTCACGCCTGCAGCGAAGGATTTGTCCTTCCATTTCTTCTTGACCGATTTTACCTTCATGTCCATCACACTTTTGCTTGGCCGAACCAGAGCCGTTGCCACTATCAGACCAACCAGCTCATCAACAGCATAAAGTGTCTTTTCCAGCTCACTTTGCGGTTCAACGTCGGTGCATATACCCCAGCCGTGGGACATCACCGCCCGGATGTAATCTTCCGGCCAATTTTGAGCTTTGAGAATCTCCTCGGTTTTTTTGCAGTGCTGCTGGGGAAATTGCTCGTAGTCCAGGTCATGCACCAAGCCGATAATGCCCCATTTCCCCTCGTCTTGGCCGCCTTTGCGAGCACAATAGCGCATCACCGCCTCGACAGCCAACGCGTGCTTAATCAATCCTTCATTTTTATTATATTCTTTCAGCAGCGATAAGGCTTCCTCACGACTCGGTTTGACTTCTAACATAATTTGCTCCTGGATATCACAAAAATAATTATTTTTCCTGCTTTTAAGAACTATGGTGAATTAATCTAAGCCAAAGAGCAGAAAATTGCAATTTTTATTTTTAGACGTCAATATAGAGTATGACCATTTGATATGGTGCTTATCGCACTCGATGAGTGTATGTTTGTTATCCAGTGAGAACCCTACGACTTCGCTCAGGGCAGGCTTGGGGCTAAATATTCAGCCTACCGGGCTACGGCGGGCTTCGCCCAGACGAGCGATTTTACCGCAGGTTCCGATTTATTGTTCGTCAGCCAATGTTCAGCGTTTTTATAAACAATGTCCGTCATTAAAATTTCCAGGCGACGCCCGTACCAATACCCCAGGCATCGCCGGTTACCTGGTATTCCGTATACCAATAAGTTTCTTCGGTGATATCCCACTGTATACCACCATATCCACCAAATATCGATTCTTCCCTTATATCGCCTTTGGACTCTACAAGTACTACACCAGAACTACTTTTCAGAACCATGTCTCCTTTCACAAAATGTAAGAACGGTCCGCCGTAAATCGAAAGACCATCCAACTGCAAAGTTGGTCCAATCGCGACTTGAATTTCCCAGAAATCCAGATCGAGATCGCCGGAGAAAGTAGGATCGCCTTGAAGTTTTACACTGCTTTGCTCGTAATTTGACCAGGTCATCTGAAATACTCCACCCCAGGTAATGTTGTCCACCTCACAAAAGGTTGTCCTTGTCCCAAATCCCCAGGCAAGTCCATAATCACCACTGAAATCATAGTATCGTTGACCAGACTTACCACATGCTTGTGTCTCTTTCATTTCGTCCTTGGCGTCAGCCGCACCGACGTGCCCGAATACATCCCAATTGTCGCAGATACCATAGTCCAAACTGCCTAAAAACATATTCGATGTAAGATCTATGATTCTGTACTTGGTGTAATCACATTCTGACCACCCCTCACCTTGGTTCTCTCGAACCTTACCACTCAAGTCTAAATCCATCTCACTGTAAGAATACTTAAAATCTATCGCCAATTGGCCTTTTTCAAGTGTAGACTTAGGTGGGCCCATTGGCGGCAAAGCAAGAGCAGGCGAACTACACACGCCTACAAGAATAACAAAAACTACTAATTGTGCTTTTCTGTTTTCCATAAATCATTCCTTTCCTTTCAAAGCTATTCTATAAATTTTGCCACTTTAGAGCTATTATCGGCATAATACGTTGGGTTCCTACAAAGGTTACAGGAATTAAAGGTCGCAAAACTAAGAAATACCTTAAATGGTTTCGCCCGGGTATATGCAAAGATTGTCTTGATTTCTGTGCAGAAATCACAGTTTGTGTCAAAATTATTGTAATAGGCGAGAAAAGGTCCTATAAAGCTGCTATGTTGTTTTATAATAGTAGAATAGGTTTTTGGCTATTTCTTCTTGACAAATTCATCTAAATTTTATATAGTTAAATTTAGATTTTAGGAGGTGCGGTGAAGACAGCCCCTTTTTTGGACAGTTTTCCCCGGTCGAGAATTGTATTCCTTCTCGTGCAGGCGCAACAAAAAACTTGGAGGGTGAAATGCGCTTTGCGGCGAAAGCAAACTGTTAAAAGTTCTTTGAGGAGAATTACGTATGATAAATCACATTCGAGAGAGTGTTTTTCGGGCCAATACTCATTTTCTGGTCCTGCTAATGGCTATGCTGATAACTTCCGTCACGGGGACCACGAGGGCAAAATCACTGTACGTAATTGCCGATATGCGAGCCAATCCGACAATTCTACACGCATACGATATTGCAGCGGATGGTACCTTAACTTTCCAAACGGAATTTACAGCTCCACACTATATTCTTGGAGCCATGGGCTTGGCAATCGATTCGCACGCAAAAATGTTGTTTGTTACGTATGAAGAGGCGGAATTAGTTCAGTTGGTCGATGCAACAACTATGACAAGCAATGGTAACGCAAGAGCCCAAGGTTCTGACAACTTGGCCGGCATCGTCTACGACCATGACAAGGGATCATTATACTGCGTTGACCGGGGCACAAGCAAGTTGTATGTATACAATTGGGAGGCAAGCACCGCAAAACTTTCTTCGATGCCAGCCTCGCCTTTCACCTTAACAGGAGCTTCGGCGTTTGGGATTGCTCTGGATGAAATCAACGACCTGCTCTATGTGGCCAACAACAGCAAAACGATCAATGTTTATCATACATCCGGTTGGTCATTAAAGGAAACCATCTCAGTTAGTCACACTGCCATCAGTATTGCAGTGGATGCTACGAGGGGCTTCGTTTATACAGGCGGGGGTTTCGTAGGTAATCAATACCTTACGCAGTACAGCTTAGATACACGCATGGAGTCAGAGGTGCAAGTGGAGTCCGATCCCGATGCCGGCGTAATGGGGCTTGCAGTAGATCCGGCCACTGGTTTTGTGTACGTAACCACCGGCAGGAACAACGCGCCTGGCGGGGACAATCTTCGCATCTATGATACATCACTTAACCAAATTGATGTTATTTACGACATTGGAAATCCTACTGGCATAGCTATACCATTTGGAGATATCAGCTATAACCCTCTATCTTTACATAAGAATATTGCTGGCAGTAATACTAATAAATTTGAGCAGGTGGAGATAGGAGGTACCATTACCTACACTATTTGTTTTGATAATAAGGATAATGATTACACCATAAACAATGTATCCATTGTTGACACACTTCCAAAAGAAGTAAGCTTCGTAACGGCTGATGGTGATGGTGTGTTCGGACTGTACGACCCGGTTACCCACACTTATAAATGGTCCTACCCCTCTCTGGAAGCAGGATTTCCAGGTGATTGTCTACAGTTAATAGCGCAGGTGAATCAAGATACAGCTCCAGGTACGACCATCACTAATTCTGTGACCATCGACAGCGATGAAACAGGGCCAACAACAACGAGCGTTGATGCTGTTACAAAAGCTATC
>CAYNKI010000080.1:7731-14416 GCA_964397675.1 uncultured Pirellulales bacterium
CAGCGATGAAACAGGGCCAACAACAACGAGCGTTGATGCTGTTACAAAAGCTATCGTCTACAATCCTCTTAATATAAGCAAGGACATCATAGATGGTACTATTGAACAGGACGTTTACAAGGAAAGGTGTGTAAGTATAGGCGACACAATTATATACGGCATTTGCTTCAATAACAAGGATAATGATGACACTGTAACCAATGTATCCATTGTTGACAGGCTACCGGATGAATTAAGCTTCGTAACTGCCGAGGGTGATGGTGTATTTGGACAGTACAATCCTATTACCCACACCTATACATGGACCTATCCATCTCTGTCGCCAAGGTCTCCAGGTGATTGTCTACAGTTAATAGTGCAGGTTAATCAAGATACAGCTCCAAGTACGACCATCACTAATTCTGTGACTATCGACAGCGACGAAACAGGGCCAACAACAACGAGCGTTGATGCTGTTACAAAAGCTATCATCTACAATCCCCTTAATCTGAGCAAGGACATCGTTGATGGTACTATTGAACAGGACCTTTGCAAGGAAAGGTGTGTAAGTATAGGCGACACAATTATATACGGTATTTGCTTCAATAACAAGGACAATGATTACACTGTAACCAATGTATCCATTGTTGACAGGCTACCGGATGAATTAAGCTTCGTAACTGCCGAGGGTGATGGTGTATTTGGACAGTACAATCCTATTACCCACACCTATACATGGACCTATCCATCTCTGTCGCCAAGGTCTCCAGGTGATTGTCTACAGTTAATAGTGCAGGTTAATCAAGATACAGCTCCAAGTACGACCATCACTAATTCTGTGACTATCGACAGTGATGAAACAAAGCCAGCAACCGTAAGTGTTGATGTTGTTACAAAAGCTATCAGTTATAATCCTCCTAATATAAGCAAGAATATTATAGGGGGTACTATTGAGCAGATTGCTATTGGCGAGCTTGGCTGCGCGGATGTAGGTGACACTATTATCTACAATATATGTTTCGATAATAAGAACAATGATTCCACTATAACCAATGTGTCCGTTGTTGATTACCTCCCATACGAAGTAAGCTTCGTAACAGCTTCTGGTGATGGCGTTTTTGGCTACTATGACGTTTTCACGCACACATATACATGGCATTACCAATCTCTGTCACCAATAGTACCAAGCACTTGTTTAACATTAGTCGTGCAAGTAAATCAAGGTGCAATACAAGGTACGACCATCACTAACTCTGTGACTATCAACAGCGATGAAACAGAAGCCACAACAGCAAGTGTTGCTGTTGCTTCATGCACAAGGCCGCTGGAAGTTTGTCTCACTATGTATCCCAATATGATCAGACGCGATGGTTGTTTGGAGAGTATATCGGCTATCGTAAAGTTACCAGGTATCAGCATGAATGACATCAAAGACGACCTGCTTATACTCAATCCAGGTTACATCAAAGCAAACCGTCAAATTGTGTTCGACAACGCCGACGGATTAGAGATCCATGCTTGGTTCGATACGGCCAAACTGTTTGCTGCAGTGCCTGGCTATGGCGAGGTCACAGTTGAAGTGTCCGGCAAGCTGAAATCAGGCCAATCTTTCACTGGCGAGGATACAATTTACATAACCAAATTCGTAGGTAATTGATCTGCAAAGGGTGTAATGAAAATTCGACTATTCAGAATCATCCACAAAAATGTTTTCGGCGAGTATTGTTTTATTGTTAGCTTTGGTTGGATTTAATCTACCAGTAGATGCTGTGAAGATTTAATGTTGGGGCCGCTAGCAAATATCGAAAGGTAGCATTGTGTTGCTATTGGTTTTTTGCGGGTTGGTTCTCAGCTTGATTTACACGCAGCTCTTTTAATTCCTGCAGCTCCTTTTCCAATTTTTTAACTGAATCGAGAAGTGTTTTGGGATGATCCATAACATCGCTTGTGACTTCTTTTCTAATTTCTTCTCGAAGGTATGCTTTGTACTGAAGCGAATTAAATCGCCATGTTTCTACTGCTAAGCCAACAACCATAAACAAAAGCGTCAGGAAAGCTATACCCAGAGCTCCGAAGATATATCGAAGAAAACTGCTAAGTCGCTGGTCGAGAGCATTAACTGCTTGATGCAATTCTCTAATCACCGGGGTTGGGTCTGGAATAGTAACATCGAGTTCCGGTTTTGTATCTCGTGAATCGACTTCTATGGAATTAGTCTTGCGAGTCATTTATTTGTAAATTCCCTTTATAACCAATATTTCTCCGTCTGTTTCGACTTCTAGATCGCGGTGAATAAACTCGGTAAAATCGATCCCTCCAAATGCAACACCTTTACGGAAGCTCACGCCCGGTCCAAGTTCTACCCCACCTACACGTATTCGCTGCTTAGGCTTTAAGGAGCCATCAGGATTCTTTATGAACACGGAATCAAATGTTATTCTTGCCATATTTAATACCACTTTCCAGAAATTGTAAATCCACAATAGGGATGGTACACTTTGTATCTTCTAATCTATCTTGTCTATCTGAGCAAGCTCTAATTTGCTATAAAACTTAATCTTGATTTCTTCTTTGACTCTTATTATATACCATTTTATAAAGCAATGTTAAAAATTTTATGCAAAATGTTAATTAACGTTTTCGGCTCAAAATAATTTGCAGGTAGCTGCACATAAACAGTCCTGGAATCAGCGATTCTCACCTTGCCGGATATATTAACAAATAAATCTTTACCTTTGCTATCCGGCTCTTTCGCAAACGAAAAGGCCAAATCCCTTCGGCTTCGCTCAGGGCAGGCTTGGCCCGAGGCAACAATGCTTTTAATATTCCATTTATTAGCCTCGATGCGAAGCTCAGCCAATTCTAAAAGTAGCTTTACATCCTTCGGCACCGGCCCGTATACATCGGCTAATTCGTTTTCGATTTGCTTCAAATCTTCACCGGTCTTTGCCACAGCTATTTTGCGATAAACATCCAGCCGATGCCTGTCCAGTGGTATGTAATTTTTTGGTATGTATGTAGTAAAGCCCAGATCGACCACTGCCGTCGGTATCAGTTCAACCGGCTCATTTTTAAGTTGCTTGACCGCGTTTGCCAGCAGCTCGCAATACATCTGATAACCCACCATTTGAATATGCCCAGATTGTTCAGACCCTAATATGTTACCTGCCCCGCGAATCTCCAAATCTCGCAGTGCAATCCTAAAGCCAGCCCCTAAATGCGAATATTCTTCGATAGCTTTCAGCCGTCTTGCTGCCGTCGGCGTAATCGGCCGAGACCCCGGAAGCAGCATATACGCATACGCCCGATGTTTATATCTGCCTACCCTGCCGCGAAGCTGATGCATCTCCGCTAAGCCGAATCTATCCGCATCGTTTATAAAAATCGTATTTGCATTTGGAATGTCCAGGCCCGATTCAATAATGGTCGTGCAAACCAGCACGTCGCTAGCGCCTAATACAAAATCTATCATGGCCTTCTCAAGCTCGCTTTTTGGCATTTGGCCGTGTGCGATAGTAACTTTTGCGTCCTCTACCAGCTTTTGAATCTCCCAGGCCTTTTTCTCAATCGTCTTGACTCGATTATGCAAGAAAAAAACCTGTCCCTGACGATTAAGCTCACGGTAAATTGCTTTTCTGATAAGCCCATTATTATAAGGTGTCACGGTTGTCACTATACTTCTTCTGTCCAATGGCGGCGTTGATAACGAGCTTATATCGCGCAGACCAAGAAGTGACATATGAAGTGTCCGCGGAATCGGGGTAGCGGTCATCGTCAGAACATCAACATTAACACGCAGCTTCTTAAGTTTCTCCTTGTGTTCAACCCCAAATCGCTGCTCTTCGTCGATTATTAACAGCCCCAGGTCTTTAAACCCGATGTCACCGCTCAACAGCCTATGTGTACCGATAAGAACATCAACCCGCCCCGCCTTTGTGCGAGCAATTATATCCCTTGCCTGTTTAGGTGTCTTAAATCGATTTAAGAGCTCGATACAGACAGGAAAATCAGCAAAGCGTTCGGTGAAGGTTCTGCCGTGCTGCACACACAATACTGTCGTCGGCACCAGCACTGCCACTTGCTTACCATTCTCGACCGCCTTAAACGCAGCACGCATGGCAAGTTCGGTCTTGCCATAGCCTACATCGCCACATAAGAGTCTATCCATCGCCACCGACTCTGCCATATCCGCCTTGATCTGTTCTGCAGTTATAGTTTGGTCTGGCGTCTCCTGATACGGAAATGACTCTTCGAATTCCACCTGCCAGTTTGAATCCTCGCCGAAGGCAATCCCACCTATAGTCTGACGCTGGGCCTGAATATCAAGCAATTCGGCAGCCAGGTCCCGAACAGAGCGGGCAACCTTTTCTTTTTGCTTCTGCCATCTTTTCGAGCCGGCCTTACTGAGCTTCGGCCTTTTCGGACTTGTCCCTATGTATTTTTGCACCAGAGCAATATTGCGGACCGAAACCTGGATTTTCACACCGTCGGCGTACTCAATCGTAAGATATTCTGACGTCCCGCCCTTTGGGGTTTCCGCCCTGCGGGGGCCCTCTTGTATTGTTTTTATCCCTAAAAATTTACCGATGCCGTAGGAAGCGTGCACAACATAGTCACCAGCCTGCAAGTCGCTTAGCGTATCCACCGGCCTTGTTTCCCGTATTGGCCGAATCCTTCTGCGAAGCGCATACTGACCAAACAACTCGTGGTGACTTATTATAATTGTATTTAGCGAATTTATAACGAAGCCCTGATGGATAAATCCTAACAGCATCTTAAAATTTATTGGAACTGTTTGGTTAATCTCTGTTACGATCTCGCTCACTCGCTTGACCTCGGCTGGACTCTCACAATAAAGTAGCACCTTTTTGCCCTGTTTTGCCTCTTGCACTAACTCTTGAAGAGCTGCTTTATGTCCCGTCCACACCGACGTTGCTTTGTGCTTAAACCGCTGCACACTTTTGATATTTACCCTGAGGAACTCATCCGGCTTTGTTGTAGCGAACCGGCAGATATGCAGTTGCGTAAATTTCGCTGCTGCTTTATAGATATTAGTCCAGCTATAAAGCCGGTTCGTTTCATCCACCCGTTCTAAAAAGACTCTCGCAACTTCTTCGATGTCGTTCGGCTCCTCATAAATTATTATAGTATCTCTCGGCAAAATATTTAAAAAAAGCTCTCTCTCCTTATGCCCAGCTCCACACACCGCCGAAACAATATTGACACTTTCTATTTCTTGACTGGAGCGCTGCGTGTCGAGATTGATTTGGCGAATACTCTCAATAACATCACCGAAGAATTCAACCCTTACCGCTGCTGCTTGTCCCTCATGGCTCGTGCCTCCCGATGCGAGCGACGAGCGACGAGCGACGAGCGACGAAATAAGCGGTGCATAAATATCAACAATCCCGCCCCGACGTGCGAACTGGCCTGGCAAATCGACCTGCCCCACACGCTCAAAACTGTTTTCCACCAGCCACTCAACAACCTGCTCCGGCGACATTACCTTATCAACTTCCAACTGAAGAGAGCTTTTTTCCATCGCCTGAGGTTTTGGCACTGGTTGACAAAGTGCCTGTATCGAGGCCGGAATAAGAAGTCTCGATGCTCGATTCTCGATGCTCGATTCTCGATGGGTGGCAGCCTCAAGTGAAGCTTGGGGATGGGACGAAAGGCGAGAGATGAGCTTCAGTCTTTCAGCTCTGGTCTCATCTGTGGCATCAGCCAATTCTTCCTGACCCTCCCACGCTGCCAAAGCCTGAACTTTTTTGCAGCCGAAAGTCTGTAAATCATCAGCAGCTTTATCGGCATCTTCGATATGCGGACAGATATATAGAATCGGCCGACAGAGTGTCTCTGATATGTATGCAGTCAGCAGGCGCGCGAAGGACCCCCACGTCCCTTCGACTTTAATCGCCCCCCCGTCCTTTGCAGCCTCAAGCCTAGAGATTATTTCCGCAACCGTCTTATCGCGACCAAGTTCCATAGGATGAATAACCCCCCAATAAATTGGGGAGCTAAACAATTATGTATTTAGCCCCGCAGTTTACTGCGGGCTTTACCACGGGGTTCAAAATTTTCAAACTCCAAAACTCGTTCCAACGGCCAGAGCTGCTTGTATAAGGTGATGGTTCTTGGGCACGGTTCTTATCCTGCCGGCGACCTTTGAAAGTGGAATACTTGAGAGTTTGCCATCCTTTAGCACGACCAAATGGCTCCTGTGGCCTTTAATCAGAAGCTCGATAGCCGCATGGCCAAACTTCGTAGCCAGAACTCTATCAAAGGGGGTAGGTGTCCCTCCGCGCTGCACGTGTCCAAGAACAACCTCCCTGCAATCAAGGCCTGTTCGCTCTTTGATTTTTGCCACTAAAACGTTTGCCACTCCTCCCAGCCGAATCGGGTCGGGGCTAAAGGGCAGTTTCTTGGCAACGACCATTTCGCCGCCCATTTCTTTAGCGCCTTCTGCTGCTACTATGATGCTGAATCTCCTGCCCCCTTTTGATCGGCCGAGCACAAAATCGCAGATTTTATCTAAGCGGTATGGTATTTCCGGCAAAAGTAAACAATCCGAGCCGCTGGCAACACCTGCGTAAAGGGCGATCCAGCCGGCGTATCTGCCCATAACCTCAACAATCATAACCCGATGATGTGAGCTTGCAGTCGTATGGATTTTATCGAGCGCCTCGGTGGCGGTGGTGACAGCGGT
>CAYNKI010000081.1:0-14395 GCA_964397675.1 uncultured Pirellulales bacterium
ATTGATTGCATCTGCAACCTTCTGCGCCATACGCTCAACGTCTATGCCAATTTCGGCCAAAATCTGCTTCGCTGTAACCCGCTTGTCTTCCATGACTTACCTTTCGAAAAAATAACAAAAACATCGAAATCCTTAGCACTGTAAGTCATTGTAAAACATGCAGTTACATCGCGCCAGTAAAAAATCTCACACACGGTTACAAGACTGCGTACGCAACAGACATATTGTGAGGAGAGGACACACCTGAATCAAGGAAGTTCCTCTCCAGAGGCAAACGCTGATGGCAGAATAGGTAGTTGTATAATCGGAGTTTAGTACTACAGCGTAAGGTAGCGTCGTCTGTTTGTTTGTAAGTTACTGTTAATACGTGCCTTATGAAAGAATCGCATACTTTCAAACAGATTCTTTTCCTTGTTGGCGTAACACCTTATATTCAAAGCACTTAGCTCAATTTGGTTCGTATCACTTTGCGCTGTAGTATTAGGAATGATTCTGCAGGAGCAGTTCTGGTGCACCAGCAGGAAAATAGAAACATCAAGAAATTTGCGTTTTTGAGGCCCTTTAGCACTTGACGATATCGTCCTAATAGCAGAAACTGCGATAAAAGGAAAATCGTGGTCTCAAGTAACGTTGAGAGGAGAAAAGCAACGTCCAGCTCATGGAGATGTCGAACGCCGTTTGTCCAGGGCCTAATCTGGCTCGTGTTGTTCCTTACCAGTTTGAGCGCCTCGTTCTCGGCGCCGGTCGGCGCGGGGGAGAACCCCGTGTTCATCAATGTCTTCATGCATACCGTTGATCCAATCAACGTGGAACTCAGCCATAAACACATCCTCAGGATTGCCAGGTTGTTCGATGAGGTTGGCGTCAAAGCCGATCTCTATTTTCGCGGTCCTCTAATTGACACGTTCGCGACCCACCGCCAGGAAGCCGGCCTGGTGCCCTTCCTGAAGGAGTTCTTCGGAAAAGGCAACGGCATCGGCTACCTCGGCTATGTCCATCATCCGTTGCCACGAGAGCTGGCCAAAGGGATGGGCTGGGACGAAGCCCTCGATGCCTGTCGCTGCTATCTCGGGCAGCGATCGAATATCTTCACGGGTGAAATGGAGGAATCTGAAATCGGCGGCGCAAGGCTCGCCACGGAGCTATTAGGTAAACCGGTCGACATTGCTCGTCGCCACCATCTTATTCAAGAAGCCTTTCTGTTGCGCCAACAGGGCGGGGTCATGAACATCGGCCACGTCCGAGACGACTTCGTTGCCGATTTCGCGCCGCGTCCCCTGGCCTGGCATCTGGGGATGATTGCCGTGGTTAATTATCCTGTCCCATCAACGCCTTCCGGCGTGAATGTGGCCGGTCTTCACAAGTTCGGCGAAACACCGGAGCAGGTCCGCCGATCCGTTGAAAAAATGATCAACGAACGCCCTCGCGGCCAAATCCATTTCTTCTACCTGGGCAATCACAACACGGACATGTACGCCGACAACACCAAATGGAACGCCCTTCGTCGGGGGCATCCGAACCATGTCGAGAATTGGTACTACACGGATACAGACAATCCCAAGGACCGCGACTCAGCGCGCCTGCCGGCCGAGTTTCTGCTCAGCCCAGATCAGGTGGAGAGAAGATATCGGCTTCGTGAAACCGTCTTGTGGGCCCTGAAGGAGGTTGCCGACAAGAATCCCAGCGTTCACTTGCTGACCGCGCGGGCACTGTACAATCTGCTCAAAGAAGAGTTGGAGTTTTCCGTGAGTCCCAGGGATTTGGACAAGGTATGTCAGGCTGTTGTCACTTTGCCCGGTGGAAGCCTACCTCCCTACATTCAGTTAGATTCAATGCGGTGTCTGACACTCGCCGAAGCCTTTGATCTCCTGGCCCGCGCGTTGCACGAGTTCGGATCGGACGGCAAACACAAATGGCCTGAGAGTCTTCGTCCGAATCCCAGGACGCTGGCACCCACGTCGATCCCGGACTGCTGGATGAGAGAGTCAGCCTCCGGAACCCCTCCATCAACTGTTTCGCTTCGAGAGGTTCTCATGATGGCGAGCCAGTTGGTCTCTTTCGAGCTATCTCTTTCCTCGGATCCGGAGATCCCGGCTCAGTTCTACCCCTCCGAGGGTAAAGAGCCTATCAACGCGTCAACATGCCTGTACGCCATGGCTCAGGCCTATCGGTCACTACGGCAATCACGAACCGACGAGATCGAGTTGCCACAAGTGGATATGATCCCCAAGCCGCTGGGAGCTCGAGTGCGAAAATGGATATCCGACGAGAGCGCGCGTGACCTGTCTCTGATCGACCAATATCATCTGCTTCAGGTCTGGACGATCAAATCGGTGCTTTTCGCCGCGGTGACTGGAGAAGGAGCAAAAATATGAGAGTATCGCGTATGATGGTGTTGTGTCTTTGGATCGTGTGCGTGGCTGGGAGTGTTGGCGCTTCGCCATTGATCTATCCAACTGGAGTGACCGTTCACAAACCTGACAAAGTTTTTAACGGCTATACCCTGTTTCTTGCCATGAGGACCAAACATGTGTTCCTCGTCAACATGGAAGGTAATATCAGGCACTCGTGGCAAACCAGAAGGATCCCCAAGGCCGAATACGCAGAACTGCTGCCCAACAATCATATCCTCGTCGGTCGCGCACCTCTGACCGAGTACGGCTGGAAGGGCAACGAGGTATGGAAGCTTGAAGACCCGGAAATCCATCACGACTTCTTCCGTCTGGCCAACAGCAACACCCTCGTGGTCAGCGGGCAGCGTGTGGTCGATCCTAACATCTCAGACAAAGAGATACTGGACGACGTGATTTATGAGATCACGCCGGAGAAGGAAAAAGTCTGGCTCTGGCATAACCGACAGCATGTCGACGAGCTTGACCTCACGGACGAGATGCGAGAGGGCATACGCCGGCGGGGAGGTGACTGGGCACACATGAACAGCATGGAACCGCTTCCGGAAAACCCACATCAGGACGATCCGCGCTTCCGGCCGGGAAACATTATCGTGGACTACCGACTGCTCAATACGATCGCCATTATTGATCGGGACACGGGTAGGATCGTATGGCGTCTGGGGCCGGATTACTCCAAACATCCAGGAATAGACCAGATCATCGCCCAGCATAACGCCTACATGATTCCGGAAGGCCTGCCCGGGGCAGGTAATATTCTCATTTTCGACAACGGCGGCATCTCCCTATACGACCAGCTCTCTCGGTTCAGTTCGCGGGTCGTCGAGATCGACCCCGTTAAAATGGAGACCGTTTGGGCGCACCCCAAGGAACGCGAAAACGTCCAATTCTACAGCCGTCACATAAGCGGCGTGCAGCGCCTTCCCAACGGGAACACTCTAATTACTGAAGGAATGAACGGCCGAGTTTTCGAAGTGACCCAAGCCGGAGAGATCGCTTGGGAGTTCATCAATCCGTTCGGCAAAGGCCCACACCAACCCGGCACGGGATCGCCAATTTTCCGGGCTACGCGCTACGCCACAGACTACATTAAGAAAGAATTCTCGCCTTCCGAGAAGGACCAGCAAGTCAACGAACTCCTTTCCAATATCCGCGAGCACACCGCGGCTTCGATCGAAACGATGGGAAATATCCAGACAATCTACCCCAGGCCCAAACAACAAGGCAGAGCCGGCAAACAACCCAGGGCGCCCAAAGGCAAGGCCAAAACCAAGGGCAAGTAAGGCAGGGGAACCGAGAGCTTGATTGCTTAGTATCTTAAGTCAATCAAGCATATTCAGGGAACAAATAATGGAAGACTGGCAGGAATTCGCACAGAAACATTACCGGCGGAACTTCATTATTGGCATTTTTGCCTCCCTTGCTGTCTTCAGAAGTATCACCAACGTTTTACAAATTGTGATAAATGCTCTAATCAAACAATCACACAGCTCTTTTCTCCTCAATTACTCAAATACAATCATAATGATGCTCTTTATCTTTGGATGGCTCTTTAATTATCTCCCACAGTTATTTATAGCGAATTTTCTGGAAACGAGGAAACGGAAATTGCAGGTGTATTATTGGGTTGCGATAACTGGTGTTGTTTCCTGCTGTCTTTTGGCCCTGTCTGTAAAATTATTCGGTATGGCATATCCTGTTTTTACTCTGATAGTACTGTTCTTACTGGTTGCTGTCATTTTAATGGTGATGGGAACTTGCAGTGTCATCTATGGCGATGTCGCCGGAAAGTGTATTCCCAATGAAAAAAGGAACCGCTTCTTCGGAATTCGCTACGCTTTATCTTTTGGTTTCTTTTCAACGGTCGTTTCTCTCATTTTTGGACACTACCTCGCAAAAGAGTCTTCCAATCCATTCAGAGACATTTATGGAACGCTATTGCTCATAGGATGGATGTTCTTTTCGTTTGCGTTAGTCATTTTCTGTTTTATAAAGGAGCCCGTTCATTCTGTGAGGACAGAGAAAAAAAATCCATTCCAGTTTCTCAGGGACTCTTTTAAATCGGTCCTGATTCAGGATAAAGCGTATCGTTCATTTTTTATAATGCGGGTTTGTCAGATTTTAGCAACTGCAGGTGAAGGCTTATTATTCGTTTATATGGTGGAAGGCCTGAATTTGCCGGAGTCCTCGTTTGGTATTTACAATTCTATCCTCTCCATTACAAATGTGATTTGTTTTTTGGGTCTTGGATGGCTTGGTAATAAATACGGAACCAAGTTATTGGCACAGATTGGTTGTATTACCGGTATAGTATTTTTTGCTTTCCTTGTTTGTATCCCGTCTCTTGCTCCTCTCCTTCAAAAAGTCCTTCCTGCAGGTCTTCCGACATCTCCAAAGCAATTGTTGTTTATTTTCAGCTCGTTCCTCTTTGCGGTGAATTTTTCATCCGTTGTTCTATCGAAAGTGAACTATCCGATTGCCACTGCTCCGCTGAAAGCACGTCCAACGTATGTCGGCTTTGCCACTACGGGATTACTTCCATTTACTATTTTGCTGTTTTTTGGTGGTATGTTGGCTGATGTTGTTTCATATAAGGCATTGTTCTCGGCCTGTACCCTGCTTTATCTCATAGGATTTTGCTTTACCTTCCCAATGAAGAAAGGATTAAGGTCAGAAATGTAACGTATGTTGTCTTGTAACAGAAAAGACAGGAGGATTTATGAAATCCGTTAAATTCAGAAAATCAGGCATAGTAAATGTTGGACCGGAAACTGATAATACCGTTGGAATTTACGGTGTTGCAATAAATCAGAAACGTAACAGAATATACATCAGTTGCTGTCACACCCCTACGGTAGCGGTAATAGACGCAAACAAGGGCAAAGTAGTCTGCTCTATCAAGTTATGCAAGGAAGAATACCATTTCTTTTCTGATATCGGATGGAATCCCGTTTATGACAAGTTGTATGTTTCGAGCAACCAGCTCGATACTATCTGGGTAGTCAACGGGAAAACGGAAAAGGTTGCGAAGGCTTTAAGGCTGGGAGGTTTCCCTTCCGGAATAGCTGTGCATGAGAAAACAGGCAAAGCTTATATTGCAATCGGACAACGCGGAGAGCTTGTGGTACTTAACGGCAAAACCGACAAAGTTGAAGCGCGGATTAAGGTTGAGCCTTGGCCTTATCCGGTTGCCGTAGACTCGCAAAACAATCTCGCCTTCGTAGTCTGCCAGATGGATCATCTCGCACGATTTCAAAATTTTGAAGACCCCTGGAAGTTCAAGCCGGGTGTTTTGTGCATCATTGACACAAAAAGCAATAGAGTAATCCGAAAAGTCAGGGTGGGAAGGCGGTCGCGCGGCGTCGCCGTTAATCCAAAAAGGGCAAAAGTATATGTGTCAAACCGCTCGGACGACAACGTTCACGTAATTGATGAATTCACGGGAAAGACAAAAAAGATAATCCAGACCCAGTGCAACCCATTCGGCGTTACTTTCAATCCAAATAATGAACAGATTTACGTCGTGAATCTTTTGGGCCAATGGTACGACAATATTGGACAGCCGTCGACCGTTACTGTTATCAACAGTAAGAAAGACGTTGTTCTTCAACATATTCCGGTCGGCAAGATTACCTACAACATGGCAGTTAATCCAACGACAAATATGGGCTATACTGCAGATGAAGATAACGCCCAGGTTTCTGTTATCAACTGCGATAAGAACGAAGTAGAAGGTATTATTGATGGTTTCGGCTTGACCATCGATGACATTTCTATAAACCCGAAAACCCAGAAACTTTACCTGCCCGGCCACTTTTTTGAAGGTACGATAGTCGTTGATGCCCGTAAGAAAAAAGTTGACGCGAAGATTAAAAGCTACGGATGGATAACGTCGGCGGCTGTGAATCCGGCAACAAATAAAATCTATGTTAGTAATCAGGAAGCCGGGTACGTTGATGTTATCGATGGCCGCAGGAACAAAATTGTCACTAAAATCAACCTTGGCATCGGCTCAAACCTCATGCACCGTCTCTGGCCGATTGTTTCTGTTGATTCAAGACGCAATCAGGTATATGTGCCCCTTGTCCGATGGAACGGATTGGCGGTTCTTGATGGGAAAAAAGATTTGTTGATGCATCGGATAAAGCTCGGACCAATGAATCTTTCAGACCCGGGTCAATTTGCAGGCTCTTGTGAATTTGGGACTGCCGTGAACGAAAAGACTGCTTACGTTTACGTCAATGACCCTGTAAACAGAATGGTCTCTATTATCGACGGCAAAACATTGGTGCTGCTAAGACAGGTAAGTCTTCGGGACCTGGAACTGCCGCTATATCGCAAAAGCGACCCCGGATATACCCGAAAGAACAGCCCGTTTGACCATCTCAAAATCGATGAGAAGAATAATCGAGTCTTTGCCTACACCTGGATTTTGGACGGCCAAACAGGTGCAACCATTGGCCGTATCCCACCACAGCACGGCACCGGCATTACCTGCGTCGATACGAAACACAATCGAATATACGTTCATGGATGGAATGGGCTTACCGTATTGGACTTGAATACGTTTGAAAAATTGGGATTCCTCCCTCTGAAAAGTACAGCTAAGGGAAATAATGAACTTCGACTGTTTTTCGCGGTAGACCCCGAAAATAACCGTGTTTATGCAGTAAAGAACTTAATGGTCGATGGCAATAAACTGCGGGTTTTTAACATCGTTTCACAGAGATCGCGAGGTAGAGAATGAATCCTAAGAAAATGATCGGCCATTCATTGGACACTATTTTACAAGGAGAACAGATGAATAAGCAAATGACACGCAGAGCATTTCTTCAGGGGACGGGAACGGCTGCCTCGGCTGTAGCTGGAATGTTAGCTGCTCGGCCTGCTGTAGCGGCAGTGGCATCGTCCCCGAAAGGTAGTGCCGCCGTTGGCAAAGTGAATCCAAAGCGGTGGCGGACGGCTGTGGGGCTGAATGGTTACGTGTCATCGGCCCGTAAGTATGGCTACAAATATAAACTGCCAGAGATTCTGAAGCTCGTCAAGGAATGCGGGTACGAAGGAGTGGAGCTGTTCCCCTGGGACGCACCCTATCCAACAACACCCGATGGGATCCGCGCCCTCAAAGAGCAGTACGATGTGCTAGGGCTACAGATTATTTCTTTGCAGGCCCGGTCACGTGGGATTCCAGGCTCCGCTGACAGCGCCCGGCGCCAGAGGTATCTGTCGGATGTCAAGCAACAGGTGGATCTGCTGCACGAGGTGGGCGCCGAATTCATTGGGTGCTGGTCGGGTGGCAGAGCAGGTCAGGCCAGCGAAGAGTACTGCAAATGGCTCGCAGATACCTGGGCACGCCTGGCCGAATACGCCGGTGAGCAAGGTATGTATATGGTTACCGAACCTGAGCCTGTATTGGCGATCCACACGCTGGAGCTGCTTGGAAAAGTGGTGAAATGGATTGGATCGCCTCACTTCAAATTGATAATGGACCCCAGCCATTCATCCGTGCTTGGTGGAGGAGATCCGTTCATTTTTCTGGAACGATTCAAGGGCAGGATCGGTCACGTTCACTTTACCGATGCCGATGGTACACGCAGAGAGGACCGTACCTCCAAGCATATGACCTGGGGCGATGGGAAAATGGATATGGTAGGGATACTGCGTGAGCTGAAGAACCAGAACTACGACAAGTGGATTATGATGGACCTGTGGCAAATCCCAGACATCTACCGTGCTACCATTGTCGGCAAACAGAAGCTGGACGCCGCGTTGGACGAGATTTTTTCAGGATAAGAAGTTTTTCGTTATGGTTCTAATTTGGCGTCGCCACTTTGTGTCTTTTGAGGAAGAAAGTGGCAAGAAAAACCTTAAATAGCCAGTTGGATCCTTATTTTGAAAGGAGAAAAACGATGAGATATAACTATCCAGTCAATCGCAGAAAGTTTATGCAAAAGGTCGCCTCGGGGGTTTTGGTGGGTGCGACTTTAGGTCCTACATCAGCGATACCTGCTTCAACACGAGCGAGTTCCTCAAGTAGCCAGTTAAAAACTGCCGTAAATCATTGGACTGTTCGTCACTGCTCCTTGCCGGAAGCAGTCCAATTTGCCAACGCTGCGGGATTTGATGGATTCGAATTTATGTTTGGCTGGCTTCAGCGGTATATAGACGAAAATTCTGAACAAGCCGTTATAGAACTTTTTAATTCCATTACTTTGCAGCCTTTCTGTGCAACCGGTTTGCTACAAAGGTATATGCACTTAACAGATGAAGAATTCTCCAACGCAACTGAATCATATCGTAAATCCATGGAATTCCTTAAGAAATTAGGGACAACTATTCTAACAGCTCATCATATTGGGCGGGAGAAGGTTACGAATTTTGATGCTTTGTGGGAAAACGCTATCAAGCGAACACAGGATGCTGCTGCGCTTGCTGAAGAGTATAACCTTTCATTAGCAGTGGAATGGTTATCTCAGACAGACTTTCTTAACACGGCCCCTAAGGCTATTCGCTTTGTCAATGAAGTAAACCGACCAAACGTTGGGTACTGTTTGGATACTTTCCACATGTTTAAGGCCAGAGATACATTCAACGCTATTCAAACTATAATAGATGGAAACTTACTATTCGTGAGTTTTCATGACGCACAACCCGGAGTAGTCCCAGAACAAGCCACCGATTTTAACAGGGAGATCCCCGGAAAAGGTATTCTACCTTTGAGAGAGGTCGTATATAGACTCCGCAAAGCAGGTTATCAGGGATACCTGTCAGCGGAAATTTTTCGTCGAGACTACTGGGAACAAAACCCATCTGAGCTATTACGGCAAACTTACGCAGGATTTCAGGAAGTATTGAGTAGTTGAATACTTTTTATTATCGTCAAGGCGACTAATCTTCATTTGCCGTCGCGAGTCTATTGAAGAAAAAAGTGAACATCCAATTGGCCAAATGTGCGAATCTGATTGGTTTAGCTTCCGCAGCCAATCAGATTATGTGAGGACAAGAACATGAATCGAAGACAGTTCTTAAAAACAGCAACCGATGCAGCTATGGGGGCAATGAGTTTTCCCTACATAGTCGCCTCATCAGCATTAGGTAAAGCTGGCAGTGTTGCTCCGAGCAATCGAATCGTGACCGGCTGCATCGGGGTCGGCACACAGGGCACTGGTGTCATGCGCGGTTTCCTGGGCAGGGATGATGTGCAGATGGTTGCTATCTGCGATGTCGATATCAAACATCGAAACAATGCCAGGGACATCGTCAACGAAAAGTACGGCAACCGGGATTGCGCCACCTACAATGATTTCCGTGAACTGCTGGCCCGTGATGATATCGATGCGGTCTCATTAGCGTTGCCGGACCACTGGCATGCAATTCCAGCAATAATGGCGGCCCGGACCGGCAAGGACATGTATTCCGAAAAACCTATGGCCTACAGTATCGCCGAGGGGCGGGCTATTTGTGATGCCGTCAAAAGATACGGAGTGGTATGGCAAACTGGAAGCTGGCAGCGCTCGGTTCAGAATTTTCGCTTTGCCTGCGAACTAGTGCGCAACGGGCGGATTGGTAAGGTGCACACCGTAAAGGTAGGCCTATTCTATTCACTCGGCAGAAGTAGTGCAACAAAACCTGCCCTGGTGCCTGATGGTTTTGACTACGACATGTGGCTGGGCCCAGCGCCGTGGGCACCCTATTGCCCGGATCGGTGCCACAGGAATTTCCGCCGCATCCGCGATTACTCCTGGGGATCGATAAGCGATTGGGCCGGTCACCATTGCGATATTGCCCAGTGGGGCATGGAGACCGATTACACTGCGCCCGTCGAGATCGAAGGCAGTGGCTTCAACCCCAGGCCCGAGCACGATGTTTATGATACGATTGAAAGTTATCGCTTTGAGTGTAAGTATGCTGAAGGGTTCACCATGATCGTGGCTGATAGTAAGAAAATCCCCATAGGCGTACGCTTCGAGGGTACTGATGGCTGGATACATGTTAGTCGCTCGGGCGATTTCTCACAAGCGTATAAGAGCCCACTGCTGACCAGCAGAGCGGGCTTACACGCGCATCCGGAATCGATTTTGAAGTCGGTCATTGGACCGAACGAGATACATCTTTACGAGAGCAAGGATCATGTCGGGAATTTCATAGATTGCATAAAGACCCGAGCACGGACGGTAGCACCGGCCGAAGTGGCCCATTACTCAATGATGATCGGCCACTTGGGCAGAATCGCCATGGAGCTAGGACGCAAGCTCAAATGGGATGTGAAGAAGGAACGTTTCATCAACGACCCCGAAGCCGACCGGCTTCTCTCACGGCCAATGCGCAGCCCCTGGCACTTGTAGGTTATGGATGAAAACTCAGCAACGGTTGGATAAATGGCCAGACATTTAGTGGTGAGAATAGCATTTGCAGAAAAAAGGAAGGAACGGATGAGTCAAAAACCACGAGTTATCAAAATTGCACTGCTTGTCATCTGATGTTTCCCGCTGCTTGCAAGTATTTCACTGGCAGCCATATTGCCGGCTTTGCATGTCTCGCGAGTGCACGAATAAAACAAGGAATGAAAAACACATAATAATCATATGAAATCAAAGTGCAAACTGTGCAAACTTCATGCGGCAGTTCAATAAGATCCTCAAGAAAGAATGTGTCAAAGGAGGAACTTTCCACGACTTTAGGAGGACAGCCATAAGTATGTGGTTTGCCAATGGTATGAGTGAGCATGATGTAATGGTCCTTGCGGGACACGCAAGTTTTGCCACAACCCACAAATTTTACCTTGCTATAGCTGATGATTTAATCCATCGTGCAAGGGCTGCAACTGTCCAGGGCCTGCGTCAAAAATTGGTGCAGATGCTTTTTGAGACCAAAAAGAGATTGACAGTATGTGCAGAAAGTCATTATACTACAAAGAGTTATGATTAAAGCGCCCGTAGCTCAGTAGGATAGAGCATCGGTTTCCTAAACCGAAGGTCAGAGGTTCGAGTCCTCTCGGGCGTAGTCAAAAACGCGGTTTCGCTATCGTTATCGCGATTTTGGTGTTCGCCGGAAGTTTCTTATGGACGCATGTTTGTCGAGGCCACAAAAAAATTAAGCGGCTTTGCGGTAATTCTCAAAAAATCTATCCTATCCCAAACAGCCATTTGACTATTATCACCAGAATAGCTGGGACATAAATGAATCCTGCGGTAACTATTCCAATAAAAATACAGGATAATGGTATAAATGCATGATTTGGCAAGGCTTAATTCGAAAGACTGCTGGCTCGGATGAATAAACGTACCCTACGTAACCAACACTTTTTCCTTTCGTTTGAAATTGTAAAATTTTTTCCGGTTCTTCAAAAAAAGCGTTGACAAAGTTAGGTGTGCCTAACTATATTACTAAAAGAGAACATAATAGGGATAAAATAGCTATGGCAGTAGCGAAGGACAATAATTTGAGCGCTTCTTTGGAGGATTATCTGGAGGCTATTTTTAACATATCTGGTCAGTCCCAGATCGCCCGAAGCAAGGACATCGCAGAGTTGCTCAGTGTGTCTAAGTCCTCTGTTACAGGTGCCTTACGAGTCTTAAAGAAAAAGGGCTTAGCTAACTATAAGCCATACGATTATGTTACACTTACCGAATCTGGCCAGGCGGCTGCAGCCGAAATCGCCAGAAAACACAATATTCTTAAGTCCTTTTTCATCAATGTCTTAGGTGTTGAACCGGATGATGCCCAAAATGCTGCATGTAAAGCTGAACATGCACTTGGGCAAGGCATTATTGAAAAGCTTCTATGCTTTATCGCATACGTGACTAAAAGCAACAAGAATGGTTACGATTTGGTGGGCCAGTTCCAGGAATTCTGCAAAACAAGGCTTCGAAAGGATAACATTCAAGAGAGTAAATAATGACCGAACAGAAGCAAACAAGGCCTTTATCCACGGTGAGGACCGGTGAAACCGTAAAGATAGCCAGGATAGAGGCTGGGAGAGGTTTAAATAGCAGACTCGCATCTATGGGGCTGATGCCTAACGTTCAAATAACGGTCGTGAACAACACACATCCTGGGCCTTTTGTGATAAGTATTAAGGACTCCAAGATAATGTTGGGTAGGGGTATGGCTCATAAGATTATGGTATTATGAATAAAATCACCGTAGCCATAGCAGGCAATCCTAACAGCGGCAAAACCAGCATATTCAATATGCTAACTGGTGCACGCCAGCATGTGGGTAATTATCCCGGAGTGACAGTGGAGAAAAAGGAGGGGCTGTGTAAATACAAGGGCTACGAAATTACATTTGTTGATTTGCCGGGGACGTACAGCTTGACGGCTTATTCAATCGAAGAGCTTGTCGCCCGCAATTTCATAATTGATGAGCAGCCGAATGTGGTGGTCGACATTGTTGATGCCTCCAATATTGAGCGGAACCTATATTTGGCGACCCAGCTAATCGAGATGAATGCGCCTTTGGTTTTGGCGTTCAATATGAGCGACATCGCCAAGCAAAGGGGGATGGTGTTTGATATTGAGCAGTTAGCCAAGCTCCTGCAGGCGCCGATAGTCCACACCGTTGGCAGCAAAGCCAGAGGGAAAACTGAATTGCTCGATGCTATTATTGAAACTGCAAGCCGGGATAGAGTGCCACGTACTCATAAGGTAAGTTACGGACAGGAGATCGAGACTGAATTGGCAAATATCGAAACACTCATTGGTGCTGAAGAGCATCGGTTAGCAGAAAAGTATGGCTCCCGATGGTTAGCGATTAAGCTGTTGGAGCAGGACAATGACGTAACTGCAAAAGTTCATAGCCAGGAAGCTCTCGATGCTGTTACAGCAAGTACTGAGCATCTCAGAACTATTTTTGGTGATGAGCCGGAAATTGTAATCGCTGACAGGCGGTATGGCTTCATATCAGGTGCATGTCAAGAAACCATTAGGACCACTGTCGAATCACGTCACAGCACGAGTGACATGATAGATGCTATTGCAACTAATCGTGTTTTGGGACTGCCGATCTTCCTCATATTAATGTATTTAGTCTTTTTCTTAACATTTAAGATAGGCGAATATCCGATGAGCTGGCTGGAGCAATTTTTCGACTGGGCTGGCAAGGCAACAACCAGTTTTTGGCCGGTCGGAAGTGACAGTTGGCTCAAGTCCCTTTTAGTTGATGGCGTAATAAGCGGTGTAGGGGGAGTAATTGTGTTTCTACCTAATATACTGCTATTGTTTTTTGTGATAGCGCTTCTCGAAGATTCCGGCTATATGGCCCGAGCGGCATTTGTTATGGACCGAATAATGCACAAAATAGGCCTGCACGGAAAGAGCTTCATCCCGATGCTTATCGGTTTTGGTTGTTCGGTGCCGGCTATTATGGGCACACGAATACTGGAGAACAGACGCAACAGGTTTACTACGATAATGGTAATACCGCTGATGAGCTGCGGTGCAAAATTGACGATTTATATGCTGATAATACCAGCTTTTTTCCCAGAGAAGTGGCGGGGGCCAATGCTGTGGCTTATTTATCTGATAGGAATTGTTTTGGCAATCATTTGCATTAAGATTTTGCGTCTGACTGTTTTTAAAGGTGAAACTACGCCGTTTGTCATGGAGCTGCCGCCGTATCGTATGCCTACTCTCAAATCGTTATGTATTCACATGTGGCAGCGAGGCTGGATGTTTTTGAAGAAAGCAGGCACTATAATCCTTGCCATATCGGTGGTGCTTTGGGCGGCGATGAACTACCCCAAGCCCAGCAAAGAATCGTTAGCTGGTTTGGACCGCGAGCAGGTCCAGCAAGCCAGTTTGGAGCATTCGATTGTGGGCCGATTAGGACGGGCAATAGAGCCGGCGTTAAAGCCGCTTGGTTTTGACTGGAAGATTGGGACAGCTCTTATTGGTGCAACCGCTGCCAAAGAAGTTTTTGTATCACAATTGGCAATTGTGTATGCGGTGGGTAGTGCTGATAAAGGCTCGGAAACCTTGCGG
>CAYNKI010000082.1:0-14310 GCA_964397675.1 uncultured Pirellulales bacterium
GCTTTGCCATCCCCAAGCTGCGCTTGAGGCTGCCACCCAGGATTGAACCATGCCCGGAATTCAGAAGTTTGTTAATAATGAAAAAGGAGAACAGAATGAATATCTATGTAGGTAATCTCGCAGGCGATGTCACAGAAACCGAGCTTCATCAGCTTTTTGAAGCTTTCGGTCAGGTTGAATCTGCTAATGTGGTGAAGGACAGGTTTAGTGGTGAGTCGCGAGGATTCGGATTTGTGGATATGCCATCTCGAAAAGATGCCCTCTCTGCTATTGCTGGGCTTAACGGGAAGGATGTGAAGGGACAGGCTATCAAGGTCGATGAGGCTCGGCCAAGAAAACAAGAGCATAGAGGCGGTCGTGGAGAACGTCGCTACTGATAGCAACTAAAACGAAAGGAGGCATAATGGCACAGGCAAAATCTGGCAATACTGTTAAGGTTCACTACATAGGCAGACTCGACGACGGCTACGTGTTTGATACTTCTGCTGATCGTAATCCTCTCAAAGTAAAGATAGGAGAAAAAAGGATGATCCCGGCCTTCGAACAAGCTATAATCGGTATGGAGCAAGGCGAATCCAAGACTGTCAAAATCCCAGCCAAGGAAGCATTTGGACAGCACCAAGAGGAATTGGTCCAAATGGTTAGACGAAGCGTTTTTCCAGCGGATTTGGAACCCAAAGTCGGTCAGAGACTAACCGCAACCTCTGTGGATGGTCGATCAGTTGCAGTCACTGTTACTGATATCTCTGAGGTGAGAGTGACGATAGATGCCAACCATCCTTTGGCCGGAGAAGACCTAACTTTCGACATCGATCTCATAGAAATCCTTTAGCCACTTCTCCCTCGAATGAATTGTAAAAATCCTCACAAGCTCTGGGAATTTATAAACTACCTCTGCCAAATATTTCTATTCTGGGTTTGCTTATCACGGAGGCTCTGCAAAATCGATTGGCTATCCCGAAATACTTCGGGACCAGGAACCGTTACCGCAGGTGCCTGGTTCGGCTGCGACTGTGGTAAAGAGGTTCCAAATCTAACCCAGCTTCCTTTTTGCAGATCATATATGAAGTTACCCCTCAAGCGGGCAGTGATATGAACTCTATTATCCCTAATGACAAAAATGGCTTCTACTATGTTATTTCTGCTGATTTGTACTGCTCCTGACAGCAATAGCCCGTCACGCAACTGTGCTCCAAGCTCCAGTATCTGTTCATCAGAGAAACCAACTCGTCGCATCACTCTTACAACATCATCGGCACTTAATTCAGCTACATCCTGGCTACTCACGGGTATAACCTGAAACTGGGACTTATTAGCTCTTGTAGATGCACAACCAACCATAAAACAAAGTAAAATGCAAAGTGCAAAATGTAAAATTTTCGAAGATTTTTTCATTAGTATGTTAGTTCCTTAATTTTACATTTTGATTTTTGATATTTGATTTTTTTATTTTAGCCGAGATAAGCTTTCTTGAAGTCTCATCTTAAATTCGTTCTCCCCCATCGATTTAGGTGGAATCGTATCCATAGATGGTTCAAACGTTTCAGTCACTTCGACGAACCCTTCCATCTCGGGTACCAGCCGTGCCGTGATCAATATCAGAACCTCCTTAGAGCCTGTCTGATCTCTCTTATTGCTAAACAGCCCTCCCAATAGGGGGATACTACTAAGGCCCGGAGTTTTTTTATCCTCTAAAATTCTTTTGCTCTCTTTCAGGCCAGCCATTGCCACCGTTCCTCCGTCTTTGACACGCACGGTGTTAGTGGCAGTTCGCCGAGTAACCGTCACCAGAGGAAGAACCTCATCAGTCTCTTGACCACGCGCTACTACGTCGCTGACTTCAGCGGATATTTCCAGTGTGATGTCATTATTATCCCCGATGCGGGGTGTGATACTTAATGATGTGCCGGCCTCGATCTGCTCCAGTTGAGATTCGGTGTAAAAGGCCGCTCCCGCCGCCGCGGTCAGGAAAAAGTACTCTTCATTTATGACCTTCAATTCTGCTAACTTACCATCTTGTGCCAACACTTGAGGGGTAGAGACGATATCTGCCTCGTTATTTTGAGACAGAAGGTTCAGCGTCATGAGCAATGAATTAGTGAAGAATGCATCCGGCGTATAGCCTATCTGGACACCCCATGGCCACTTGCCACCAAACTGCATTGCTGTATCCCCACCACCCCCGCGAAAATCTGAGCCGAAGACTCCCGCACTTATATTGGGCCAACCCCACTCAATACCCAAATTCAACAGGTTGCCGCGTTCCATAACCACGACGCGCGCATCCAGCATGACATGGCGTGGAGGTTGGTCTATCTGTTTTAGGTCTGAGATGATACGATCAGTCAAAACAGAGGGAGCAGTAATAAGTATTGTGTGAGTGCCGACTTCAGCCTGAACGTAAGGCCGAAAAGCGGTGGATAAAAGTTCCATCGCTGTGTCGGCCCCAACATAGTTCATTTTCACGCGGCGTGTTTCACTAACCGCCGGAAACGCTTCGCTATCTACCTTTCCTGAAGCAACAAGATAATAGTCTGGTGTCCTCTTTACAACAAAAGCGGTACCTGCCAACACGATACCCAGCGCCGTTTCGAGCGGTACTTCCTTAAGGTCTGCAGTTATCAGACCACCGACAGTCGCATCAGGAATGATAACTACACCCGCCTGAGATGCAATGGTCTGCAGAACGTCACGAAGGTCGTTATCGGCAAAGGTATTACTAATAGGCATATAAACTAAATATGAGTCCGGTATCTCCTTAAAAGCGTACCCTTTAGGCATCAACATCTCATCCAGCGCCTGCTCCAGCGGCTTATTTACGAATTGACAAGTCACCGTCCCCTTGACGGTATCGTCGGCGTAAATATTAATGCCTGCTTGCTCTGAAATTTCTTGTAGAACCTGCCGCAGATCCTTATTGATGCAGACATAATTAATAAGTGGGCCTCCAAATGCTTTAGGAGCGGTTGGACCAATCCCACCAGGAACCCCGATGTACATCGGGGCAGGAATGTTTGGACTAACCGGTTCTTTACCAGTAAGCTGACCTAAAATGTCGTCCATTTGCTGCTGTAGGCTACCTATTTGCTGCTCTAATTGTGTTTTCTGCTGTTCAAAGCCCTCCAATACAGGCACAGTAGGTACTTCTATAGAGGGCCCTTGTGTTTCCATCCCGGGTGGAGCAGTTCGTGGTGCGGACAGGCCTGGTGTAGACGGTCCCGTTGTAGGTAGTGTCGTAGTAGGAGGTCTCAATATGGGCGGTTTTGGCGCCGGCATCTCTCGTTGTACAGCGACTCCATCCTTATAATTCGTGGTGACGTTAGTATACGATTCACTTGGGGGATCGAATGTGTAACCTTCCTTTTTGGGCGCAACCTCACCCATCCAGCCATAGGGCACCTTTACGTTGTAATGACCTTTAGCATCAGTCATGTCAGAGACACCACCTTCGCTTGCTGACATAAGTATACCTGCCAGAGGCACTCCACTCATTTCCAAGGTGCCGGAAATGTTGAGCATAATAACCTCCGCAGTGTAATCCTGATTGGCCTGGTCTCTTGTGACAAGAGGGTATCTTTTATTAGATGGTTTAAATATGTAACCTTCTCTTTCCGGTGTCACTATGCCGCTCCAGCCGTAGTCTACCAACAGACTGTACTCTCCATTATAGTTGGTTGTAGCGGAATATCCCCCGCTATCGGTTAATAGAATCACACCATCAACGGGTCCTTTGGCCGAGATTACCCTGCCAGAGATGGTATGCTTCTCCAGAACCGGGAGGTAATCCTGATTAAATTCGGCGCTAATAAGACGGGGATATGTTCTGATAGCCGGTTCAAAGGTGTAACCTGACTTTTCCGGTGTAACTGTACCGCTCCAGCCATATTCAACAGTGACATTATATAAGCCATTTTCATCACTTGTAACATGACCAGGCAAACCTTTCATTACTACGCCAGCCACACCATTAGTTGTACCGGAAACTGAAAAGGTAATCCGTGCTGGACTGTAGTCTTGATTTATTTGGTTTGTTGTTACGTCAAGATATGTTTTTTCGTTAGGTGTGAAGCTGTAACCTTCCTTTTGGGGCGTGACCGTATCAACCCAACCGTATGGAACAGTTGCTTTGTAAGTACCGTCGCTACCGGAAACCGGATTGTCCGGCAGGCCGCTCATCACCACGTCCGCTTGACTAACCCTACCGGAAATGATAAAAGTAAGAACCTTTGACGTATAGTCCTGATTTGTCTGTTCCGCTGTAACACGATTATATATTTTATTGGTTGGTGTAAAAACGTAACCTGCCTTTATTGGCGTAACTGTGCCGCTCCATCCGTAGTCAACGGTGGTTGTGTAAAAGCCACCGCCACCAGTAATAGGTTTACCTGGCAGACCCTCCATTACTACACCATCTATATTAGTTGTACCTGAAATGGTGAAAGTAAGCAGTGCCGCAATGTAGTCCTGATTGGCCTGAGCGCTGACAAGGCCAGTATATTGCCGATTAGGCGGGTCAAAACTGTAACCTGCCTTAGTCGGTGTAACAGTTCCAGTCCAGCCGTAATTAACAGTTACGCTGTACATACCGCTCTCATTGGTAACGGGATTGTTCGGCAGGCCCTTCATTACTACGCTGCCTATGCCAGTTATACCAGAAATTGTAAAGGTAATTCCCACCCCAGTGTAACTCTGATTCGTCTGGTCCTTAATAACATCCGTATACGTTCTATTAGGCGGTGTGAAGGTGTAACCCTCCCTTGTCGGTGTAACTACGCCATCGAAACCGTAACCGACAATAGCACTATATTTGCCGTTCTCATCGGTAACCGGGTCACCCGGCAAACCCCTCATTGCTACACCTCCTATATCGGTTGTACCGGAAATAGTAAAAGTAAGATGTGTAGCAGTAAAGTCCTGATCAGTTTGATTGCTTGAAACTTTACTATAGATCCTGCTGAGGGGTTCGAAGATGTAACCTTCCATTTGGGGCGTGACCATGCCGCTCCAACCGTATTCAATAACTGCACTGTAATTGCCGTTATCATCGGTAATGATAGGACCGCTCGGCAGTCCATTCATCGTCACGCCGCTAAGACCAACTGAACCGGAAATAGTAAAAGTCAGCTTTTTGACTCTGAAGCCCTGACCACTAATGTTCAGGGTGCATAGTAGAATGACACACGAGATCCCGATATACATCGGGGCAGCGCCCGATAATATTCTACTAATATTTTTATTCGCCATAAACCAACATCCTTTTCTGTCCCGATCCCGATGGGCATCGGTACGGGATTAAGCAGCTATCCTACGCCTCTTTACCTTGTATCGGCAATACACCATCTTTCTTTAGCAAAATCTCCTCCCGAAGTACTTCGGGATATATCTGGACCGGTATTGGCCCTTTATCACCATTTAACGCCTATTTGCTCGAACACATCTCGTCCTACGGTTTCAATGATCCTCTTTGCCCCCTTAGCATCGACCTTTATACCTATTTGATTGGTTGCTATAGCCGGTGGATCACTGATGCCATATTCTAAATTCACCTCAACACGGTAAAAACCAATAGGGAAGTCAGAAAAATCAAGTAATCCGGAGAAAATCCTGGTCTCCAACGGCAGCATTAAACCACGCTCACCACTAAGCACTGCCTGGGCCATAAGTGCACCTTCAACACTAACATTTGTAACTTTAGCTATGCAACGCTTTGGAGCGAAGTGGATGTATCCGTAATTGGTGAATCCGCAAGTAACAAGATAATTAGACTCTGTCTGGGAAGCAAGTCTTACTACCCCCGATGACTGGGCATCCAGTGGGGCATTGATCTTATTGTTTACAATACATATATTCGCAGTGGTTATGCCAGCGTTTTGACCGTCAGGATAAGTTGCAAACAGACCAATAAGCCCATAATAGCATGGAAACATCGCCTCCGGACTTGGCATCTTTGCAATAATGCGTACGTTATACTGCCCATAGCTGGATAGCTTGAATTCTTTAGGCATTATATCTAACCAGCTTGTGCAGTCTAAAAACTCGCCCTTCAATGGACCAGCAGCAACACCCCTCAGTTCAGGTGGTAGCGCCTTTTTCACCCTGATATTCACCTCTTCATCTGAAGCGTTAATAACCTGTAACACTGCCGTGCGGGTAGCCCCCGGCAGGCTTTCTATGACAACCTCTCGCGGCATCAGGTCAAGCGCTGCATCGGTCGAGACCTTTGTAGCGGTGGGGTCGCCGGCAAAATCAATCTCCTTTTCAAAAGGTTTTGCCCGCTGGCCATCCACATAGAGCCCCCCCCACACCCTGTATCTGCCAGGTGGCAAAGACCGCTCAATATCCCTTTCTAACTTCAACTCAGATCCCGGTAAAATACTCAGCCCTCTGATTTCTCTTTCTGTAATTCTCCGCCAGTGGTCCTCGAAGAAACCCCAGACTCTTAGCCTGCCTATCAGACGTGAATAGGTACCGCCATTGTTTGCAACAGTCAACGATACCAGCGTTGTAGCCGGATTTGCTTCGTTAGCCTCGCGAAATCCCATCCCAACATCGGTCAGCTCTACTTTATGCCGCACTACGCGACCCGGTATCCGAACAAGCACAGGAACAACGAATTGGAGGACTATAGCCACTTCTCTTTCCTCTCCGGCGCGCATCACGCTAACAACGATACCCGCAGAGTAGAATCCATAGATACCAGGTGGTACCTTAAAAGTTAAATCTATAGCGACTATCGACAGTGGTTCCACTAACAAAGTCTCATGGCTCAAGCTCATCCAGTTTTTGCATGAATTCAGTTTTGAAGCATCAACATCATCCGAATTGGGGTCAACGATTCGCCATGAGCTATCCTCCCATTGACTCAAGTCGACTACTGCCATTTTAACCATCATAGCAATATTAGTGTCGTGGTTATGAAGCTCCAGCTTATGTAGGTACCGCTGGCCAGGGGAAACTGCAAGCTCGAACATCATCGGTTGGACTATAAACTGACCATATACAGGCACCGCAGAAACAACTAAAGCCACCATAATTCCGATAACATAAACTAAATCATGAGCTATACTGTTTCGCCTTGTTATCATCATCTTTTCTCCATTTAATCCCGATGTACATCGGGATAGCCTAAACCTCCAACCTTTACCTTTTCGGCAAAGTAACGTTCTTACTTGTTATAAATCTGATAAATTCCTCTTTAAGATCCAATCAAAAGATGCCAGTTTGAACATAAAAATGTAGGGAGGGTCGGATACTCTATATATCCTTCCCTCCCTCTTACATTGCTTTCTCAGTAGTCACCACTCTCTAAGGAGGGATGACGACCGTTTGCTACAAATACCGCCATTAACTCTTGTACTATCCTACGGACACTACGGATCCACCCACTGTGCTTCAAAGTTGGGTTTTACCCTAACTTGTATGTCAGCAATGTGGATGTTCTTTCCATACTCATGATGCACGAGTGCCACTTCCTTGACCCGGAAATAGACTGTCCGTTTTGCTACTGAGTCACACATGGTGGCAGGGACCTCTTCCTTCTTTTCCTTGCAATCCTCATCTCTTATTTCGAGTTTGTCTTTCTTGGCTTTCAAAAGCTTGCCATCTGCCGTAAATTCATAATCAGCGCCAAGTTTCAAATCAAAGTTGGACTTTATCTGGATTGGAATGCTGCAACCAGCATACTTGCTCATAGATATCTGTTCATCTAAGTCGATGCCTGCATCTATTACCGCCTGCATGTTCAGGATTTCCATATAAAGCTTTACTTGCATAGTTACGGGGATTTTGAAGCCTTCGAGGTCAACCCACTTGAAGTCAACAGGCCAGCCACCCGCTTTCAACTTCAGTTTCTTATCAACCGCTTTCTTTACATTGGATGTGTCCTGCTCTGGTATGTCCGCTACTGCTAGCGACACCAGGAAAGCAACCAATAATACTGCTATTAGACTTTTCTTTAACATTTCTATTTCTCCTTCTTAACTTTTGCCCCTCAAAGTCGATATTTCCCTTTGTGGGGCTTGCCCAGTTCTTTTGACTCGGCATTTATATGCCTAAGCCAAAAACGATAGCGGGCAAAAAATTGTTTCGCCGACTCCTACGGTTATGCCCATTTTTCACCCCGTATGAGCCGGGGCCCTACGATTTACGATTCAAATTCACTATCGTAAATCTGACCGCCTCAAGATCAGGCCCGCTTCTTCAGGTCGGCTCGCAACTGTGCCCCCCCTGCGTACGAGTGTCAGTTTTTCAATACTCCACACCTCCTTTCTCCCTGTTCCTTCTCAAGGTTCTTTCTTTGACACCCATCCATAGGTTCCTGGGCACATAAGCGATTTACCTTTTTACACGGCCCAATAATAACTGGCCACAGAATCTTCAATTTTTCATCACCCTCCTTCAATTAAAAAGCCACTGTCGTTATCGTAAATATAAGAGTTCCTTTGTACGGTCCTGCCGGGTACATCACCGCATTCGATAAACTTAACTTAACATCTACTGGAAAACTAAGACCTCCATCAGGAGTAGCCTTCTCCGATCTTATTATTGGCACTGCCGTACCACCTATGAGGACATTTTTACCATTTAATTTAGCAGATATATGCTTTGGCTTTATTGAGTAGTGGCCACGCTCCTGCTTAAATGGCGTGAAAGACGCTTTGATCTGGTAAGGATAGTTGGCAACAATATGCGCTTCCAATTCGGCTCGTGAACTACCACGACCAGTAGTCGGAACCATACCAAGATCAATTCTATCTGGCTTAACAGAAAATTCGACAAACGGTTCATCAAGAAACACTTTATGCGGCTTCTTATACGGCATCACTATTGGTCGCACCGCTGGTCTTACCGCTGGTCGTACCACTGGTCGTACCGCTTGGGCAATTCCCGTAAAACCGAAAAACACAACTGACATTATGCAAATCACTACTAACTTTTTCATTATCTTATCCCCCCAAACATCCTCTTTAAGAACACTTCTTTATTCCCAAATGCGCATAACATAGTTACATGCCTTACCCTTCCTTTGGGTTATAGACACTCCCTTTGATCTTTTGTGATTTCCTCCTTGAGCGCCAGCCGTGGCTAATGACTGAGCGTTTACAAAACACTTAGCCCATTCTGGCCAGCAGAGTTATGAGTGGGTGTGGTAAAGAAAGAACAATGTTTGCCTTTCCATCACTACTCACTTTTCACTCTCCTCCTAAACCTGGCACTTATACATAGTGCCTTATATACAAAGATATACACTTACTATACTAAATTATCAATTTACCATATCTATTGCACGCTGTCAACAATAAAATTCTGTAATTTATATTTTTTCCTCCTGTTTTCATTTCCAATCTTCCCTATCTTTGCTAAGTTATTTTTATATGTCAATGAATAAATCGAAAAAAAACCCTTTTTTTGTATTTTATTCATTTTACGTATTGTAGCTATTTCTATGGTTAAAGTCAACAATTAAATCTCGTATTTTATCCTTTTTTCCTATTTTTTTTAACTCTATTTACTTTCCTTAATAAATGTCAATATAACCCATTTCAATTCTCATATTTGACTTTTAATAGTAGCACAGATCTTCTCAAATGTCTGAGTGTACGAGCACGCTTAAATGTTGTAAGGCCTTATAGAACAATGAGATATGAAAATAATATGCGGTTTTAAATGCTCTTAGATAGCTAACAGGGCTAAAGAATCCCAATAGCTATGATTAAACAAGAATATGTTTTTAGCCTCGTATTCCTTAGATTTGCCTCAGAAAACACCCTTTTAGGGAAAATATTGCCTGCCTAAGAGCAGATATTTTTTTGCCCATTTACTCAAACTGACCGTTTACAGGATAAACACTACTATAAGTGATTATTTAACAAGAAGATAACACAATTTGTCATTCCCGCGAAAGCGGGAATCCATTACATCGATACGTTCTTGGATCCCTGCTTCCGCAGGTATGACAGCGCGAATCGGTCAGTTTGAGCATTTAGATGATTTACGGGATTTGATGAATTTTTCGCGTTTCTTCGCATCCTATCGCGGTATTTGCAGCGCAAAACGGTATAAAACGGTAGTCGTATTCTGGCGTTTTATTGGTCAAAAAGATTTGGATAGTTTGAAAGCTACATCACTCCCTACTATCCTGTGCTTATTGTACAAGAAAAAAAAGGACTATGTGAAGGTTTTTTGACTTTGTCTTCGACGTTCACGATCAGCATGTATTACCCTAACATATATTCTATGCGGACTCACTCTTTGGCGGCCAGTTGATTGGCAACTTTCATGGCTTCTTGGACTTCGCCCAGAAGATAGATGTCGGTTGTTAATGTGCTGGTATGACCGAGCGAGGCTTTTGCGGCGGTCCGCTTTCCAGTCAGCAGGAGACTGAGAAAGGTGTTGTCGTCAAATCGATCTACTTTGTTGTCTCCCTGTCGAAGAGCGACCATGTTGAGCGAGGGGATCACGTACATGCGGCATTTGCCGGCGCCAAGCGCGGCGAACAGGTCACGGTGGCCACCGCGGAAAATCCAACCAGCCTCGTCGCCCGGCTCAGACCTTTGCCGAGCAAAACCCACGGCACCCTGCCCGCCCGGCTGGTTCAGCCACAAGGACATGCCGTGGCCGGGATTGGCCTTGCTCGGCTTGACGAGCTCTTCCAGCAAGTCCTTTCTGACGATCTGCTTGCCCTCCCACAGGCCTCCTTGGAGCAGCCATTGGCCGTACTTCACCCAGTTGCTGGCAGTCAGATGCGCGCCGTTGGGGATGTGTGGGTTACCCGAGGCGTCATGCACCCAGTCGCCGACTTTCACACCGATCGGATCGAGGATGCGCTGCTTCAGGTAATCCAGGGGCGTCTGTCTCCGCGCCGCCAGTTTCCGCTTCATGATCTCACCCAGAACGTAGTAGCAACTGGGGCCATACTGGAACGTCGCGCCCGGCTCGCGGGCCGCCCACACCCCGATGGCGTGCTTGTAGAGGTCGGGCGCAAGTGTGGGACGGTCGTGGCCCTGAAGGTTCACCACGTCTTGCACCAGCCCGGCGCTGAGCGTGAGGATGTGGCGCAGCGTGATCCGGCTCTTGCGCGGGTGTTCCTTCCATTCGGGGAGAGTCTTTGCCGCAAGTTCGTCAAAAGATTCAATCAGCCCGTCTTCGATCATCGCCGCGATCACCGGTCCCCAAAATCCTTTGGTAGCGCTGTGAAGGTGGGTGGCGGTTTCGGGGCCGAAGTCGTTGTCGTACCGTTCAAAGACGATTCTACTGTCGATCATCACCAGTACGGCGCGGCCGCCATTCCGAGCCGAGTAGTCCGCGGCCAGGTCGCCGTGCACCTTGACCGACTCCGCCGACGCCGTTTCAGATGGGCCGGGTTGAATGACTACGGCGCTTGGCGTTTTTAGAGGGGCGCCAGCTTGTGGCTGCGCGCCGGCGTCGAGGATCTCGTTGATGATCTCTTTTGCCTCGTAATAGACGCGGTGCGCGTCGTTGCACTGACGGCCCTTGGCGTCCCTCTTCCATTTTAGGTTGAAGGGTAGGAGGACGCCGGCCACGTTGCGTTTTAAATCCAGGAACGGCATGCATCCAAACCCGCCGCCGGAAGTGATCGCAGTCGTTTGACCGGTTTTCGGATCGAAGTCTTCCAGCCAGCAACCGATGCCGTAGGGCGCGGTGGCTAGAGCCGGGTCAACGACGTCGAGGGTCGTGTACGCGTGTCGAAGTACGGGTAGATTGCCGCTTTGGTTCGTGAGCATGGTGGCCTCCGCCTTATCGGATAGAATGCGCCTGCCCTTGAAGACGCCCTGGTTGAGAAGCATTGTGAGGTAGCTGCCATAGTCGTCCACACTGGTCTTGACGCCGCCCGCGACATTGGGGTTCTTCGTCTCGCCGAACGCGTAGTAAGACGTGCTGTCCATGCCCAACGGATCGCCGAGTGTTTCCTTGAAGATCTCGACCCACGGTTTGCCGGTCACGATTTCGCAGATGCGGGCCGCGGCCTGCATTCCCAAACCGGAGTAATAGAGCGCTGTTCCCGGATCGGCGATCAAATCGCCCTTGGCTATCTCACGGACCGCTTCGTCCATGGTCAAAGTCGTTTTGTACAGATGATCGCGAGCATTGCCCGTCAGCCCGTGAGTATGCGTAAACATCTGGCGAATGGTGATTCCAGCCTTCTTGCCGGTGAAGTAGGGAAGATGCTTTGAAGCCGGGTCATCGAGGCTAATTTTCCCAGCGTCGACCAGAGCCATGATGACGCCGCCAGAGATCCATTTCGAAGACGAGGCGATGGGGACGACTTTCTCGGGAGTGAAAGTGCCGTATGCGTTGCGGTGAATCACGCGATCGCTGTGGATCAGAATGAACGCGCAACCGCCCCCGAGACGCTGCACGGACTTCTCGAGAAACTGGTCGAGGCTGCTGAAGTCGTAGCGGCCGTTTACCGGAAGAGGCTTGATCCCTTGCCGGTTTTCCGAACTCGAAGACGCCTCCGCTTTGCATTCGAGGCGGAAACGCTCCTTGTCCGCTTCCGGGACAGGCCAGGTGTGCAGGCTTTGGCGGGCCTGCGCGTCGCCTTTCAGGTGCGCGTCCCAGAAAGCGGTGGTCACATCTCGAACAAACATGGCGGGCACCGGGTCGATGTCGCCGCGGCAGAGGCCCGCAAAGCTAGGGTCCATGCCTTCGATCCAGAGCAGATAGTTATCGCCAGGTTTGGCGAAGTGGTATGGTTCGCTGCGCCACTCGGACGGGTTGGAGGTCCGGCGGCTGGGCATCCTGGAACCCGCCGCCACTAGCATGGGCTTGTCGATTTCCTCCCACGACTTCTCGTTCAGTTCCTGCCCGCGACCGTGGGGTGAAAGCAACAGCGTTGCATCCACCCGCGGGTCCATGAAGTCTGCCGTTTCGTTTCCAGGTCCGAAGCCTGTACCTTTCATTCCCGCCAGTGCAGATGCGGCATAGGCGCCGATCAGATGACCACCCGCTCCAATCCGCGTGGCATCCATCCTGAAAGCCAGATTGGGAACCTTGTCCCCAATCTTTCCCAGGGAATCGATCATGAAACTCATGTCCCGAGCGCGATCCCTCCAATCCGCGCCCATGCTTCCCGTATCGGCATGATCAGCCTGAAGCACCACGTATCCGTTGGCTGCCCAGTGTTCAGCCAGTGGCTTGAAATCATCCCGGTTACGCCGCACAGCGTGTGCAAACAGGATAATAGGAAACGGCCCATCCGCCTCGGGATAGGTGATGCGCAGCGTCAAATCCTTGTCCCGTTGCTTATCGTGAAGCACCAGTTCCTCGATGACGGCAACCGGGTGTGGTCCACCGGCCGGTAGAATGGCGACATCGGCGCCGGGCCCTGTTGCCAGCGTCGTCTGGCTGCCCTGGCGCTGGCCAAAGCGTTCAAGGATGGGGCGGATTTCTTCTCTTGTGAGTTTGCCGTCGCCGTCGCGGTCGATCCGCTCGAAAATGGCCTTCAGGCGGTCGGGCGACTCTTCCCGGGAGAGCGCTTGGTCGGAGTCCCTGTCAAACCAGCGCAGCAGCCGGGCAACCCTGTCCTGAGCGGGAACCTCAGGCTGCGCGTCGTTTTCGCCGGAGGTCGTTGTTGGCTCTTGGCTCGAGGCGTTCGCCTCTCCCACAAGTTTCTGCTCCTGCATGCATTCGCCCTTTGTTTCCGTTTCCAGCGCCTCGATCTGGAGCCACTCTCGGGCCCTCGCTTCGCCTTTCAGGTAGGCGTCAAGAAATGCGGTGGTCGCCTGTTGGATCCAGAGGTGATGCCGCGGATCGCGTTCTCGGGCCGGATAGAAGGGAACCGAATCGGTGAAGGCGTTGTGCTCGGCGTCCTTGATTTCGACCAGGAATTTGTCGGCGGGTGGCAGGCCGTTGAAAGGCACGCGGGCCAGGTCGGGATTGGCTTTGGCCTCGGGTAACCAGTTGAAATCGCGGGTGCCGGTCACCATCAAGGTTGGGACCTCGATGCGCGCCCACGAGTCTGCATGCAGGGGGCTGCCGCGCCCACCGCCCGGTTGCGGCGAGAGCGCTATGGCGCACTTGAAGCGCGGGTCGATAAACGTGGCTTCCTGTTTCTCCGGCAGATTGGCGCGCAGTCCTACCATGGCCAGGGCGGTCGATGCGCCCGCACACTGCCCCGCTACCGCAATCTGGTCCGCCGCCAGGCGACCCTTTATCAGCTGGATACCGGGATCGTCGCTCAGCAGCTTCTCGAGAACGAAGCGAACGTCCTCCGGCCGGAGGTGGAAGTCCTTGACGCCGCCCATCCCCCGCAGCCCTTGCTCATCGACGGCCTTGCGGTCGCTGCCG
>CAYNKI010000083.1:0-14288 GCA_964397675.1 uncultured Pirellulales bacterium
CTCCTTCAAAATCGACGCCGATTTTGACTACTTTTATGCAAAACAAAGCCAATTTGTAAGAAGCCAGAATGGATGTAAGCTTTATTATAACAAGGGATTATGAGAAAAAAACGAACAGGACACTTAGTAAAAACAAACCCAAACAAAGCCAAATTTGCGTTATTTACCGCGGAGAACGCGGAGTTCGCCGAGCAAAAGAATATATGCGTAACTTTTTGCCTAACAAAGAAATACAATCCGAATCTTCTTTCTCTGCGGTCTCAGCGAACTCGGCGGTTAATGAAAAACAAAGCCAATTTCGAACGTGGCCTTGCAAAAATGGGTCATTACGAGTGAGCACAGTTGAAGTAATAAGTTTAGAATGTAAAATAGATTATTATGGAAATATATTCGCCGGATAACTCGTCAGGGCGAAGGCCCTTGCCGGAGCACGGAAAATTTGTTGTGATGACGAAAAATGAGGTTCGAGCGTTTGATAGCTGGGCGATAAATACGCTTGGAATAGCCGGCGTGGTTTTGATGGAAAACGCCGGCAGAAGTTGCGCTGAGCTGATTAAAGAAAAATTGGCAGGTGTTGCGAGGTCGAGAGTTTGTGTATTCTGTGGTACGGGAAACAATGGCGGCGATGGGTATGTAATTGCCAGGCACCTATTAAACAGTTGCTTTAGTGTTACAGTAGTTGTGTGCGGCGACCGAAATAAAATCAAAGGCGATGCAAAGACAAACCTTAATATTTTAGAACGCATGGGCCAGCATATTGAGCAGTTAAATATAATGGATGGGGACATCTCCGAACGAGTTAGAGTTTTCGCCGACGGTGCTGATATGCTCGTTGACGGCCTTTTCGGCACGGGCTTAAGCGGTCAACTTAGCGATGAATATAAAAAGTTAATAGAAAGTATAAATGCCCAAAATTATCCCATTTTGGCTGTGGATATTCCATCCGGCCTGGATTGCGATACGGGTGAGCCGCTCGGTGCAGCTATCAGAGCAAACTATACTGTAACTTTTGGCGCAGTAAAAAAAGGATTTACACTCTCAAGCAGCATAGGTCAATATACGGGAGAGATTTTTGTTGCCTCAATTGGAGTAGAACCAGGGAGCGAAAAATCAAATTAAAATGCCCCGGGTTTGTTCATCTGTTCTTTATAGCCGATAAAATAAAGGAATCTTTCATACTGGAATATAGGTATCCAAAAAGCTTGTGCTCGTCTTTGGACCTCTTTGTAGTGATTGAATTTTTGCAGCGCAGCTTCGTACTTTTCGTTGGCCATGGGATCAATCTCTAAATTTTCGAAGGTCGGCCTTGGGGGAACCCGCGGAGGTCTGCCCAGAACGAGGAAGTCTGCATCTACAGAAATGGTATCAGCTACTATACCGCCCCATTTTGTAATGAGTGCTTTTATTTTGTCGACAGCATTGCGGTCGATAGTTCCATCGCCATTAACATCAAATTCGCCGGCAACCACAAATACATTCTTTTTATCACTATCCCAAACTAAATTTGCAATGATATCATTTACTGCAATGGGATTTCTTTTCTGTGAATTTATAATCCTTGCTGTTGAAATTTTTTCTGATACACCGAATACTTCAATTTCAGCTTTTCCCTTGCCGTCTTTTGGAATAGATGTATTTCTATCATAGACCGTGAAGGTTAAACCTCGGTAAATGCGATCATCAGATCCAATATTCAAATGGACTACTTGTGCCTGCTCATCGATCAGTATTACTTTGCCATCAGGTTGATATGCTGCTACTTCGCGGTCCGGCGATGGTTTGATCTGCTGGAGTTCTTCTAAGGCGTGTTTCATCCTATCTTGAGTCATATTTAACTCTGCTTGTGTTTTCAATAGCTCATCATTTGTTTTTTTCAAATTAGCTCTTTCCTCTTCCAATTGGTCAATCAGAATTTTAACTCGCTCGTCGGAGGTTTTTTCTACCAGAACTTTAAGCTCTTCGTATTTTTGCGTAATGTCGATAACCTGCTGATGATATTTTTCTTTTTCAGCTAATAACGTTTGTTCTTTTTCCTGGGTTGCTGCCATTGTGTCATCAAAACGTTGTTGCCATTCGTTGCGCTGTTCTTCGAAGGTATTTTTTTCATTTATTGTGCGGTCCAGTTGTGCTCGCAATTTTTCAATTACTGAGACAAGTCCGGTTGTATTAGGATCGGTGTTTTCGAGATTGATATGCTCTTGAGACAGTATTAATGCATCTATGACTTTTTTATTAGTTGTATCGATTTTAACCCCAGCAGAAGTATTTTTAAGCTCGCCCAGCGGACCTATTATTGAAGATACCATTTTGTCAAGATAATCAACCATTGTACCGAGATAGGTCTTTTGGTTTTGTCTTGCTCCAACTATCGCTCCTATGTTTCGTCTTTCCGCTTCGGCAGCCATTTCATTAAGGTCGCTTTTCGACTCTTGTGCTATTGTGCGTTGTTCTTCGAATTTGACATAAAAGATGACTGCAACAGTAGTAGCGATAATAAAAAGCCCCACAAAAGTTACAAGGGTGTAAAGCATAGCGTTACTTTGCTTTCTTTTACCTGCTGGCATGGTAAAACTCCTCAGAAATAGTAAAAAATCAACTTTTTAGGTGTTCTAAAAATATATTATCGCCCAAAAACGCCTTGAAGTCAAGTAAAAACAGTTTATCGCGAGTAGCGGGTAGGCAGATAGTAGATGGTTGCTATTTTCAGAGTTTATCTAAAAGAGCGGGTAATTGGCTGATTTGGTGGATTATATGTCGCGCGGCAGCACCGGATTGCTGTAAGGTTCCTGTGTGAATGCGAGCAGGACGGATTATCTGAATGGTCATAAAGCCCAATTTGTTCGGGGCAATGAAGTCTTTTTTCTCGTTGTCAGCAATATAAGCTATATTTTCTGGTCTTGCATTTAGGGTCTTCATCAATTTTTCAAAGCCGACTGGTGATGGTTTCCATCCCGATTGATCAGGACCGAGCTGTTCGGTATAAATTATGCACTTAAAATACTTTTCGATTCTCAAAGCTTGCACTTTTAACTGCTGGCCTGGTAAGAAACCGTCCGTTAGCAGAGCTAATGTGTATTTACCGCTCAACTGCAGGAGCACATCCCTGCTATCTGCTGGCAGTATTATTTTAGGAACATGGCTACGATAGACCTCTATCAGCTTACTGATGAGCTTCTCATCATAACCGATATCAAGCTCATTGAGGGCTGAGTTAAACGTATTTTTGCGGTTGCCAGAATTGAATTGCTTCCAGAGGGCATCAAAAATATCCTCGGCGGATGCTCGATGTTCGATACTCGATGCTCGATAGACGAGGAACTCGGCAGCAGAAGCGAAACCGCTTTTGCAATAGACAATTTCGTCGTAAAGCGTATCATCTAAATCAAAAGTAACGGTTGTTATCATAAGTTAATTGATTATTGACTATTGATTATTGATTATTGATAATGCTTTATTGAAAAGTTACAAAAGTTGTCATTCTAAACGGAACGCAGCAAAGTGAAGAATCTCTTTATGACTCAAGAGATGAGATTCTTCGGCTTCGCCTCAGAATGACAGTCTATGTTTTCAACAGAGCATATTGATAATTCAATATCGAAGGTCATTAATGGTCAATAGTAAATAATAAATAGTAAATAGTAAATATTATTGTCAAAGGAAAGGTCAAGCGATGCGATTTTTGCAGATAATGCGTCCTCTGCACTGGACCAAGAATATGTTTGTATTTGCAGCCCTCATATTTGGACAAAAACTTGATGTTCCTCTTGCTGTGGGCAGGGCGATTGGTGGTTTTTTTTGCTTCTCTCTGGCGGCTTCCGCTGTCTATATCTTTAATGACATAATTGACCGTAAGACAGACAGCCTCCATCCTGAAAAGCGCAAAAGGCCCATTGCGGCTGGCACTGTAAGTGTTGGCTCGGCCACTTCGATGTCTATTTTGTGTGCTATAGTAGCAATTGTAGGCAGCTTTCTCCTTGCTCATAGTTTTGCACTTATCATCCTAATATATGTCGTCCTAATGATTCTTTATTCGATTTTGCTGAAAAGAATGATGATTTTGGATTGTATAGTAATATCGATAGGCTTTTGCCTGCGAGCTATTGCCGGAGTTGTTGTCTTGCGAGAGGTATATGAAGAAGTATTTATCTCGCCTTGGCTAATTATTTGCACCTTTGCTTTGTGTCTGTTTATGGCCTTCGGTAAACGTCGCAGCGAAATAGCCCAGCTCGGCGAAAACAGCGAGTCATTTCGTCAAACTCTGGCGGGATATACGCCTGAACTGCTGTCCCATATGCTTGATGTAACCAGCGGTCTGGCTGTGATATGCTTTTTGCTTTATGCAATGGATGACCGGACGTTTCGGCTTTTTGGCACTAATAATCTTGTCTATACTACGCCGATGGTTTTGTACTGCATTTTCCGGTTCAGCACGCTAATCCAAAAGGGTAAATTCTCAGGCCCGGTACAGTTTATCCTGCATGATTTGCCGTTTCAGATTGGCTTTGTGCTATGGGTCATATCTTGTATCGCAGTTATATATGCCGATAAACTCGGTCTCGGATAAAGCCTGGGTGAAATCCAGCATGTGTTTAGCGGGAGAAAAGCCATCCCCAAAGCCTACGGCTTTGAGGCTGCCACCCCATAAAATCGACAAAAAATGTGTGGCAGCCTCAAGCACCGGACTGCTGCGAAGCAGAGTCCAAGCTTGGGGATGGCCGTATAACGGGGCTAAATACTAAATGGCTAAGCAAAGATTACAGAAGATTTTGGCGGCGGCTGGTGTTGATTCTCGCAGAAAATGCGAAGAGTTAATACTAAGCGGAATTGTCCGGGTAAATCGCAAGGTGGTAGATACGCTGCCGGCTTTCGTTGACCCGGAGAAAAACGTCATAACCGTGGACGGCAAAAAGATTCAGCCCGAAAGAAAAATGTATTTTCTTTTGAATAAGCCCAAGGGTGTGATTTGCACTAATTTTGACCCACAAGGCAGGAAAAAAGCGATAGACCTTGTCCCTGCCAGCGAACGTATCTTTTGTGTCGGCAGACTCGATGCCGATACTACAGGGATAATTATCCTGACTAATGATAGCGAGCTGGCAAACAGATTAACGCATCCCAGATATAAAGTGCCTAAAAGCTATGTAGTCGGAGTCAAGGGCAAAATTGATGGTCAGGCGGTCGAAAAGTTGAAAAAAGGAGTTTGGCTAACTGAAGGCAAGACTGCCAGGGCATCGGTGAAAATACTAAAACGCAGCCATAGAGAATCGCTGATTGAAATTACTATTCGACAAGGTCTTAATCGTCAGGTTCGCAGAATTCTGGCAAAAGTAGGACTTTCTGTAAAATCGCTGAAGAGAACACGCATCGGCAAACTCACTACACGAGGCCTCGGTGTCGGCAAATTCAGAGCGCTAACCAAAACCGAGATAGCGTACCTGAAAAAAGCGGCATGGTTCAATCCTGGGTGGCAGCCTCAAGCGTAGCTTGGGGATGGCAAAGCTCCAAAAGCGGTGTAACCATCCCCAAATCCTTCGGATTTGAGGCTGCCACACACTATGGAGCCACAAATCAATGTTACACAGAATCTGTGCTGTTTGAACCATGCCCAAAAAGCAGGTATTTAGCCGGTGGTTCTACTCAGTCTTTTTGAACAAGGCCGCTGCCGCTGTAACCACCTTGGAAAATAACATCACCGTTGACTACACGAATCGCGCCTTCGTTGCTCGTGTGGCCAGTAATCAGAGTCTGGCCGTCACTTATCTGTAGTGTAGCGCCGCTTGGGACGTTTACATCACCTATAATATTAGTCGGCCCTGTTAGATTAATCAGACCATTAGCTTCAATAGTAACATTACCTGAGATCGTGCCAAAACCTGCGAAATTTGCATCGGCTGATTGCGTGATTGTCGTGGCTGCGATATTTCCTGCAAGCAATTCAACTTGCCCGTTTGCCTGATTAGATAGATTACAATAGAACGTTACACATCCACCGCCTTTTACTTCTATTTTGCCAAGATTGTTTACATCTGCTTGGTCTGGTCCAAGAAATAATGACTTGACATGCAAAAAACAACCCGGCTCAGATCTCAAGATTCCATCATTGGAGATAGCATTTTTTTCAGTGACAATAAGAAGTGAACCGCCGCTGGCAGAAATCAAACCTTCATTTTGCAATAGTTCACCTTCGTCTTCAGTGCCAATATTGCCCCATCCCCGGATAACACCACTGCTGCTATTGATTACTTTGTTAGCTCCACAGTCGGCAGCAACAAGATTAATTTGACCTGTATTATTGATCGTACCATCTGAATAAAATTGAACACCAGGTCCCCACATCCACACAGTACCTGCATTTTCCAAATTGAAATTTCCCTCTAACCCAACATCTCCCTCAAGTTCCAGTTTCGCATTTGCCTGGTTGTAAATGTTGCCACGGATTTCCATATAATCATCCTCTCGCAGATAACAGTCTGCTCCTGCGACATTTGTAATGTTACCGGAAATATTAAGTCTGCCAATGTCTAGAGAGCCATAATTCGTCAGGCCGTTTGCATCAGTCAGGGTAAGCTCAATCCAATCGCGAGTCCACCTTTCAAGTTCAACCTTGCCGTAGCAGTCCAATTGATCAATAGTCCAGCTTTGCTGTAATCTTACTTCTATCTCATCTACTCCGATGCTATTGCTATCTATGGTGACGGCAAAGGTCCGCCAGGAGCTGTTATCCGGCACACCGTACGGACTCCAATTACTTGCATCTCCCCACCGTCCTCCTTCCCCGCCGACCCAGGTTGAATGGGTGACATCAGCTTGAAGCTGGGAAGTTGAAAAAATCAATACAGTGGCCATTAAGATTAATACTTTATTAGACATAATCCACCTTCCTTTCTTGCTTTTGTAAAGTTACTTTTCACTCAAAACTTGTGGTAAAACCAAAGGCTAAATATGAAAGATTAGATTCCTTACTTTCGTTAGTTGGTACTCCTCCTTGCTTTTGTAGTATATCAAAAATTAGGTATAATTGCAAGAAAATCTTGTCTTCAAGGGTAATCGGTCAGGTACGGGTGGGCACCAATGGCGTAAGAACGGCTAAATTTGCGCTACGGCTGACCCATCTCCTCTTACGAGGAAGGTCTCTAACACCAGTAACTGATGCGATAAAGTGTGTTTTATATAACAAAATTTTGGTTTGCACTTCCGATATTGTGTTGACAATAATATAATAATGCATCTGAAAAAGGCCTGAAATATAAAAAGAGAGGCGAATTATGTCAGAAGATATAAATCGTCGCGGTTTTTTAAAAAAAACCATTATTGCGCCCACAGGTGCTGCATTGGGTTTGAGCCTTGAAGAGAAAATCTTGTTGGCACAACAAGCAAAGGACAAAGGGAAACCAGATACTGAATTGTCGAAAGACGATGTCAAAGCTCTGCCAATGGGCAAGATTGGTAACCTGAAGATGAGCAGGCTGATTCTGGGCGGCAATCTGATCGGCTGTTACGCTCATGCAAGGGACCTGATCTATGTGTCCTCACTTTTTGAAGCCTACAACACCATACCGAAGATCATGGAGACTATGGAGCTAGCCGAGGAACGGGGCATCAACACGATCTGCGTCACCGGCGGAGAGATGAAGTACATTAAAAAGTACAATGAGGAACGAGGCGGATATATGCAAAGTATCTGCCAGATCCGTCCGACTCCAAGCGACCCCAGGACCAGCATCGACAAGGCCATTGATGATGGGGCTTCAACCTGCTACATCCAGGGGAACCTCGGGGACACGCTTGTGCAGAATGGGCACATTGATCTAATCGGCAAGTCCATGGATTATATCAGACAACAGGGTATTCCAGCCGGAATGGGAGGGCATTCATTGGAAGTGATAAAGGCCTGTGAGAAGGCAAAGATCGACGTTGATTACTACGTCAAGGCCTTCCACCCAGATACGTATTGGTCCGCTCATCCACGAGAAAACCGCTATGAATTTGAGGTGGATCGCAAGCGATACGAGGAACACAACCGCTTCCACGACAATATCTATGACATTTTTCCCGATCAGACCAGAGATTTTATGAGGCAGGTCAAGAAGCCCTGGATGGCATTCAAGGTCCTTGCCGCTGGGGCGATCCACCCGCGCGAGGGTTTTAAGTTCGCGTTTGAAAACGGCGCCGATTTTATCTTCGCCGGCATGTTCGACTTCCAGATCATCGAAGATACCATTATTGCCGGAAATGTCCTGAGTCAAATCAAGAATCGACAGCGTCCCTGGAGAGCGTGAGGCAATGAGATTGCTTGCCTTCGGTTGCGCTCAGAGCCTGCCCTGAGCTTGTCGAAGTGGCAGGCTTGCTTCGCTCTTCAAGGACTTTTTTTACAATAAATATAGTTTGCCCTTGCAATTTTCATAAGAAACCATATATTTAACGTTTCCGATGGGGTAAGACCCCACACTACGTTAAATAGAATAGGAGCGTGTTGGATGTCCAGAGTTTGTTTTTTTACAGGTAAGCGAACGGTAGCCGGCAGAAGTATCGCCCGCCGTGGTAAAGCTAAGCGTCTGGGTGGTGTCGGTAGGAAAGTTACCGGCATTAGTAAGAGAAAGTTTAAGCCGAATATACAAAAGGTTCGGGCTGTTGTCGATGGTAAGGTCTGCAGAATTAAGGTCTCAGCCAAAGCTATTCGTATGGGCTTAGTTCAAAAGCCCAGTAAGCGTGATTACAAACCCGCAGAAGAAAGAATAGGGGGGAAAACCCCCAGTGAAACTGGGGGCTAAATATTTAGCCCCGCGTTTTCGCGGGATTCTGCGGGGCGGATTATGCCTCGCTTTTTTTGTTTAAACTGGTTTTGAAAAAGATGAAAAAAAAGATTGACCAGGCGCAGGTAAGAAAGGTTGCAAAATTATCTCGTCTGGATTTGACCGAAGCTGAGGTTGAGGAATTTACAGGACAGCTAAGCGCAATTCTTGACTACGTGGAAAAAATGAACGAGCTGGATACCACCAATGTAGAACCGCTGGCGCATAGTTCGCCCATCAGCAATGTTTTCCGTCAAGACCGCGCTGGAGAGTCGCTCGGGACTGAAAAAACATTAGAAAATGCTCCGCAGCAGGATGGTCAGTTTTTCAAAGTACCGAAGATACTAAACGATAGCTCCGGTGCGTAAGAGTCTGTCTAAAAAAATTGGGAGATATGTAATGATGAAATCAAGTTATGTAATGTTTATTGTTTCTATGGCCTTATTTTTGATTGGTTGTGCTCAAATGGAAAAAACTAAGATTAAGCCTGATCCAATTCTGTCACCCGGCCAGCATCCGCAAGCATTTGAAAAAAAGATTATTAAGACCGTCAGATGCAAGTATCTACTTTTTTTGCCGGAGGACTATGGGAAAATAAATAAGCAGTGGCCGATGATTCTCTTTCTGCACGGTGCCGGTGAGCGTGGAAGCGATTTGGAGATAGTAAAGAAGCACGGGCCTCCAAAGATAGTCAAAGACAAAAAGGATTTTCCGTTTATGGTTGTGTCTCCACAATGTCCTGCGAATAGCTGGTGGCCCGACGAGACTGATGTTTTGATAAGTTTGTTGGATGACATTGTTGCTCGCTATGACATAGATATAAACAGAGTTTACCTTACCGGCCTGAGCATGGGCGGATATGGCACCTGGCATTTGGCTTACAAATACCCTGACCGATTTGCTGCCATTGCACCTATTTGTGGAGGTGGCATACGTTTATACGCTGACAAGCTTAAAGACATTCCTATCTGGGCTTTCCACGGAGCAAAAGACAAAGTCGTTCCGGTCAAAGAATCTGAGGAAATGGTCAAAGCGATAAATGCACGTGGAGGAAACGCCAGGTTAACGGTTTATCCTGATGCCGGCCATGACTCGTGGACAGTGACATATAATAATCAGGAGCTTTATGATTGGTTCCTCAAACATCGTAGGAGTAAGAAGAAGTGATGTGATTTGTGGCAATGGAACGGCTGTGTTTCCTGCGGAAGGATTAGCTGACACATCATTGACCTGGAACGTGGATTTCTTTGCCGGAGATGGTCTGCGAGTTAATTTCACTGACAGCAAAAAGAACAAACAGGGCTGTCGATTCGAAGGTGACAAGGGCTGGGTGCATGTGAATCGTGGGAGCCTCTCGGCTGAGCCAAAGTCGCTGCTGGGGGTCAGCATCGGGCCTGACGAGGAGCAAGCAAACCGCATGCTCAAGCGGTCAATGCGAAGTCCATGGAGATTATAACCGCTCGCAAAGTTTACTTATTTATACTCATATAGGACTTAAAGCTATGACTCATCCTAATAAAATTGCTGTTGTACTTGTTACATTAGTGTGTTTTGTGTTGGCCGTGGCTGTATGTCCAGTGTTTGGGACAGTTGCTAAAAAGGAGCAAACGAGCTGTGCGCTCATCGTGACGGGACAGGATCACCCCGGTCACAAATGGCGTCAGACTGCTCCTGTATTGGCTGAATTGCTCCAGCAAGACTCCCGGATGCAAGTACGCGCGGTAGAAGACCCGCACTTTCTCGATTCATCGGCACTGTATCGGTACAATGTAGTTGTGCTGCATTTTATGAACTGGGAAGTGTCCGCTCCGGGACCGGCAGCACGAGAGAATTTACGAAGATTTGTTCACGATGGTGGGGGACTTGTTCTGATTCATTTTGCCTGTGGTGCGTTTCAAGACTGGCCGGAGTTTCGGAACCTGGCCGGACGCATCTGGAATCCAAAGTTGAGAGGTCATGATCCCAGAGGACCTTTTCGTGTCGATATTGTTGATAACAAGCACTCGATCACACAGGGATTGCAATCCTTTGAAACCGACGATGAGTTATACACGTGTCTCGCCGGTGACCGCCCGATAAGGGTACTTGCGACGGCAAAGTCCAAGGTGGACGGTAAAGATTATCCGATGGCCTTCGTATTCAATTACGGTAAGGGGCTTGTATTTCATAGCCTATTGGGCCACGACGTCAAGGCCATCAGCAACCCTGATGTTTCAGAGCTTTTTCGGCGAGGCTGTGCGTGGGCGTCTGGCCTGCAACCGGTCCCACCTAAAAAGGTCGTCCTAATCGCGGGCAAAAGCAGTCATGGCCCAGGTCAGCATGAGCATGGCAAGGGAGTATTGCTGCTCAAAGAGTGCCTAGACAATTCTTCTAACGTCAAAGGCATCGAAACTCATGTGGTGTTGAACGAATGGCCTGCAGATCCCACCGTACTCGATGACGCAGATGCGATTCTGATTTACTCCGATGGATTGGATAAGCATCCTCTGGCAAGGTCAGATCGGCTGGAAAAAATCCGCAAACTAATAAATCAGGGGGTGGGGCTACTCTGCGTCCATTATGCCGTAGCACCTCCAGAGAAATGTGAAGCCGAGTTTCTGGACTGGATTGGGGGATATTGGGAAAAGGATTACTCGAAGAATCCTATAAGTAGGGTCAAAGTCTCACCGGCAATGCCAAAACATCCTATTTGCCGGGGCTGGAAGCCTTTTACGGCCAAAGACGAATTTTATTACCGCATTAGATTCAGGCAGGATGACAAACGGCTTATACCGGTTATGACGGCTATGTTACCCAAGGAAAACCCGGAACGTGAAATCTTGGCTTGGGCAGTGCAACGTAAGGACGGCGGGCGAGGTTTCGGCTTCACCGGTGGCCACTTTCACAGTAATTGGAACATTGAGCCATTTAGAAAGATGGTCCTGAATGCCATCTTATGGACTGCAAAAGTCGAAGTGCCGGAAGACGGCGTGCAGTCCATGATAAACTGATAAAGACAGACCGGGATATCCACATACTGGGTGGATCCCAGTCAATTGGGCAAGAAACGAGAACATATATTTTAAGGAGAACAGAAATATGCGAATCGGAATTCATACTGACAATTATCGCCTTGAGTCCCGAGGCATAGAGTACACTTTGGACAGCATCGCCAAAATCGGGGCAAAGTTCACCGAGCTAAATATGATGCAGGGCTTTGATTTGTTTCAAGGGCAGGGATTCATCCCAAATATCAGTATGTACGAGGACCCTCTGGAGATTCGTGAAATGCTCGAGAGGCGAGGCCTCAAAGTTAGCTGTCTTGACGCTCACTATCCTGTATGGTCCTATCGCTGTATCGAGCACATGCGAATGGCCATTCTGTTCGCCGACCAAATGGGTGTTAATGCTATTGCAACAACTGACTCCGATAAGCTCCCGTCTGATATGACTGAAGGAGAAGCATTTACCATCATTAAGTATCATTTAGGGGAAGTATTAAAATTCGCCGAACGGCATAAAATAGCAGTATGTCTGGAACCTCACGGCGAGCTCACCAATGATCCTGAAAAGATGCAGCGGCTTGTCAACTGTCACCAAAGTGAATACCTTAAAATAAACTTCGACACCGGCAACACATTTATGAGGGGATGGAAGCCGCAGGAATTTCTCAAACAGGTTATTGATAAGGTTCATCACTGCCATGTTAAAGATGTCGCTCCTGAATTAGCTGCCGCCAGTCGGGGAGAGGAGACAGGCATAATCTCCAGCGATGTACCCGTGGGTCAGGGAATCAATGCAGAAAATATTGTTGAATGTCTGAAGATTTTTAAGAAAAAAGACTTTGCAGGTGTGCTTTGCCTGGAGTGTGGCGGCGAAATCCGTTCGGAACAAAGCTTCAAATGGTTGTCACGGCAGGTAGCTTCGTTGGAATGATTGCTGGCTGGGTGGTTATGAGGTTTTTGATTTGTGTCAAATGATTTGTTAAAAATAGATTGCAGGCAGTTGCGAGACGAGATAGCAGCAGGGCAGGCCACGAGTGCCGCAGCTACCGAAGCTGTTTTTACAGCTATAGAAAACTATGAACCTATAATCGGCGCCTATATCAGCACATTCAAAGAACAGGCATTGGCTAAGGCTCAAGAAGTTGACAAGAAAATTGCTGGTGATGAGTCGGTAGGACAGTTGGCAGGTGTGCCAATCGCCATAAAAGACAATATGTGCACCACTTTTGGGGCTACTACCTGCGCTTCAAGGATTCTGGAAAATTTCCACGCACCTTACAATGCTACTGTGGTTGAAAAACTGCTTGCCGCTGATGCGGTTATAGTTGGCAAAACGAATATGGATGAGTTTGCTATGGGTTCGAGCACCGAGACCTCGGGCCTAAAGCAGACGGTCAATCCGTGGGATACAACTCGTGTGCCGGGTGGCAGCAGTGGTGGTTCCGCTGCTGCGGTGGCGGCGGGATTATGTTTTGCTGCGCTTGGCTCTGATACAGGCGGCTCAATTCGTCAGCCGGCCAGTTTCTGCTCAGTGGTGGGACTTAAACCGACATACGGCAGGGTCTCACGATTCGGACTTGTCGCTTACGGTTCGAGCCTGGACCAAATCGGGCCAATAACCCGCACGGCAACTGATTCGGCGTTAATGATGAATGTTATATCCAGCCACGATGCAGCCGACAGTACCAGCGTGGATGAAAAAACTGCTCCTGTCTGTGATTACCTCGATAGACTTGATGAGCCGATAGAGAAACTCAAAATAGCAATTGTGCCACAGTTCAGCGCCGGTGCCAACAAGCAAGTTCAAAAGGCTTTGAGTGGAGCGATAGAAGTATATAAGAAAGTCGGGGCAGAAATTATAGAAATTGAAATGCCTAATTTGGATTATGCAATTGCTGCCTATTACGTAATAGCTACTGCTGAGGCATCGAGTAATTTAGCTCGGTATGATGGTGTACATTACGGCCATCGGACGGAAAATCCGAAAGATTATATCGAGGTCTATTCCAAGTCGCGGGCTGAAGCGTTCGGCAAAGAAATTAAAAGGCGAATAATGTTAGGAACTTATGCACTATCGAGCGGCTATTATGACGCCTATTATTTGAAGGCACTTAAGGTCAGGAATTTGATACGGGACGATTTCGCTAAGGCTTTTGAAAAATGTGACTGTATTATGATGCCGGTTTCACCTACTCCAGCTTTTAAGATTGGCGAAAAAATCGACGACCCGCTGACAATGTATCTTTCGGACATTTATACCATAGCCGCTAATTTAGCTGGTATCCCGGCTATTAGTGTCCCTTGCGGCTTCAATGAGGATGAACTGCCGATTGGCCTGCAGATACTTGCCCCAGCCTTTGGAGAAGATAAATTACTGCGGATAGCCCGAATGCACGAAGCACAGACCGATTGGCACCGAGCAAGACCTGATATATAAAATAAAATTAACCACGAATAAACCTGGCGCGGCCTCGGGCTCCGCCCATCGGCCGCAACCAAAAGAGTAAAGATC
>CAYNKI010000084.1:0-3524 GCA_964397675.1 uncultured Pirellulales bacterium
TGGAGCTGATGTCGTGACTTGCTAACAGTTTATTAACTGAATCAACGTCTGCCGGATTTACAGGAAATAGAAATTTGGGTTTTGAGCTCTTAGTTTTGTCTTCTGTCTTCTGCAAGGCAGCTTTAATTATCTTTAAGTAATAATCAACCAAATGGATGCTGTCTTGATCCTGCACAGTTTTATGCGTATAAAATATGCGAGCGAATTCTCTGGCATTTGCCATTCCGAAACGTTTTTTGCAGCCGGATAGCCAACCTAAGCAGGCTGTTCTAAAAAGGCCTTGAAAATCAAATACGGCATCGAATTTACTTCGGCGAAGCCGACAAATAAGCGAAATAAGAGTACCGAACGCTCTCGGATGGTACCAAGCCTTGCCGAGAAACTTGCGGTCGAAAAGGATTATCTCGGTCAAGTGAGGATGATTTTGCAGAAGTTCTGCAAACTCCGGCCGGACAAGCCAGCTAATTCTCGCATCTGGAAAATTTCTGTGCAAAGCAGAAAGGGCCGGCAAGGCTAAAACAATGTCACCAAGCGAGCTGGGCTTGATTATCAGAATGTTTTGTAAGTCCTTCGACACAACCAATTAATCAAACTGAGCAATTTTTGAATCAAATTATTGATGTAAGCATCGTTCCTGCAATAGCATAGCATATTTGTCATTCTGAGCGAAGCGAAGAATCTCAGTCCCGTTACTATGCGGTTATTCCTCGCTAAAGCCAGATCTTTCGGCTTCGCCTCAAGATGACAACAAAAATGTTCACGTTGAGTAATTAATTGTAAGCAAAAGAGTAATTTCAGGCAATTGATTATTGATGATTGATTATTTAATTATTATTATCATTTGGGTAAATAAACCCGCACTAAACCCGTCCCCTCGGCCTTGCTCGGGGCAGGCCTGAGCAGAGTCGAAGGATTGCGGGACTAAACATTTTTGCTAAACAAGATGGATTTATGTATGATGGCTAAAAAAGGTAAATACATTTATGACTGGCCTCGGCCGATGGTGACCGTTGATGCTGCTGTTTTCACATTCATCAAAGGCAAATCGAAATTATTATTCATCAAACGTGCCAAAGAGCCGTACAAAGGCAATTGGGCGCTACCTGGTGGATTTGTAGAAATTGATGAAGAATTGGAGGACGCTGTAGCTCGAGAACTGGCGGAGGAATCGGGACTCACCGATGTGCCCTTGGAACAGATGCACACCTTTGGCAAGTGCGGCAGAGACCCAAGAGGCAGACAGATTACAATAGTATTTATGGGTATCGCAACTGAGGGATATAAAAAGATAAAAGCCGGTGACGATGCAGCTATGGCACGATGGTTCGATATAGAAAATCTGCCGAAAGATATGGCCTTTGACCATGATTGGGTAGCTAAGGTTGCCATAAGAAGATTAAAGAGGAGAAAGATATATCAAGAACGTGTCACGAAATCAAAAATAAAAATGCAAAAATTAAAATGACAAATCAAAATTCAAAAATGACATTTTGATCTTTGCAATGTAATTTTGATATTTAATTTTTGATATTTAATTTTTATTTTATCGATTTTCTAAGCTGCTTATTGAACATGCGTAGTTGCACGTCAATAGCGCTTAAAGCCCAATCGATATAGTGTAATTTGTGAACGGGACGGTGATGGACTTCAATCATTAAGCCATCTTGAACAGTCTTTAAAAATTTGCTTATCGTTTGCCGATTGATTTCTGTAGGTTCGGCTGCCCATTTTTTTAACTCGTCGTAGTCACGTTGCAGCCTTCTATTTTTCATTAATTGCTCGGCGCTTAGGTAATCATCGGGATTGTAAGCCATCTGGAGTCCTTTAAGGCACAAGATTAACGGCTCATAATTGGCTCTTTTTTCCAGACGAATAAATTTATACTGCTGGACATACGCGGTAGCCTGAGCCGGGGCTTTGTCTGCAATTTCGTCTTCACCCAGGTACCATCCGCGTTTACTGGTTCTGGCAAAGACAAGCTCTTCACCATGTTGATACTGTTTTATCTCATCATAGCCCATTCTTGAGACCCAGAGCCTGCCGGTATTTTTCTGCGCAAGACCGCCGCCGAGCACGAGCAGACACTTAACGAAACCCAAGGGCAGAATTTTTTGTTTGCCGATCTGGTTTTTGCGAAGTTGGAAAGAAAGATGCAAGCTATGCGGCCGAACATCATAGAAAATGGCAATCTCCCGTATCAGTCTATTTAGCAGCCATGGGTCAGCAGTAGCTGGTCGTGATAATTCCCCCGCGATGTTTAACCTGCCTGGCGCCAATTCTAAAAAACCGAGCCGACGTGCGCGATCGGTTGAGCCAGTGTGGTCATCAATATATCCGCCGAGCTTCCACGACAAGAGTTCCAATCTAAAATCATTAAAATACCTAAAGTCATCATATACAGGATCAGATGCTTTTTGGGCTGTTCTTTGCGGCTCGACCGCTGCGGAGCCTACATTACTTAATTCTAACTCGGCGCCAAGAGGTACAAGACCAGGCTGAAGATTCGACCTAATCCACTCCAGGAGTGATTTGGCGACCCGGCTATCAAACATGCTGTCGGCTGCCCGCACCGCATATTTTATATAGTCGATAAAGTCATGCTTGGAATAGGGTATTGTTTTAAGACACTCATCAATAAGCAACTCAACAGTTGAGCTATTAGCATTGATCATTTGCAAGGCCGTAAGCGTGCTAATGGAACGTTTGAAGTATCTGTCCGAAGTGAGCATGTGCTCGATATCGAAGCGAAATCGAGTTTTAATTTTTTCGTCTAACTGATTGAGCAAGACCTGCTTTATGACCAGAGCTAAATAGTTTTCTATAAAGGGCTGGGCTTGTGGGTCATCATATAGATGTTTTATGCTTGGCCGCGGTCTGTCAAGTTCATGTTCGAGGTAATAATCACTAACAGGACCCCTGCGGTAATGGCTCATTACCAGGTCCCGCTCCGTGGTTGCGAGCAGTTCTCTGTCGGCTCGCCGTTCCAGCTCTGCATCGACGCCTTTGTCGCCCGGACGTGTATGCTTTTTGATAAATTTCTCAATACGTTTTCGCAGCCAAAGTTCATGTATCAAGTTGACGTGAAATCTGTCGCCGAAGTGCTTTTTCATTGACTCGTGTGTTGCCAGATAGGCCTGGGCTTCGATAGGCCCTTTAGCGGTATTAACTTGAACGCTTTCCCTGTCGTAGCGTTTTCCTTCATACGTATCAATCTCAGACATTGCCCAGGCAGGAACGTCATAGATTACAACGCCTTCAATTCTTGAGGTTTTGTTTTTAACAGCGTAGAAATAAACATTATCTGGGGAGACTTTTCGATAACCAGATAAAAAAGCAGGTTCTGCTAAGAGATCTTCTGTATCGGTTCGAGCCCGTCTCCGGCGGGTCCTGGTGAAACTTAAGCCACTGACCGATTTAAATATTTCAGGGTTTCGGAGGGAGCCGTAGATGAACAAATTGACTTTTTCTTCACTCATATCACTAACAAAATTCATATCAAATTTCGAGATTCGAAACGATATCGA
>CAYNKI010000084.1:3534-14132 GCA_964397675.1 uncultured Pirellulales bacterium
ATATTGCCAGTATTCCAGTATGAGGATGTTCAAAAATAGTTTGATTTTTGGCATGGTTCAATCCTGGGTGGCAGCCTCAAGCACAGCTTGGGGATGGCAAAGCTCCAACAGCGATGTAACCATGCCAAAAAAACAAGTTTTGAAGACTCGAACATTAGAATTTTGTATTTGTTTCGGATTTCGGATTTCGGATTTCGGATTTTAATTTAAACAGCTCTTTGAATGCACGGAGAATTACTCGAAAGTTTGCACCAGTTTGTGAGCCGGCTACTCGCAGATAGTGATGTACGCCCTTTTGGGTGATCGAATAACCTCTGCGAGAAGCTTTCGCCAGGATTTCAGCATCAATCAAGGCACCGCAACTTGACAGTTTAATGTTATTAAAAATCTCTCTTTTATACAATTTGAAAGCACAATCAATGTCACGAACTTTCATGCCGAATAGCCAGCAAACCAGTTTTGTCCAGCACCAGCCATTTATTTTACGTATCAAGCCTTCTTGCCGATTTATTCTATAACAACTGACAATATCAGCCTTATCCATCAAGGGCATCAACGGCGGCAATTCGTTGATGTCAAACTGGCCATCGCCATCTGTATAAAAGACCAGCTCTTTTGTAGCTGTTTTGAAGCCGGATTGTAAGGCAGCTCCATAACCAAGATTAGTCTGATGGTGCACGACTTTTACCCTGCTGTTTCGGCTGGCGATTTCGTCAGCAATTTGGCCAGTGGCATCGGTACTGCCGTCGTCAATGATAATTACCTCAAAATCAGTGCTAAGCTGTTGCAGCACAGAAAGTGCCTGTTCAAAGGTGCGAGTAATATTATCCTGTTCATTAAAACAAGGAAAAAAAACACTGATAGAAAGTTCCGTCTGTTGCCTGGTTTCCTGATCTCTACCATCTTTTAAACATTTTGTCTCTTTCACTTGCATATTCTTTTGTTTTAGTGGCGTAAAAATTGGCGAGCTTTATATCCTTCTGCTCGCGGGCGACTTTCTCTAAATGGATGCCTGCTAAGTGGACAGATTGCACTTTAAGGCGATAGCCATCCTGTTTGAGGTATGTATCTTTATTCTTTACGAAGGTATCAAAGTAATTTTTACAGAAATTTGTGACGTGAGGTTTTAGCTCAGCAAATCTCCCGGCAGCATAAATTATCTCCATCATTGGTGCTGCTGATGGATTTAGATGGAAGGCTTTGATGGCAAAATCAAGCCCTTGTTTCTTGCTGTCTGGTCCCTTCAAATAATGGGCAAGGATGAGACTCCTGTGGAAATCGTCAGGGTAGATGGTCTTACCACTGAATATGCCGTCAAAAAGCTGTTTTCCTTGAGGCGTGTTGTAGTCAACAAATAGCTTTTGCTTGTCATTAAAGAAGACCAGACGCCAATGATCGCGATTATACTCAAGTCCTTTTACCGCATGATAGGGGCCTTTTTGCTCAGGGTCATTATATACCGCTGCAGGCATCAAGACCACCCAGACCTTATGCTCTTTTAGTGCATTATCCATCCACTGACCGATTTCTTTATAATCGTCGGCACTTAGGCTTTTTCTTCGGGCCCTTGCGCTGGTGACTTTCTGGATGGTGGACCTGCCTCCAGACATAATAATTGACCAAAGGTCAAAAGCCTTACGGTCGTAAGCCGCTTGTGCCCTGCCGTCCATGAACAGTTGCAAAGGCGTTTTGCCGGTATTGGGATCAGGCTGCTGAGCATAAGCAATGAATCCGCCCTCGGTCCAGTAATTAAACATTTTACCTTTTAATCTATTCATCTTTATAAACTGGCCGGCAGAAAACGGTTTAGCGTCGGAGGCCGTCATCCGCATAAAAACAGAATTTAATTTTGGTTCAGCGGGCCAAGGATCGAGATAGATGCGCTTAAATTTAAGTCCCCACCAAGTACCAAAGAAAAAAACGGCTACAGTGCCGGCAAGGATAAAAAACCCTTGCAGATTGTGCGGCATCGGCGGGACCATCAGACGGTTCTGCTTGTGAAAATTACGTGTCGCTGAAATTACATGAACAATTTTATTAATGAGCATTGCAATAATGGGACAGGCTGCAAAAGCCGCTATCGGTATAAATCGGCGGGAACGAATTGCCATATAAATGGTCAGAGCAGCTATTACCATTAATGCTAAATCGATTTTAGGCCATTGATAATCTGCGGAGATCTTTACTTTTCGTTTAGGATATCTGCTGATGGAGCGAGAAGTCAATATCATGGCTACAGCCCAAACGACGAGGGCTGCCCATGCAATAATATACATTACTAATAAAGGTACGGCTGTGCCGACGGGATTGTCCCAGTCGAAAGCAGGATGCCACTCGTGAATGTCACGCCATCGAGCGGCATGTTCACTAACGCTAATCACGAATGTGTGAGTCAGATTCGTTAAATGAAAGGGGTTGAACAAAACCATAGCCAGAAAAGCAGCAAAGCCGGCGGCGATAGTGTGATATACGCCTTTTAAACCAATGGAGACGAACATTTTTTTAGAGATGCTCGTTAGAAGGTTCAGCCCGACGAATGGGACGAGCATTATAAATACGTAGATGTATCCGCCGTGAACATTACACCAAAAGGCAGTCAGTGGGACGATGAGCCAGATATATAGTATGTTTCGATAGGTAGTGAGGACGAGAACAAACAAAAAGGCAGCTACCAGCAGGTTCGAGAAACCAGCAGGTCGAACATCGAAGAAAGAGCGGCCTATGAACATCGCAAAGCAGGCGAAAACAGCGCTGAGAGCGGGATTAGCACCTAAAGTAACGCCTGTGTAGAAAAGACAAATGACTATAAGTATATAGATAGCGAACTTCCAATACACCAAGGCGTTGAAATGTGGCTCTTCCTCGGAGCCGAGAGTTGTGGACAGCCAATAGAAGATCACATGGGTCAGCCAGTTCTGATTGACCCAGCCGGTAGGATGCCATTTTTTGACTGTTTCAAGTCCGACTTTGCCTGTAATCCATTGTGCCCATTTGGGCCAGGTTTTGACCTCATCGGATGTTGGCCCTGCTTTGTGTGAGTTTGCGCTGAAAGGTTCGATGGTGTCCACGCCGTGATTAATGAAATGTCGGCCACAGGCCATTGCGACCCAGGTATCGCCCGCAGCAACCATGTGTGTGCTGGCATGGCAGGCAAAAATGAGCATCCCCAGCCATGCTAAAATCATGGGCCAGCCTGAAAAAGCACGAGACTCGATGCTTGATGCTGGATGCTCGATACTCGATTCCCTATTCCCGCTTTTCAATTCTCGTTTTTTGGTTTTCAATTCTTAATTCTCAATTCTACATTCTATTGTGTGAGCCATTTTTGTATTCTATCTAAGCCTTCCTTAATCTGCTCGAGCGAGCAGGCAAAACTCAAACGCGCATTATTGTCACATCCAAACGGCAGGCCCGGAACAAGAGCAACGTTAGCCTGCTCCAGAAGTGCTTTTGCGAAGTCCATACTGCCGTTAATTTCTGTACCATTAATATTTCGGCCATAATGGCTTGAGACATCAGGGAAACAATAAAAAGCGCCGGTCGGTTCGGGACATTGCACGCCTGGAATGCTATTTAGCTGCTCAGCCATATATTTGCCGCGACGCTCGAATTCCACCCTCATATTCTCGATGGCCTCATCAGCAGGCTCGCCCAGAGCGACAATTGCTGCATACTGACCGAAGGTTACAGGATTTGAAGTCATGTGAGATTGAAGACGCCCCATCGCCTTTATAACTTCCAGCGGCCCTGCCGTGTAGCCAAGCCGCCATCCGGTCATAGAGAAAGCCTTGCTGAAGCCATTGAGAGTTAAGGTTCTATTGTAGGCATCTTCGCTTAGTGAAGCAAAGCTGACAAATTTTGTATCGCCGTAGATTAACTTTTCGTAGATCTCGTCTGAGAGCACTGTTACTTGAGTTCCTTCAAGAACCTTTGCGATATTTTTCAACTCCTCCGGTGTATACGTAAAACCACCGGGATTGTTGGGCGAATTGATTAACAACATAGCAGTTTTCTCGGTGATAGCATCCTTTAGCTGCTGCGGCGTCATTTTATAGCTCTTAGCCCTATCCGTTTGAACGATTTTAGCTTTAGCGCCAGCCAGCTTTATTGCCTCCGGATATGTTACCCAATATGGCGTGGGCAAAAGAACCTCATCACCAGGGTCGAGCACCGCCTGCATCGATTCGTAAACTGAGTGTTTACCTCCGATGTTAACAATAATCTGGTCGGGGCTATATTTGAGACCGTTTTCCTTTTCGAGCTTGGCGGCAATGGCGTTTCTTAGCTCGACTATGCCAGCCGCAGCTGTATATTTCGTTTTGCCGGATTTTAGCGCCTCTATAGCAGCATTCTTGATGTAATCGGGCGTGTCAAAATCCGGTGCTCCCGCACCAAAGCCAATTACATCTACGCCCTGGGCTTTTAGCTGCATTGCTCTTGAAGTAACAGCTATAGTCGCCGAAGCCGGCACGTCCTGAGCTCGTTTGCTTACTTTCATTCCTCAAAACCTTTCCAATTTAAATTTATTTTTAGAAAACACCATCGATGGTCATTTCGAGCGAGCCAAAGGCGAGTCGAGAAATCTGTTTTGAATAGATTTCTCCACTTCACGATGCTGCGCATCGCTCCGGTCGAAACGACTTATACCCTTTTATATAGAGCAATTTGAATACTATTTGTACAATAAAACATATTAAAAACAAAACAAGACAAAGGGTCAAGAAAATTGAAGTGTATTTGATACTTTATGCCCGGTTATTAATACCCGCAGTAAGCGGCTGATATTGAGCTATACATTGACAGAGGTCTACCTAATCGCTAATATATATCTATGATTCGTGTTTTTCAGATTACGGTTCTTAGCTGTATAGGTTTATTCCTGATAGGTTGTCATGGCTCTGAACAAATTGAGCCAAAACCTGAGCAGGTCAAAATTGGTGATATAGCTCCTTCTCATAAAGCCAAGCAGCCGAGTACCGAATTGCTAAATACTGTAAGTTTTGATATCTATATTTTTGAAATACCAGCTGAGAATATCATCAAATTGAGTGACGCTTGGCGGATGTTGTACATAAAACCACTGCGATTTACTGATTATAATGCATTTCGAGCTAATTCATTTAGAGTTCGCTTCGGCCAAATCTCGGCGTTAGAGACAATCCACGATTTGTTGCTTGCTGCTGGTGGGCAAAAAATAGTGACAGTTTCACTATTGCTGCCGGACGGCCAGGCCATTGACCTCACCATTACAGGATTAAACACAAAGAAAAGCATCTCATTTATTGCCGATAATGGTTCAAAACAGGGTGCAGCTATTGGACCGGGGATTCTTGCCCTGCGGATACAGGCTGAACAAGTACCCGAGTCAAGAAGTAAATGTAACCTTATTGCTTATCCTGCCTTTACCCCACACATAAGAAGTTCGATCCCAGAATTAGTTGCTCGCGCCAAATTTCGTGAGTTTCTATTTTCCTCTGCTGCTTTTGGACTGAAAATTGGCCCCGGCGATTTTATCATGCTTGGGCCTGAAAAATATATCAGCGACCAATCTTCTTTAGGCAGCCTTTTCTTCAGCAAGCCTCAAGGCAGCTTGTTTTTTAGCACAACTAAACCAGGAGTGCCCAAGGTTAAAGCAGCCGTTAGAATATTTTTGTTGGTTTGTAGCAGGATAAATTATTGACCATCATATGGCTAACGCAACAGTGATATTAACCCGATGCAGCGATTACGGCCAAACCAATATTGCAAAAGCGCTTGCAAAACAACTGGAGCTTCTCGGCGGACTGGACAAGCTCGTAAGCCGTGGTGACACTGTTTTGCTTAAACCAAATTTCATTGCCCCACGGTCCCTTCGTCATGCCACACAAACCCACCCGGCGATAATAATTGAACTCGCACGGCTGTTGAAAGATTTTGGTGCAAAGCCTTTCGTCGGCGATTCACCTGCCTGGGGCGATGTATTTGCCTGTGCAAAGGCGCTAAGCTTAGATGAATCCTTGAAGAAATTATCTGTGCCGATAAAGCAGCTTGATAAACCAAAATGGTGTCGGATAGGAGCGAAAAACATCAAGGTCGGCATAAGTTCATTTGCTTTGGATGCCGACAGGATTATAAATATGCCGAAATTCAAAACACATCAACAGATGCTGGCGACATTTGCGGTCAAAAATATGTTTGGCTGTGTCAGCGGAAAGCGAAAGGCTTTGTGGCACTTTCGGAAAGGCGGAAGAAGTGACGATTTCTGCGAGTTCTTGATTGATCTTTTCAGGTTCTTGAATCCCGCCTTGACCATCATCGATGCTGTTTCAGCGATGGATGGCCCAGGCCCGATTCGCGGCAGGACCAGGCCGCTCGGCTGGCTCATAGGCGGAACCGAGCCGCTTGCTTGTGAAAATATTTGCTGCAAATTAGTCAATATCCAGCCGCAAGAGCTGCCGATGATCAAAGCTGCAAGGCAAATGGGACTCGGCTATTCGAATCCTGAAGAAATAAAAATCTTGGGCGACAATTTCTCAGAAAATATATGTATGGATTTTGAAGTACCAAAGCTTATCCCACTTAGGTTCTCATTGCTTCACGTTTGCAAAAGCATCTGCAAACAAATCCTGCTGCTTACCAAATCTGCCATCAAAAAAATTTAGCTCCTATCTTAGCTATGAGCAAAAGTCTATGAAGACTAGCAGCGAGCTGCCTTTGAGGACCAGCTCGCTTCATAGAGCTTTTGACACTAACTCTCGTATCCTGATATTACGAAAGGCGACACGGCTTCCGTGGTCCTGCAGGAGGATGGGCCCGGTTTTGGCCTTGAAAAAGCCGGGGGCAAAATGGCCGTCAGCTTTTTTGCTTTCGAGCAGTCTGGACCATTCGCTATCCGGGGTGTGATCGACGACGATGTCGACGGTCTGTCTGTCGTTGAGCCAGAATCGCAGACGATCTTTATTATGACCTGCAGATTCGAGCAGAATACGAACCTGATTCCACTCGCCTGGTTTCCTGGCGAGGTCTTTGGCCGCGGCAATCAAACCATACAAAGCCCCGGCGCAACGGTCGCCGCTAACCTTCACATTAAAGGAATCATAAAGCTGATATTCCGGAGCAAGCCGCCAGGGATTTCGCTCATCGGTTTCTTCGACCACACGAAACATAATTCCACTGTTCCCTTCCTCGGCAATCGTATATTCCAGACGGAGATCGAAATAACCGAATTTTTCCTTTGTTATCAGGTCGCGGCCACCCTTTGCGGTCAGGACCAACGTTTCATCGATAATTTGCCACTGAGGCTTGATGGTGTCGGATCTATAGTTGCGCCACTGGTCCATCGATTTACCGTCGAAGAGCAGCTTGAATCCCTGTTTTTTCTCTTCTTCACTTAGCTGGTTGATCTGGCTGGTCGAGACACAACTGGAACAGGCAGGCAGAAAAATCAAAATACATGAATATACTATACACGTCGCTTTAGTTTTTGTTACAGCCATCTATAACTCCTTGTATTTTCTCAAATAGGTCACAATGTCCAGCCGTTATGATAAACCGGCTTAACCAGCTTATTAGGTTCGACAGCTTGTTTGCCGTTGGTAAACTCCATCTTTTTGCTATCCCACAAAAGTTTTGTGCCGCTGTATCGCATTGCGATAGTGCCCAACAAAACCATTTCAGTAAGCGGCCCGCCATAATCGAAGTTGCTACTTGCCGCCTCGCCCGTCTTGCAGGCATTGATCCAGTCCGCATGGTGTCCCGGTACTCGCTTGATAGTTTTTTTGGCAAGCCCGCGTTTCATATACGCCTGCATTTTCTCTTCCGGGACTATTCTTGCGCCGTTGGCGCCATGTGACCCATGCTTGATCGTTGCCTTGTCACCAATAAGAATCGCGCCGTTACCGTTAAAACCTTTAGGTATATCTTCATGAGGCGGCGGGAAAATACCGCCATCCCACCATGTCAGCTTTACTGGGGGCATATCACCACGAGCCGAAAATTCATACGTCACCCTCGAAGCCGAAGGATATGATTCTTTTTTCATTTCTTCGATGTTCTCGTCAATCCTCGTCTTCCAATCTTCAGACCCCTTAAGAGTCTCATCCCATAATCCCATCCCGGGACTATACGAAGTATCTGCCTGGACGCTGATCGGGCTGCCAAGTTTCAATGCCCAAAATGCCGGATCCAGGATATGGCATCCCATATCACCAAGCGCCCCCGTACCAAATTCAATCCAACCTCGCCAAAAGACCGGCACATAGATCGGATGATACGGACGTTCCTTAGCAGGACCAAGCCACAACTTCCAGTCCAGTGTATCAGGTACCGCAGGAGTATCAGTCGGTCGCGGCAAATTCGATGGGAATGAATACCCGCCCTGCGGACGATTGCTCCATGCCCAAACCTCCCGAACATCACCGATCGCCCCGTCCTGCACCCACTCGCATAATATCCGAATATGTTCTTCCGAATGACCTTGATTACCCATCTGCGTCTGCACCTTATACTTCCGCGCAGCCTCGGTCATCTTGCGAGCTTCGTAGATGGAATGGGCGAGCGGTTTTTCGCAATAGACATGCTTGCGTCGCTGGATGGCTGCCATGGCGGCAACGTAATGGGTATGGTCCGGAGTCGCGACGATGACGGCGTCGATGTCTTTCTCCATTTCGTCGAACATCACGCGAAAATCGCGATAGACCTTGGCATCGGGGAGTTTCCTTATTGTGTTCTTGGCGCGTTCCAGATCGACGTCGCAGAGAGCTACGATGTTTTCACTTTGCACATTCCGCAGATCAGCCCAGCCTTGGTGACCGACGCCAATGCCGGCGATGTTTAGCTTGTTACTGGGCGCGTCTTTGCCCAGCACCCGGCTGGGAACAATGTTAAAGGCAAAGGCTGTCGAGGCCGCAGCACCCATAAAGGTGCGACGGGAAACCATCTTATTAACTTCTTTCTTCATGACACTGTCTCCTTGTGGAAAGTTTTTTTCATTACTTCTTTATGAATTCCACGATACCTGGAAAAACCATGTAAATAGTATATTGCATTCAATATGGATAGCAAGATGGATGTCAAGAAAACTGCACATAGAAACGCTACATGGTAAATGTAGAAGGCTACCGGACAGTCGTTTTTCAGTATTCTTTAAAATGCCTTATCCATTCCGGCCAATCGGCCTGACTGGCACCAACAACTCTGGTCCAAGGGCCGTTGAGATAAGAATGATCTGATGTGACGAGCATTTTTAAATGAGTTCTTTTTGCTATAATTATTTATAAGGTTCTGCAAACAAAGGCCTTATGATTTTTAGTCTATCATCAAAAAACACACATAGTCCACTTTAAAGAATTTGCCTTGACGCAAAGGTAGCTGATTTGTTATAAATAAATATGTAGGTTGGTTTTGCTTTTCTTGGGCGCTGGGTTTTTTTATAGTTTTCCACTGAGTGAAGGAGCTAAATGGTGTAGGGCACAAAGTAGTAGTGGAGGTGTTCTGCCACACAATCTTACTCGTCTCGGCGAAGGCCTTCGCCGTAGCAGGATAGAATCTCGATATTTTAAGGATCGTTTTGTGGGTGTTTTGGTGTGTAGCCAAAGCACAGTAGTTTATTTTAACTTTTTTTTTAGGAGAATTATTATGTATACAAGATTGATTTACCTGATTTCTTTTGTTTTGGTGTTGTATCTGGTGGGTGATGTTCAAGCTGCTACCGTGTCCTGGACCGACGCTGGTCCAGACCACCTGTGGAGCACGGCAGCCAACTGGGACAGCGGTACACTCCCTACCTCTGCCGACCTGGCCAGGATAACCATGCTCCCCGGCCCGACCATCGCGAACGAAGGCGCCACGGCCGAGAAGGTATTCGTTGGACATGGTAGTCAAACCGGTGACCTGATAGTGGACGGTGGAACTCTTACGATAAACCTCGTGCTTCATTTAGGCCGAGCCCCGGGTGGTGACGGGACACTTAATATGAACAGTGGCACCATAACTGTTGGCAGTAACTTTTCTGTGGGGTACCGCGGTTCGGGCACCCTCAATATGACCGGTGGAACTATTATAGTCGGAAATAACTTCTATATTCCAGAGCAGGATGAAGGTACAGGTCACGTGAATCTGGATGGTGGAATTATTACCACCGGGAACTTTGTGATGAGACAGAAAGCTGGTTCTGTCGGCACGATGGACGTCAGAGCCGGTACGTTGATAATAGACGGCAATAATGTCTCGACCGTCCAGGAATATACCGACAATAGCTGGATCACCGCCTATGACGGCAACGGCACGCTGCAGTTGGATTATGACGTCACGAATGATGAAACCACGTTGAAAGCTGTCCACATGCTTAATCCGAATCCGGTCGATGGTGGTTCAGTATCACACGGCGAGGTGGAGCTGAGCTGGACTTTGCCTGATCCGTGTGTGCCTGGTCAGCCGGTACCCGTTGACGTTTACTTCACCGACGACTTGGAATTGCTGCAATATTTTACCGACCCGGCAGCCATACAGGTTGTTAGCAAGCAGAACGTGACTTCCGTTGTCGTGCAAACTCAACCAAAGACAAGGTACTATTGGGCCGTCGATACTTATATCGGCAGTGCTGAGGATCCGGTCTTTGG
>CAYNKI010000085.1:0-13942 GCA_964397675.1 uncultured Pirellulales bacterium
TTAGTCAAAAAAGCTACCTCAATGGAGCTAACTGACCCGCCACCGGACAAATAATAGTTTAGTCCACCTCTTTGAAGCTAATCCTCACCTCGCCGAAAAAATCTAAAAAAAACCCTAAAAATACCCACTTTCCCTAATTGTTTTCGACTTCCACTTTTTGGTAAAATATAGGTTCGATAAAGAGAGGATCGTGTCACGGCCGACATATCAAGGATGCATAACTGTAAACGATTAGACTTTTTATTGAGTGCTTGTTCGTAGGGAGTAAGAGGAGAACCGCCCAGTTCTTTCAACAAGTTGTTATGCTCTGGTTTTTGGATGTGTGAGTGACATTAATGTAAGCGGGAAACATAAGGAGCTGTTTGGCTTGACACAGTGACAATCGCGTGGGAGGAGATTTAAGAGATAGGTAAGCAGTTGGATTAAACTGGCGAGCTTGATGTAGAAGGCAGGTTTTGGTGTATGGAAAGTGGAGGAGGTCCTGAGAAGTGAACTTCCGAGATTGCATTACTTTTAATGGGAGTGTAGTTAAAACTCCAATCTTTCCTATCTACTTTTTGATCTCATCATTATCGGTCTACTTAGAGCGCAGAGATCAGACACACCTGCTTTCGGATAAGCAAGTACTTTTATTCCAGAATGTTTACCCTCCTCCCACTGTGGCTTTGGAGTACGTAGGAAAGGCCAAAGTAAGCAGAGGAATCTCCAGAGTTGGCGGAGAGAGTAATACAGCTATTGGGCAAAGGCCCCGATGGACATCGGGATTGAAAACTTCTGCGTAGTAGTGGTAAATCCCGATGTACATCGGGACAAATTGAAGCTGTACATCCGGCTCGGAAGTACCCTAAGCTTCAGTTTACGAGATTAGCCCCAGGCCGGCTAACCGTTCTGGGGCTTGCCCAGTATCAGGTGTAGTTTTTAGAACGTATAACGCAATACGATATACGCAATACGAAAAAGTCGGCTGGCTGAGAAGACGTAGAACACTGTAAGAGTGTTAAAAGCAACCAAGGGCAGGGAGTTACGGGCCCTGTCCATCCGGAAAAGCTCATCCAACGGGAATACGAGATTCAGAACCGAAGAAATCTGTAAACCGTTGATTAGACGCGCGAAGATGAATGGATTGTCAAAAGCCTTTCCTCACAGCGGGCCAGAGAATCGGTGAGCAATGTTGATACGACTGCCAGAAAACTTATCCCTCCTGACCTATGCAGCTACATATAACAAGTTTATGTAAGGCCTTGTAAACGGATAACTCCGATATTCATCAAGGCTGTTTTTCGTCTCTACGCCCCCATATCATGCCCCCGCTATTGTTTAAGTCAAGCAGGCATAAGCACTTAGCCATGCCTGTTTTTGTTTGGCGACATGAATGTAGATAAATCATTTTGGCCTGCTCCCCAAAATTGGTCAGGTCTTCAGTTTAAAAAGCTGCAATAAAGTCGCCCCTTGGATTCGTCTATGTTTTTTAGAAACCGCACTTTACAGGTTTGCGAAGGACTTTATTAGAAAAGAGTGAAATTGTTTGAGAAGGTGATATTTTGTCTTCTGGTGGGGGCGATGCTGGTTGGGGCCAAAAACCAGCAAGCAGATGCTATCGAGCAGAATCTTCTCCATACGTCCAGTGCTGTAGAAGAGAAGGAGCTGACTGTGACGCCCATCGAGATTCACAACGGCTTTGTTATTTTTGAAGGTCGCTATATACCTCCGCCTTATATAGTCGAATCAAAAGAAGACAAGATTTATATTAATGATCTTGAAGTACCACAAGTGCATGTGGGTCCATTTTATCGACATTATGGTAGTACGCGCGATTTAAATCAGACGCCACAAAATCGAGCCGTGGCCAGGATAGAGCAACATTTGCGCCAGGATACCATGTTAATCTACACACAAAGTGATTCAAGAGCATTTGTGCCGACCCAACTGGCTATTTCGATCCTTGATGTCTTGCTGGGCGATGAGCCAGGAGATACCAAAGTGCAGACGCTCTTGAAAATAGGTGCCTCGTGGATTGCCTCAGACCAATGGGTATTGTTAGTCGAGAACTTCGATGCGCCCGCGGAGCTTGCTGAGCGAGTAATAGCTCTGAAGCAGCGCTACACGGAGCTTGGTGAGGAAGATGCTGATAATGAGTGGTACTGGATTTTCCTTTCAAGTATCACGATCATCGGATTCGTCCTGTCTGTGTGGGCACTTGGTACGTTACTTGGCTGCCGGTCTCCTGTGATACAAGGCTGGAGAAACACGGATCAATCAAGGGATTCTTGTCATCAGGTCATTCACCTGGTTATTATGATAGTCATCTTGAACATCTATGACCTTATCTGCACCCTTTTTGCCAACGGTGTGGGCGGTTTGTGGGAACTCAATCCATTCGCAGGTCTTTTGATAGAGAGTAACCATATGATCGTTACGTTCAAATTATCCTTGACTATCGGTGCCGCCATCCTATTTCTGGTGAATCGATACCACAGGTTGGCACAGATCGGCGCTTGGTGGCTTGGTGTGCTCTACACAGTTCTGATTCTCCGATGGACTATATTCAACTCCATGTTCCTATCATAAGTAGAACTTGTCTATTCAGTGGTGTTTTGCCACCGTGAACGGTTATCTTATTTTTAGTAAGAAAAGTATTGCCAAACACAAACGAGAAAGTTATAATTTAAACAAAGAATACCCTTGTAAAAAGTGACGTAATAAGAACGTAGAGAAGGATGACAATTATGTATAAACGAAGGGGTTTTACGCTCATAGAGCTTTTGGTGGTAATTGCCATTATTGCAATACTGATGGCGATGTTGATGCCGGCACTGCATAGGGCCAGAGAGCAGGGCAGGCGGATAGTCTGTCTTAACAATCTGAAGCAGTTGACACTGGCGTGGATTATGTATGCGGATGATAACGACCAGAAAATCGTTAACGGTGGCCCGAAGGGACAGCCCGGACGTGCTGATCCTGGTACGGGCGATCACGAAAATGAGATCCCTTGGGTAGGAAGATGTTGGGCCTCTGGTTATCAAAGTGGCAACCAATTACCAAAGCGAGAACAGATAAATGCTATTATGGCGGGTGCACTTTGGCCGTATGTCAAAAACATTAAACTTTACCGCTGTCCAACCGGTACTCCTGGAGAGATGCTGACATACGCAGCAATGGATGGTGTTAATGGCCTTTCCAGAAAAAACCAAGGAACCATTAAAGATCGCGCATGGGCTAAACGCATGTCGGACATTCGTAAACAGTCCGAGCGAATCGTTTTTATCGATGAAGGCTGGGTAACTCCAGATAGTTTCGCTGTTGATTATAACAGAGAACAATGGTGGGACGACCCCCCAGCCAGACATGGTGATGGGGTGACCGTGTCTTTTGCAGACGGCAGCAATGCTCACTACAAGTGGAAAGGCATTTGGACGATATTAGCAGCCAGAAACCGCCAGCGCGGGCACCCTGGAAACCACTACCCGCCGGGTGCGACGATTGCAGGTAAGCAGCAGCCGGCTACCAGCGATGACTACGAGGATCTATACTGGGTCCAGAAAGGTTGCTGGGGGAAATTAGGCTATACACCAAGCTATAGTCAATAAGCATACACTTTTGTGCTTTCTAATGGTGTGATTTGGCATTTATAAGTGCAGCTAAAAGGATATGTCTTAATCTATCAACACTTAAGTCGTTTAGATAATCTTCGGTAAAATCTAACTTAAATCTACCTCTGAAACCTTTGATTCGTCTCTTAAGCTCAACTCTGCCTAACGCAGCGATTAAAGTTGCTGTCTGTTCAAAATATTCTCTCGAAGACATTGCTCTGACCTTTTTTGCCTCTCGCTCACGCTTGGGGCTATGTCATCCTTTCTCTGTCGTCTGTTACTATCGTCTCCTATATCAAGCTACTTTTGCGGGAAATTCTATAATGCGACTCAAATGAACAGATTAGCTTATTATGGGGCTAAAATTTTTTTGTCATTTTGCCAATCGTCTGATAATGTTTGATTATGAGAACAGAAAGATTAAATTATGACTTACCACCCGAGTTGATTGCCCAGCAGCCAGCCCCTATTCGGAGTGACTCGCGGCTATTGGTGCTTAATCACACCACTGCTGAACTTATCGACAGCCAATTTAGCAAAATCGGCGATTTTTTACAGCCTGGTGATTGTCTTGTGCTTAACGATACAAAGGTTTTGCCAGCCCGCTTTTTTGGCCGACGCGACAGCGGAGCTAAACTCGAAGGATTGTTTTTAGCTGAGAGTACCAAAGGCATCTGGCAAGTTTTGCTAAAAGCCGCGCGTAAAGTAAAAACCGGCGAGCATATCTCTCTAACAAGCAGAGAAAAAACCGATTTTTGTAGAGCAGAATTGCTCGAAAAAAAGGCTGATGGTAGATGTCGCCTGAAGGTAGAAGTCGAGGCAGAGCCTGAAGCTATTCTCGATGAGATAGGCTTTCCACCCCTGCCGCCATATATAAAACGAGGCGATGACTCGATGACCGCCCCGATGTACATCGGGGTAGATAAACTGCGATATCAAACGGTTTACGCTCGCGAGCCAGGAGCCGTTGCGGCGCCGACGGCTGGTCTGCATTTTACGGAACAGCTAATTGAACAACTAAAACAGAAGGATATTTGCTTTGCATATCTAACACTGCACGTAGGAACAGGCACATTTAAGCCGATAACCACAGAAAATCTTGAAGATCACGAAATGCATCCGGAAGCATTTAGCATCGATGAGGAAAACGCTCGAATAATAAATACAGCAAAAGACAAAGGCGAACGAATAATCGCCGTGGGCACCACTTCAACACGCGCTCTGGAGACGGCAGCAGTAGATTCACGTATTGAAGCAATTAGTGACACAACGCATCTGTTTATAAAGCCTGGCTATGAATTTAAGATTATAGACGCAATGATAACAAATTTTCATCTGCCCAAATCTACACTGCTTGCGCTGGTTGCAGCCTTTGCTAGCTTGGAAAACATCCTTACTGCTTATAGACACGCCATCGAAAAGCGATACCGTTTTTATTCCTACGGCGACGCGATGCTGATTATCTAACCGCTGACTATTTTATGGGCCAAGGCAAGACTCCGCAGCGTTGGGCCCAGCTTTGATGCATAGCTTTTAGCTGTTCTACTTTTTCCGGGTATTTGGCGGCGAGGTTATTAAGTTCGGTACGGTCTGCTTCTAAATCATAAAGCTCCCACGGTTCTTTGTGTACAGCGACCAATTTCCACTTGCCTTGGCGGACAGCTCGATTACCTACATGCTCCCAGTAAAGAGCATTATGACCTCGCCGCTTTCTGCCCTGGAATATTGGAAGCAGACTTTTTCCTTCCAGAGGGATAAGCTTGTGGCTCTTATATGTTTTTGGGTATTCGATTCCTGCCACATCAAGACATGTTGCCATGACATCGATGATATGACCAACCTCGTGAGTGACAGAACCGCCGTTTTTAATCACTGTCGGCCAATAGGCTATCAAAGGCGTGGCAATACCGCCTTCGTGCACCCAGTGTTTATAGCGTCTAAATGGAGTGTTGCTTGCGTTGGCCCATGAAAGCCCATAGCTCATATAAGAATCGACCCCGCCCGGCGGCAGCCCGTTTTTACGCCGATCAAAACCTACCGGGCCTCCTTCGGCACAGCCGCCATTGTCGGAAAGAAACATTATTAGCGTGTTTTTCTCAGCCCCGATTTCTTTGATTGTATCGAGCACTTTGCCGATGCCCTGGTCCATACGGTCAATTTGTGCAGCGTATATAGCCATCTTCAAGTCCAGCAGCTCTTTATTTTTCTCATCATCCCACGGCCACGTCGATGTATCACGTGGCGACATCTTCCACTCGCTGCTAATGAGCCCCATCTTTATCATTCGTTCGTAGCGCTGCTGACGTAGTTTGTCCCATCCTTTCAAATATTTTCCTTTATACTTTGTGATATCTTCAGGCCGGGCATGTAATGGCCAGTGTGGTGCTGTGAATGCAAGATAAAGGAAAAACGGTTCTTTGTCTCGGCCATACTCGTCTATAAACTTCACAGCGTTATCGGTAAAGAAGTCTGTCATATAGAAGTTGTCTTTTGGCGGCGTATAAGGCTTATCATCAATTGCCATCGTCCTATTGACTCCGGAAGCCTTAGTCTTTGAGATGTCGAAGTAATTTGCGGCACCGCTAATCAAGCCGTAATACTTATCGAATCCGCGGTCGACGGGCCAATGGGGACGGTTTTCACCGACATGCCATTTCCCGGACATAAGTGTTTTGTAACCAGCCGTTTTGAGAGCTTCTGCAATAGTGACACAGCGGTAGTTTAAGTATCCCTGATAAGAGGGATGGCCTTGGTCGTTGACCATGTGACCGATCCCAACCTGATGTTGATACAATCCAGTCAACAGTGACGCTCGCGTTGGACAACATCTGGCTGCATTGTAAAACTGTGAAAAGCGAAGACCACCAGATGCAAGGCTGTCAAGATTTGGCGTATGAATCTCTCCGCCATAACAACCGATGTCGGAAAAGCCCATATCATCAACCATAATTAGCACAATGTTGGGTTTGCTTTTTGGAGCGTTGTCTGAGGACAGTTTAATAGCGTTTGTGCATCCCGGAAGTGTCACCGTCACTGCGCCAAGCCCCATTACTTTGATAAAGTCGCGCCTGCTGTAAGAAAGTACGCTCATATCTTTACTCCTGTCACCTTTATTTTGATAATTGCCTTCTTAAAATATTCTCCCATCTCTCATATGTTTCTTGGTATGCTTTTGCTAATTTCTCGTTAGGCTCGATTGTTTTAACCGGCTCCAGGCCCGCAAAAGCATCCTCTGGTCCTTCATAGACACCTGCACCTATTCCAGCTCCTCTTGCGGCACCTTGCGAGCCGTCCGTATTGTATAGTTCTACAGTGGCTCCTGTAACCGTCGCAAAGGCCTGGCCAAACAATGGGCTAAGAAACATATTTGCATTGCCTGCTCGAACGGTCTTTACTTCTACCCCTGTCTGCCGCATTATGTCAAGGCCAAAATTCAGCGCAAAGATAATTCCCTCTTGTGCCGCCCGCAGCAGATGTGCTCTCGTATGAATGTTGAAATTCAAGCCGTGAACTGATGCACCGAGATTTCGGTTTTCCAGCGTTCGTTCCGCTCCATTTCCGTAGGGCAGAATCACAAGTCCCCCACAGCCTACTTCAACGCCGCCGGCTAATTCATTCATCTGGTCGTAGTCCAGCCCATCGGTGGCGTTGTGTTTTAGCCAGCTATTGAGAATTCCCGTCCCATTCAGGCACAATAATACTCCATATCTGGGCGTTTTTGGTTCATGATTGACATGAACAAACGTATTGACCCTTGACTTACTGTCGTAATCACTTTTTTCGGTGATCCCGTACACAACTCCCGAAGTGCCGGCTGTTGCTGCTATTTCGCCGGGATTTAACACATTTAGCGAAAGTGCATTGTTGGGTTGGTCCCCTGCTCTGTAAGAGATTTTGGTGCCGACTTTTAAGTCAAGCTCATCGGCTGCTTGTTTGGTCAGCTCACCTTGCACTGAGAAAGTTGGCACCACATCCGCAATCAGCTCTTCTGCAATTCCGTAATAATCCAGAACCAGCTTAGCGAGGCCCTGCTCGGCGAAATCCCACATTATCCCTTCTGATAAACCCGAGGGTGTCGTTTTTATCTGGCCTGTCATCTTCATCGCAATATAATCGCCGGGAAGCATAATCTTATAAATTTTGGAATAGATGTCCGGCTCATTTTCCATAACCCACTTGAGTTTCGAAGCGGTAAAATTGCCGGGCAAATTGAGCAAATTCTTGAGGCACTTTTCCTCGCCTATATCTGCTGCAGCTTGTTCACCGATTTGCACAGCTCTGCTGTCGCACCAGATTATTGAGGGCCTTAGTACTTCTTTATTCTTATCCACTGCCACCAGCCCGTGCATCTGATAGGAAATTCCGATTGCCTCGCTATTTCGTATTTCGTATTTCGTATTTCGTATTTTCGAGGCGACCTTACGGGTCGCCTCTTTCACATGTCCCCACCAGACTTGCGGATGCTGCTCAGCCCAGCCGGATTTTTTTGCGATAATCTCCAATTCTTTCTCCGGCGAAGTTGCTGCTGCCAAAACTTTACCTGTTTCAGCTTCCATCAAGGTCGCCTTTATCGACGAGCTTCCAACATCGTATCCTAATAATAGTGCCATTCACAAATCCCTTGTATAATTTGCTATTTATTTCCCTTTTTGAGTTTCTGGTAAGCCACAGATGGACACAGATTTACACTGATTAAAAAACATACGCCATACATTCTTTAGGACAGTATAACAGGATTCTTAGAAAAAATACAGAGCCGTGTAATTGATTATTCGCACGCTTGGTGTTTGCAATTTGTGGTTAAGATAGGTGAAGTTCTTGCGAAAAATCAATCAAAATCGCCGGTAGTTGCGCGCAAAAATCGAAAAAAATAAAAAAATTTTAATTCCTTTTCTAACAACAGGTTAATCCTGTCAAGCCTGTCAAAAACACACCAATTTTCGCATCAAACGCGCCGGTTCATCCAATTATGGAGGGAGAAAAGCATGTCCGGCGTAGCCTTGGCGAAGACGGAAGGACTGACGACGGAGGATAGAGGATGGAGGACAGATGCGACGGAAGGAAAATCATCGAGGTTATTTTGTCATTTACAATTCCGGAATGGCTGGTCAGAGCCTTCATAGAACCGCTACTCCTATATCGGCGGATTCGCTACGGCTACCGGTTCAGGCGGATACCTTTGACGCAGGGCAAATACGCTATCGTCGACCCGGAGGATTTTTACTGGCTCAGCAAGCACAAATGGACTGCTGCGAGAGTCTATACCAAATTCTACGCCGTCCGATCCGAGGGGTGCAAGACAGGCGGGAAGCGAAAGTCCTACCGCATGCACCGCGAAGTAGCCCATACTCCCGAAGGACTGGAATGCGACCACATCAACGGCAACAGCCTCGATAACCGAAAGGCGAACTTAAGATCGGCCACACGCCAGCAGAACTGCTGGAACAGCCGTAAGCGCAGACCCAAAAGCCTCTCGAAGTACAAAGGCGTCTCCAGGAACAAACGAGGCCGACAATGGAAGGCGATGCTGACCGTCAACGGAAAGACGACATATCTCGGCAGCTTCGATGACCAGAAGCAGGCAGCCAAAGCCTACGATGCCGCAGCCAAGAAATATCATGGAGAGTTCGCAAACTTGAATTTTGCTGAATTTTACCGCAGAGAGCGCAGAGCACGCAGAGTAATAATCATTCATCATTATTGAAGCGCAGCGGAAATCCCGACTGATCGGGAATCAATAATCAATTTGATACCGCCACAGAGAACACGGAGATCACAGAGAGTTTTAGACAGAATGGACAAGATAATCCTGTAATAATGTCAAAAATTATTTTGCCACAAACGCCGTCCTGAGCGAAGTCGAAGGAGCACACCAAGACACTAAGAGAAAATTAGCCGCAGAGAACGCTGAGAGATAAATTAGCCACGAATAAACCTGGCGCGGCCTCGGGCTTCGCCCTTTGGCCGCAACCAAAAAATTAAAAAGATCGGCTCTTGCGAATCCGGCGATTGTTTTTCGCCTTCGCCTTTCTTTTCGCCACCTCAGTTTATTGCGAAGGCGGCGAAAAACAAAAGGCCAAAAGTTCCTTTTTGAAAAAAGACACATAACATATTAAAAATAAACAGGTTATAGTTTGCTGTTTTAAAAAACACGCATAAAAAACAAGAATCTGACGGATTGTAGTACGAACGGACACAAATAAAAGGAGAAATGTAGAAAAAAATTTAGCCACGAAAATGCACTATAAAACATAAAGAAAAATAGACACGGATTTCACTGATTGACACGGATTTGTTTTTTATGTTTAGCCGTTGCCGCTCTGGCAACGGTCAGAATTTATTGTGCAATCCATACGAAATACGAATCACGAATGACGAGTGACGAATGAGGTGTCGAAGGATCTAAAATAGTAAATAGAAATGCCACCTCAGCTTGAAATGTAACCAACAGGATGCCCTACGTGTCTACGGCCCAAGCCAAGCAACAAGTCATAACTCAGTCAGTAACCTTATAGATTGCATCACCATTTCTTACACGTTCGCTAACCTTCACTCCAACAGAGTCTCCAACTTTGGCCTCTTTAACATCTACATTTTTAATCTGCATTGAGTCAACAATCAGTTCAAGGTCGGTGGTATGACCCTTAATGTGGATTTTATCCCCCACTTTTAAGGGCGCTGTTAACTCGAAAGCTGCTACTACAGGGTGGGCAAAGAAATCTGATACCGTTCCAATTTGCTCCTCAGGCATTTGAATATCCCCTTTAAGTTTAATTTTTTGTCTTTAAATATAAGTATACGTCATCCGGTATTGTAACTGAACGGTTTTAAGGTGCAAGTCTTGTTTAGTTTAGCCCTGCCTCTCGCGGCAGGGTGAAACTGTCATCCATCCCCAATTAACCAGTCACTAATCAACTAATCTTTCCAGCCGCTGCTCGAACGGTTTGGCTTGTCAGCTCCGACCCGACCATGCCCGGAAGTAACAGAAGGCTTTTTATTGCAGCAAAGCATAATATCTTAAAACAGCCGGCAACGCTGGCTTTTGAAATTGAGAATGATGTGGTTGTTTTTGACAATCAGCCGGTCAACATCACCGCCGATGATGTCTTTGCAAAAAAATCTGAACGGCAGGAAGGTGAATTACAGCTTGCGATGGAATTTCTTGAGGAAATCTTTGAGAGCGTCTCTTCCATCGCTGCAAAGGAAGTCTTCGAGTTAGCTGAGCAGCAGGATTACAAAATAAGAACAATAAAACGCGCTAAAAACCAGCTTGGCGTAACATCACACCTAAAATATGATGAAGAAGGTAAAAGGACATGGTATTGGCATCTGAACAAGGATGGTGAGCAGGAGCAGAATAAGTTTCAATTTAAAAAACCAAAGATGCCAAAATTACCAGACCCGAAAAAGTTTTGGGAATAAAACCATAGTCTAAGAGTGCCAAATGTAAGAGTTCCAACACATATACTTGGCACCCTTAGAATTTACATCAAGAATTTTTGAACTTTCTATGGCCAAGACATATCCATAATCATATATTATATAATGATTTATATATTTTTTTATGATTAATTAATTGTCAAATCTAAGAGTGCCAAATGTAAGGGTGCCAACACTTTTAATTGGAACCCTAGCCCTGTAATTTAGCCTGAGTAGCCAACATTTGTCAGAAAGGAAAAGTATTGTTATTCTTAACAAAAAATTGTAATATTAAACTGTTTAGATTTTGCTGTTTCTGATTCTCAAATTCGTTTTGTACTGTCCTTTTATATTATGGAGAGTTGTTCAAGATGGCTATAAATGAGATATTTCCGAATCCAACCGTCAAGCAAGTTATTTTTCAAGTCAGATTCCCTTGTTTGTTCTCAATTGAAAGCCTTATAGGAAACTACCAAACCCTAATCATGGAGAAGTTTCCAATGTCTGAACTATTGCTGAGCAGACGTTTCTACCTTGGTCCTGTCCCAGATTCGGGTCAACTCAAGGAGGTCTCCGAAGAGAAGAACGTAGGTGAAATCAAAAGGATATGGAAATTCACAACTGAAAGCGGTGTTATACTAAACGTGCAAGTTGATTCTCTTGACATATCATCAACTGTTCACAAGACTTATAAGAACCCTAAAGGGAAAGAACGTTTTCGGGATATTATTGAATTTGTACTGGATCATTTCTTTCATGTTACACAGATTCCTAAAGTCAAAAGAATAGGGCTCCGTTATATTGATGAGTGTCCTGTAGCGTCAAAAAGCGATGCCAATTTTCGAAAGTACTACAACACAACTCTGCCAATAGATCGATTTTCACTTAAAGATGCTCTTGAGATTGCATTGACTGCAAGATCTAGAAGGGGCAAATACTTTTTGACTTTTCGAGAAAGGCTTATAGAGGAGTCAGGAGAAACAAGCCTGATATTAGATTTCGATGGGTACGCAGAAAATATAAAGAAAGATGAAGTTCTAGCTGTTACAGATAGTCTACACGATTTAATCTCCAAAGAGTTCGAAGACTCGATAAAAGAACCAGTGTACCGCTATATGCGGAAAAAGAGAAAGTCGAAAAAATGAAACAACCAGAAGAAGAAAGAGATACGACAAACCCTACTCCCAGGATTAGAATAGTTAGCGTCCAATTTGATAGATACACGATCAAGGTTAAGCTTGGTGGGGCGAATGAGTTTTTGGGTATTGTAGAAGTTGGGGTCAAGAAGGATTTCCGTTCTCTGAGAGAAAGGATTGATTCACAAGGTGGTCACGACGTATCAGATTTCTATGATTTAGAGTAATAAGTGCATATGTTTTATGAAAGCAATCCGCAGCGTATGCTTAGGTTCGGAGATATTGTTAGGGGTTTTATCCTAACCCATCCCGACGGCTATAGTCCATCTTCAACAAGTAAACCGGATGAATATCACATCGAAGTATGTTATCCTGAGTTATCTGTTGTATTGACACCATGCTGCACGATCGCCGAGCGCAGCGGTAACATGCTTGTTGTTACCCCGCTTCGACAAATCAGACCGGACGTTTATTTCGACAACTCCTACCTGAGAGAAGATCCTACTAGAATAAATCGCGAGCTGACCATTCAAGAAGCCATCGGACCTGAGAAATGGAAAGAATTATCTGACGAAGAAAAAACAAAACACTTGGCAAAGTCACCTGGCAAGAAATACATAATTCTCAACGAATTTGTTTATGAGAAGAATGATATACTGCCAGAATATGAAATAAGGTACAAGGGAAAAAAGCATCTATAAACTACTATATGATAGACTTCAGGAATATATGTAGAGTTCAGATAACCAGTGACATTAATCCATTTTCCATCAAAATCTTACAACTTACGATTCAAGCCCGAAACGAGTTGCGCGAAAAGCTTGCCCGTTACTTCGTCAGAAGACCAAAAGAAGATGCGCTGTAGAAGAATTAATATTGACCATTTTATGACCATTCAATCGTGATTTAATCGTACAAACGTATGAAATCTGAGGAAGTACTGCTCTCGAAGAAGATATAGAAATAAAATATAGCTAACCTCGGCGAAAAGAAAATCGGGTTTTTCGATATTGCGGAGAAAATATTACGAAAGCGTAGAACTTAAAACTAAAAGTGAAAAACCAAAGCTCAAAACTTAAAATTTTAGGTTTTGGTTTTAAGTTTCCAATTTTAACTTTTTAGTTTTGCTAAGGAGGTTGCGCGACCTCTGTGGCTAATTTTTCCGCAATACGCTTCACGCTTCTATAATTTCGAGCTGGTCCGGATGGAGTCTTTTTAGGTCGGGCAATTGGTTTCGACTGTAAAAAAGTCATCACCAACAGAGCTGAATCCTTGCTCAACGTTACCACACCCAAGCCGAGCAGTAAGAGAGGACCACAAGCTTAATACTCACAGCCTTGTGTTCGCAATACAAATTGTCGTTTATACACCGCGTTTTCTTGGCATAGCCAAGCTGCCCAGGTTGAGCAATTATAGAGCAGGTAGTCTACAGCGTTGCCGCAGCAGCAGGCTCGTTGGGCCCAGGAGCCGGGGTAGGCTCAGATTTCTTACAGCCATTCAGCACAATCAGCCCGAACACCAAGAGACTTGCCAGTAGAAGGATTATCTTAAATTGTTTCTTCTTGCCATTCATTTTGGTCTCCTTTCAAAAATTTCCAAAAAATTGAATCCGATACAAGTCTATTGTTTTCAAGCTGCAAGTCAAGGAAAATTCGAGCAAATTCGTATGAACTTGTCCTGAGCGAAGTCGAACGGATTCGTGGCCCAATTGATTGATTATTGATTAGTAATTATTGATTATTTAACTCCGTGCTCTCTGTGTCTCTCTGTGGTTACAATAATTCCGTGTCAATTCGT
>CAYNKI010000086.1:0-13928 GCA_964397675.1 uncultured Pirellulales bacterium
TTGGAAAAAGACAAGATTAACATTGCTTTATTGTGGCCAAAGTATAGCGGTAAAGTTACTTCAGTAAACGACCTTGTTTTAGGATTGGATAAGGAACGCTTTAACGTAATATTTATTTATCTGACCGGATATGGCAAAAGCTCGAACTTTTTGGAAGAAGCAGGATACGAAGTTTTCTATCTGTCCAATATGGAACGGATTAACGTATTTCGTCTTTCCATTTTATTGAGATTGGTCGGAATTCTTAAAGAACATAATGTCGACATACTTCATTGTCATCGCCACAAGCTCACCATTTATTGCGTCATAGCGGCTATTATTACCAGGACGCCGGTGGTCATGGCGCACGTGCATGGATTGGGAAGAAGCAGAAATTTCAGAAGAAGATTGATAAATTTTCTATTGTTTAAGAAGCTTAACAGAATCATCGCTGTTGCAAACAGTGTTAAAGAAGATGTGTTGAGAAATAATTGGTCTTTATCAGATGAGAAAATATTTGTCCTGGAGAATTCCGTTGATTATGAGCGTTTCGCTGGTTTATCAATTTCCAAGCAAAACGCAAAACAGATGATGGGACTGCCGTCCGATGTATTTGTTTTTGGCACGGCAGGTCGGCTTACTCCTACTAAGGGATTATTATATCTAATTGAAGCTTTCTCGAAGGTAAAAGAGCAAAAGCCATCGGCCCACCTTGTTCTGCTTGGAGATGGCCAGTGTAGAGCAGAACTTGAGCAGCAAGCGTCGAAGGTATCATGCCGCAATTCAATACATTTTCTTGGATATAGAGATAACATTGAGCAGTTGCTAAGGGGAATGGATGTGTTTGTGCTTTCTTCAGTTGCTGAAGGCATGCCGAGGGTCATCTTGGAGGCAATGTCGGCTGGGATTCCTTGTATCGCGACAGAAGTTGGTGGAATTCCGGAGATCATAGTTGGCAATGATGTAGGGTTGTTAGTTTCGCCAAGAGATCCTGCAGCTCTTGCGCAGGCGATGATTAGCTCCGCAAATATGCCGGAAGATAGGCTTGAAAAGCTTATTGAAAAAGCGCAATATAAAGCACAGCAATTTTACTCCCATGATGTGGTTAGAGAAAAGCTTAAATACTTGTATGAAAGTGAATTTCGAGCCTATGTGAGAGGTTCATAGGACAGGATTTATATCTTAGAGAGCTGCTTATGCCAAGAGTGAGCGTGGTAGTGCCGACTTACAACAGACAGGATGCTGTTGCAACAGCCATAAGAAGCATTCTTGCGCAGACCGAGTCAGATTTGGAAGTGATTGTAGTAGATGATGGTTCTACCGATGGTACGTGCAAAGTTGTCGAGGATTTGCGAGATGGTAGAGTAAATTATTTCTATAAAATAAACGGCGGTGCTGCCAGCGCACGCAATCTGGGGTTATCAAAGTGCGAGGGTGAGTATGTTGCATTTTTGGATTCCGATGATTTTTGGCCTGAAAACTACCTCGAAGTTATGGTATCGCATTTGGAAAACAATGGCGAATTTGGCGCGGTGTATAGTCCTATTACAGTGGTATATCCTGACGGCAGTAAGGTTAAATCGTATAAGATGCCAAAGGACAAAAGTGGCTGGATAACTTTAGATTTGTTTAGGAGGGGTTTTATCTGGCCTTCCGCTGTGATTTTTAGAAGCTCAGTGTGGGAAGATTTCTATTTTGATGAGTTACTTAATAGAGTTTCTGAGGATAGCGATGCATTCCTTCGGCTTTCAATGCGCACGCAATTTTTGTTTGTGCCGGATGTGCAGGCCTTTCACAAAATAAGTGTGGACAGCATTTCCGCTGAAGTGGGGGTAGTCTGCGTCCGCATGCTTGTGCTGGAGCGGTTTTACTTTAAACTTGGTGGAGACAAAATTGTACCTGCTAAAACAGCTCGTCGGCGACTCAGTCATGCATGTAGAAAAATAGCTGAGAACCGAAGAAATAAAGGAGCACGGAGCGCTGCGTCACAGCTTTATAAACATGCTATTCGTTATTGGCCTTTTGACTTAAGGCTGTATTGGGGCATTGGGAAAGCTTTGCTACTTAATCGCAGAAAAGATCCTGAGCCAAACTGGAAGATGCCTGAGCCCTTGGGCGACCCTATTGGGCCTAATAGGTTAGATTAGTTATTCCATGGTAAAAATGCATGGCTAAGATGATAAGTAACATAGTTTTTACGAAGAATAGACCCTTGCAGTTAGAAGCATACCTTGCGAGTCTATATCGTCATTTGCCGGAGGAGCTGATTCAGACCTATATTGTTTATAAAGCCGACCGTTTCGGCGAACAGTATGCAGAGCTTTTCCATCGTTTTTCAAGATGTTTTGTTATAAAGGAGCAAGATTTTTACCGTGATTTTATGAACCTTATTGAACAGATAGATACAAAGTATATACTGTTTGGCACTGATGATGTGGTATATTACGACTCTGTAAATTTTGCTGTCATCGATGAAACATTTAGTAAATTTACCAAAGAAATTTTTGGATTTTCACTTAAACTACACCCGCAGAGTTTGCGGATGGAAAATGAGATAATTGTAGAAACTGTCATAAATGGAGAGAACATTTATTATGTGAACTGGAAAAATGCTAAAAGTCGCAATGCAAAGTATCCATTTGAGCTTGATAGCACACTTTACAGAACAACTCTTGTCAGAGAAATCATAACACATATTGCTGCGGAGCGACCGGTTCTAAAAAAAGTATTCCAGGAAGGCTCGCTGCAAGTCAAGATTTTGAGCCATATAATATCAATGAAGAATTTCCTTGCTTCGATGGAAACTTTTCATTGCCCCAACACGTTGGAAGGGTATGGCTATCGCTGGTGCAAGACACATAAATCAAAGATGCCGGACTATCTTTATTTTCAGAAACTTTGTGCCAGTGCCATCCAGGTAAACATAGTGAATACGTCAGTAAACAATCCTACCGATGGCTCCAGCGAGCATACAATCGAGGCATTAAATGAGAAGTATAAACAGGGCTTTAGATTTGATATTGAAGCTATCGAGAGAAACAGGCCAAAGGCGACACATGTTGGCCGGGAGTATTTCCGTTTTGTAAAAAAGTGAAAGCATTATTATATTTCCCACAGGTTTTTAGGATTGGGATTTTAGAAATTTTTTGCGGGCGTGGTGAGTAAATATGGGTATTAGAAGAGTCATCAAAAGGTGGACTATACCAGTTATGAAGACCAATATTCGACAGGGGCTGTCTCGGTACTGGAGTTTTATAAAAGATTGGCGCGCATACTCAAAAATGGATGGAGCTGAGCCAATTCGATTTTTAGACACTTACCCACAACTATTCGATAATATACCAACATATTCAGCCGATGGTCATTATTTTTATCAGGACATTTGGGCTTTCACGAAAATCTATTCGTCGAGAGTTGACCTGCACGTCGATGTTGGTTCAAATGTTGTTTTTGTAGGGTTCCTTACCGCTATTACAAATGTCGAATTTGTGGACATTAGACCGCTCGATTCTCCCTTTTTGAAAAATTTCAAAAGTATTGCTGGCAGCATACTCAACATGCCTTATGAAACCGGCTCGTTGGAGTCAATTTCCTGCCTTCACGTTGCGGAGCACATTGGATTAGGCAGATATGGTGACCCTTTGGATCCTCTCGGTACAAAAAAAGCTGCTGCAGAACTTTCAAGGTGTTTAGCTAAGGGTGGTAATTTATATTTTTCACTTCCTGTAGGTAAGCCAAGACTGTGTTTCAATGCCCACCGAATTCACTCACCGAGACAAATACAACAGTATTTCAAAAGCCTTAAGGTGCTTGAGTTCTCAGGTACGGATGATAACAAGAGATTTATGCAAAATATTGACTTTGACGTTTTGGAAAAATCGAGATGCGCCTGCGGGCTGTTCTGGTTTACTAAGGAATAAGCGAGCGAGAAAGCAAAGGTATTGTATATAAAGTGGAACATTGTCTCTAACCCGAAGTATAGATATCGACCAGGCAACTTTGTCCGCCGAGACAAAGAAAAATAATCCTCTTCGGGAGACGATTACTTGTGCTGCAACAACGATATATGATTTCGTCACCGCAGGCAACCGTCATCCTTCTTTCTTGAAGATTGACATTGAGGGAGCAGAAGTGGATGTGCTCGCAGGCGCAACAGATACCCTAAGGAACTATCACCCTATGATTGTGTGTGAAACACATTGGGTGGGCCAGGCACGGAGTTTCTATGAAAAACTGTTGCCTCTTAACTATGAATTGTTTTGTGTAAAGGATAATGTATCACCTATAGCGTCCATAACACAAGTGCCAACTAATATGTATGAAGGACACGTGTTTGCGCGACCAAAAAATCATAAAGACAGAAGTGTCCTATGAAGTTATCTTCAAAGCCGAAGATTGTATATATGGCCGACCCAGACTACGGTAACCGTCTGTATCCTTATGTATTTTCTGGTATTCCGAATACTTTGGAAGCGATGGGTTTGAATGTTTTTTACCTGAATACCGCAACCGCGACTATAGATTCTTTCCGCCAGCAAATCGATCGGTTCAAGCCGGAGTTGCTCTTCGGTTTTATTCAGAATCCGCGGCAGGTTGGGAAAATAGCCGGACTCCTCAAAGAGTATCATCCTACGGCAGCCATAACTTGGTACCAGGAAGACCCTAACATGATTGTCGGCGTTAGACATGAATATAATATGCTGGAGGCATCAAAAAATTTCGACATGTGGTTCAGCATAGATATTAAAATGGTTCCCTTCTGGCGCACGAAGGCGGTTTTTATGCCGCCTGGATTCGATGAGCTGGTTTATTACGATGCTGGTCTCGACCGATACTTTGACGTTTCTTATATCGGTAACTTGGGACCCAAGAAGGTTACGGAAATGTACTGGCCATATATGAAGGAACTCGCCCGATACGGCAAAAAGGCTATGTTGGCTATCGAGAGACCTATGGGGCTGCCATTGCTGCCCGGACCTTTGGAGAAATTTATAAGGTCGAGAAAAAGGCGCCGCTTTTTTCAGAGTCTTCCGTTCTGGCGATGTCAGTGGAAAAACCCAAAAAATGAGCAGGAAAAAGCCGAAATCATCAATCACAGTAAAATTCATATCGGGCTCAACAGGGTGCGGGGCGACTGGGAGGATGACCTGAAAGCACTTTTACCCGACTATCCACTGGATAAACACGGATTATTCTACCAGCTTAAGGGACGGTTGTTTCAAGCAGTCGGAGCTGGAGCTATGACACTGAATGAATATTGTCCTGATCTCGAGGATATGTTTGAAATCGGGCAAGAAATCGTAACATTCCAGTTTGGAGCTGTTGAAGAGATGCGTGAAAAGCTTGCTTGGTATCTCCGGCATGACTGGGAGCGTGAACGGATTGCCAAGGCGGGTTATGAAAGAGCGCGAAAGGAACATACCTTCACAGCAAGAATCAATCAGATATTCGCAAAAGTCCGCGACAATCTATGAAAGATGAAGGATGTGGAAAAATGAAAAACAGCTTTAGTATGCGGCATAGGTATATGTTTGAGAAATGAAGTTGCTCATTCTTACAAACAATCCTGACCGTGCGAGCTTTAAGTAACGGATAGGAGTGTACGTCGATGTTTTGCGTAGCAATGGCATTGACCCCGAGATTGCCAAACTTGCGCTTGATTTGGTCGAAAAGGGTGTTTATAATGCCTCTGGGTAGCAATCCCAATAGAGTTTATCAAGAAAAGCTCCGCTACGGAAGATATTTGTCTGGATGCTCACAATAGTATAGCTAAAGCAGGATAGTGAGTAAATTGGCCACTTATAATGTCAGGGACAAAGTATATGAGCAGGACATACTGGAATAACAAAAAAGTACTTGTTGCAGGTGGAGCGGGATTTATCGGCTCTTATCTTGTTGAAATGCTTGTTGGAGAAGATGCAAAGGTAACTGTTGCTGATAATCTTTCCCGGGGTCGGCTGGAAAATTTATCCGGTGTTATAAGCCATATATCTTTTCATAATGTAGATTTGCGATACTTAAGCAGATGTGAAGAGGTTTGTTCTGGTCAAGATGCTGTATTGAACCTGGCCGCACCTGCTTTCGGCGTTGAATATAGTATGAACCACCATAGCGAAATGCTCACCGATGTTACATCTATTGGTTTTAACCTTCTTGAAGCTGCGAGGAGACATAACGTCCGGCGTTTCCTTGTGGTCAGTAGTTCGTGCGTGTATCCTGATGATGCCGTCGTGCCTACCAAAGAAGAGGAAGCATCTCGAGGCGTTCCCGAAACCGTCAACATAGGCTACGGTTGGGGCAAGCGAATGGTTGAGTTGCAGGGACAGTACTATGCTCGAGAGTATGGGATGGAGGTTGCAATCGCACGGCCATTTAACGGCTACGGGCCAAGAGAATCTTTTGAGCCCGAAAAGGCCCACGTTATGCCTGCGCTGATTCAGAAAGTCTTGAAAGGGGACGATCCGGTTATTATTTGGGGTAGCGGGGACCAAACCCGCAGCTTCGTGCATGGAAAAGATTTAGCTTTGGGACTAAAGCTTATCGCTGAGCGGTATGCTGTTGCTGACCCGGTCAATGTGGGACATGACAGGGAGACTACCATCCGTGAACTGATTGAGCGAATTTTGAGAATTACCGGCAAAAATCAGCAGGTGCTGTTCGATACCGCCAAGCCCGAGGGAGCGGCCAGAAAAGCTGCTGATGTCTCGAAGCTTAGAAGCGCAACCGGCGGCTTTACTCCGAAGATTACCCTGGATGAAGGTCTTCAAGAGATGATTAGGCACTGCTGGAATATATTTGCCGGAAGCTGTGCCGGGGCCAGATAATCTTGTAAAATTGGAAACTTCATTAACGGAAGAGCAACTGAATGAAACTTCTTATATTAACTAACAATTTGGATCGTGCAGGCTTCAGACAGCGAATAGCAGTGTACATTAGTTCTCTGCGCACAAACGGTATAGATTGTGAAGTTGCACAGTTACCCCGTGGGTCTTTGGCACGTAGAAAACTGTTTAAACATGCAGTGGATTTTGACGGAGCTCTACTTCACAAAAAAGGATTAAATCCCTTCGACTCCTTTTGGTTACGTCGATACAGCAAGAAACTTATCTATCATTTTGACGATGCAATAATGTATAGCACTAAAACAGACAACCATAAGAGCTGGCCACGCTTAGTACGATTTCGCAGAAGTGTCAGGCTTGCAGACATGGTTATCACCGGAAGTAACTATCTGGCAGAACATGCTCTAAAATTCAATCCTAACGTTATAATTCTTGCCAGTGGTATAAAAACAAGTGACTACAAGATTAATCGTCTCCCGGAAAAAGACGATAAAGTTCGGCTTGTTTGGATAGGCAGCAAGAGCACATTATGTTATCTCAAAGAGATAAAACCTGCGCTCGAGCAAATCGGTTCACGTTCTAACAACGTCGTTTTGAGAATAATATGTGATGATTTCTTTGATCTACAGAATATGAAGGTGGAAAAATGTCAGTGGTCCGACCAAACGCGTGCCTTCAATCTGGCCACGTGTGATATAGGACTTGCACCGCTGCCGGACAATCGTTTTACCAGGGGCAAATGCAGCTTTAAGGTTCTGGAATATGCCGCTGCCGGTTTGCCGGTTATTGCTTCGCCGATAGGAACAAACACAAACCACGTACGGGAGAACATCACGGGTTTTTTCGCTAAGGATATTGCCGAATGGGTCTATAGAATTTCTTATTTGATTGAAAATCCTCAATTGAGGAGAAGAATGGGTGAAGAAGGTCGAGGCTATGCAGAAAATTTTGACATCAGTTTAATTGGAAAACGACTGGTCGAATTGATAACAAAATGCCTGCGAGATGACGAGTTGTGCAAATAGCAGTAAAGGGAAAAAATGAGTAATCAGTTCAGTTCATTTATTAAGAAAAAGTTTCTCGGGAAAAATCAAAATTTGGTGTCTCTCGATGAGCCTTATGGGGTCATGGCATACCTTTTGAAAAGCTGCCAGATAACAGGAATTATCGATGCAGGCGCAAGTGATGGCCGAATATCAAAGAGACTACTCCGAAAGTTTCCAGCAGCACACGTTTATGCCTTTGAGCCTAACTCCCTTTATACTGAAGCGCTTAAACAATACGCAAAAGAAGAACCCAGATTTCACCCCCAGTTTTTAGCACTATCTGACCATGAAGGAACTGCCGAGCTTTATGTGACTGAATCCCCCGGATGCACATCCCTTTTTGCCCCGGCAAAACGTCTGAAAGAAATAAGTCCCGACGGTGCATCCGTGAAAAGTTTAGAGAAAGTCGAGGTTGTTACAATCGATAAATGGGCAGAACGCAATGGTGATCCCACCATCCAGTTGATGAAATTTGACATCCAAGCTGGTGAACTGAGGGCGCTTCGGGGTGCGGTTCGTGTTCTCCAGAATTCAACGCTTCTGGTATACACGGAAATATGGTTTAATCCTGTGTACACCGGTGGTGCGATTTATAGTGATGTCGATTTATTTCTTCGACAATATGGATTTGTATTGTACGATCTTTTCAAACCTAAGTATAATCCGAATCGGCTAATCATGTGGGGCAACGCTGTCTTCTTAAATGTTGAACGACTTGGCATGTGAGATTTTATCAATATTGCTTTATTTGTTCTGTTGGTTGTTATGTGACGGGCTTAGTTTTCAAACCAGCCTTTTCTAAGCAGCCGGAGGTTTGTATTTGCGCTTATTTTTCGCGCCCATCTTTTATAATGACTTTCAACGTCGGGATTTGCACGAAAGTAAATCTTGAAAAATCTTAAGCGGTCTGTATTGCTGATGCCATGCGTAAACATATTTACCTGTACCAGATTCTTCGAACGCAGTCTGTCAGGTAATCGGTAAAACTTTTTTGTTCGCTCATTATCAATAAAAAAGAAACGCCACTTCTGTCCTTCTCTCACAACTAAGACATTACCCAGACGTAAATCGCCGTGGAAGATGCCTTTGGCGTGCATTTGACCTATTGTTTCGGCAAAAGCTTTAATCAAAGTGCGCTTCCGAGCCAAAGCGTTCTTACCGGAGCTTTGGCAAATATCCTTAAAAAGTTCTGGCATCGCTGTTGCGTTCTCAACCTCTTTGGTTAATAGCAGATTATTTGTACAAAACAAACCCAGACGGCGCTCAAACAACCCGATAACCGCAGGAGTGTCAAATCCGTTCTTTTCCAACATTAGCGCAGCTTCAAACGCCCGTCTGGCTCGACTTGGACGGAAAAGATGCTTTGCAAAATCCCACATTGAACGACAAAGGTAGTGCTTAAGATAAAAGGCATGTATTACACCATTAAAAGCAACACTACACTTGAATACACGCGTGTAATCAGACGATGGTACCGAGGTAAATTGGATTCGATCATGAACAGGTGGAACATTCACCAACACCGAAGGCACAATATTATATTTGATAAAATCTTTCCGAATGTGAATTATCCAATCACGCATCTGTACTTTATCAAAATTGCCACTAAGGCCTCTGAAGGAATCCATTTTCCCAGAAATTGACATCCGACAATAGCTTTCCATTGCTGGCGATATATTTATTTCTCTTAGAAAACGCTCCAAGTCTTTCAATCGCCTGAATTTATAAAAACAATTTAGTTTATGAGCTTGCATAGCATCAAGATCTGTCAAAACGGGATCATTATCTGTGATCAAAATATTTGTGTGTTTCAAATCACCGTGTGTGATACGGTATTTGTCCAGCTTGTCAAGCAGGTCTTTTACCTTCCGAGTTGCTATTGATCGTTGTTCTCTGACAAGATTACCATTCCGCAGAAAATCATAAAGCTTTTGTCCTTCGACATATTCGGTTATCAGATAAGATTGCCATAAGAGCAATCCTCTGCGCTGCTCAATATAAGCCAATGGCTTCGGTGTAGCTATTTTTAGCATCTTAAGCCGATGTGCGTGCAGCCACCCTCGCCGGGCACGGGACGTCTTTATGGTATGGCGCAACGAGTGAATAAATCCCTTGTGATTATATCGTTTGATCACCACGTCCTTGCCGTTACACATCAGATGGGATACATAGCAGGTATTACCTTTTTTGAGGATATGCCCTTTATCCATCAACGTATCTATTTGCCCCACAAAATCAAGAGTTTCGGCACCCAGACAAAAGTCTTTGTCAAAAACAACAGTAGAATTACGAATTTTCAGCCGCAGGTGTCTCTTACTTGTTCGCAGGCACTTCAAACCGTGTTTGATACCTCTTTTTCTTTGTGTGGTTAGCCGTTTTTGGAATAATGCCTTATCTGAATTTCCAAAATGCCAGCTTCGGGCTTTAAAATATTCCTCACAAAGTTGTGCAATGGATTCTGTGTCACCCTCAGGTAATAAGCAAGCCAGCAGTGCTAATTGAGAAATGCCTCTTTTTCTTGTTATCTCGCTCGGAAACAAACGTATCTGAGCCGTATCAAGCGTAAACAGTTTGCCTTTCTGCCATAAGAAATTACCCAAGTGCAAATCCTTTTGCAAGACTCCTTTATGGTGTTGTTTAGCCAACTCGCTACAGACCAAAATTAGCAAATCAAGCTTACCAGTTTTTTCTGCTGTCCTGTTAAAAACATCAAGAGCCGTTGATGAATCAGATATTTTTTCTATTACCATAGCCCGCAGGCCATTTTCTGTCCGCCCATAAAATAGGGGAGCAGGTGAACTCAAACCTCTTCTTTTCAGCTCGCTCAATCCTCGCCATTCTCGTTTGAGATGACGCTTTGCAATGATATAGTGTGAAAATACCTTGACAACAACGCTTCTGTCATTCCATAAGGCCTCAAAAACCTGGCGTCTGTCAGGGATAGTTCGTAAAAGAGCAGTACAAGACAATATCTCTATTCGCTTCTCCGGATAAATGCGTCTAATTGATAGTTGAAATGGGAATTTAGCCATACATTTTCAGGTAACCAGTAGGTCTCTATATATTTTCATTTTTCTCCGCTTATCACTCTGTCCCTTTGCTACTCTGTGCCTTTGTGCCTGTCTGAAACTCAACGGCCCAATATAGTTATGCCTAATTGATTGGCCAAGTTTATTGTCTCAGGTTTGTCGATAATTATGGTCTTTCCTGCTTCCACAACCAGGCATTTTCCTCCGTTTTTAGCTAAACTTCTGATAGTATCTGGCCCCACGCACGGCACATCAAATCGCATATCCTGACTTGGTTTGGAAGTTTTGATTAGTGTCCAGCCTCCTGCCTTACAAAACTGTCCTGCTCGCTCAATCATTTCGGCAGTACCTTCTATTGCCTCGACAGCGAGTACCTCCTTTTCCTTTACTGCTATCGCCTGGCCTATATCCAACTCACCGAGCTTTTTAACTATCTGCCAGCCGAATTCAATATCCCCTTCAACTGAGGAGCTCGGCTGGTGTGTCGTTATTAAGCCTGCTGTAGCTAAGTGCTCTTTGCAGTACATGGTGTAATTCTCCAGCATTATTCCACCGCTTGCTAATTCGTCGGCTATGGCGCACAAAAGCGAATCATCTAACTTGTCTTTGCCCCGTAGCCGCCAGTAATATATACGAAATGCCCGCCAATCCGGCAAGTACCGTAAAATTCTCCATGGTGTAAAAAGTCGCGATTTGGCGACCAGGCCGACCATAATAGTTCTGGTTACGCTGTGTTTTTTTAGCTTTCGAATCCAACTGTTCGGCCGGGCAATGGCTACTCTATAAAATACATCAACTTCGTCAGCCAAGCTGCGTTCTGCGTTATCCGCCAAGCCAACACAAATTACTCTTAATCCTGCCCTCCTGGCGCCATCGGCTACTAAAAATGGCAATCGACCTCCTCCAGCGATCAAACCAAGCACATCTTGTGCTTCGCATCTCACATTTTGTATTTCGTTCAAAGAAATGTCCTATCCGAAATTTGGTAATAGTGCTTTGTCATAGTTCGAACGATAAATGTCATTGCGAGCGAAGCGAAGCAATCTTTGACGTTTGGTGCTATGAGATTGCCACGGTCCCCAGGGGACCTCGCAATGACAAATCTTTAAATCAGATTACGGTTCAAGATCCTGCCCCGTTGAATCTTCAGCAGCAGACTCTAAAGACAAATTAATTTGCTCAATTTGATTTTGAAGGCTGCGGATACTTTGCCGCATTTCAGGTAGGTATTGTATCATACTATAGGCGCGCTTACCCTGGTTTGCCTCGATAGCAGGTGCTCCCAAAACTACTTGGCCATCTGGAATATTATTAACAACCCCAGCTTGTGCAGCAATTGTAACGTTGTTTCCGATATTTATATGTCCCACAATACCTACTTGCCCTCCCACTACACAATGATTCCCAAGAGTAGTCGAGCCAGCGATTCCAACCTGAGCAACAAGTAAACAGTGTTGACCTATTTTGGTTCCGTGTCCTATTGTAACCATGTCACCCAATTTGCTACCCTGTCCTATGACAGTATCACCGAGAGTTCCTCTTTCAACACCACAGCAGGCACCGATTTCTACATCGTCTTCTATTATCACTTCGCCAATCTGTGGAATCTTGTGATGTACTCCCTTATAACTAGCATATCCGAAGCCATCTTCACCAATTGTAGTATTTGCATTTATAATAACTCTGTTTCCAATTTTGGATCCCTCGTAAATTGCAACATTCGGATAAATAATGCTATCATTTCCTATTTTGACGTTTTTTCCAATACAAACCCCGTGATAAATTATGCATCCATCTCCGATCTTGGCCTCATCAGATATTGTAACAAAATCATGAATGTGACAATCTACACCAACTTTAGCACTATCTGAGACTGAAGCACGCTGGCTAATCCCGACTTTTTTGTGTTTGCGATGGCCGTGTAAAAGCACCATAATCTGCATAAAGGCATAGTAAGGATCTTCAGCTATCAAAAGAGGGGCCGAGCTATCGATGGTCTCTTTGCCTACTATTACAGCACTTGCCTTTGTCGTTCGCAGTTGTTTTTGATATTTGCGGTTAACTAAAAAGCTAATATCGCCTTCACCTGCCCGTCCCAATGTAGAAGCAGACTTAATTATTATATTTGGGTCGCCGCAGACACGGCCCCCTACATATTCAGCTAATTCACTTAAAGTTTTTGATGGCATATAAACGCCTCTATAAGAAACCTTTAATATCCATTTTGTTTTTAACTATTATAGCAGAAGGATTATGGTGGTCAATCCTGTAGATTAAGCTTAGCATTATTCCAACAGAGCCGCCAGAAGATCCTGTTGTAGGGTTCTTGAAGGCCTTTTGGCAAAAGTTTTATTACTGTTTGCAAAAACTTTCACATCCGGCCCGATTGGTTTATACAGTTCTGGAGAAGTTGGGCCGAAAATAGCCGATGTCTTAATCCCTAATCCAGCTGCTAAATGCGTAATTCCGCTATCGTTACCGACGAATCCATCCGCACAACTTAACAATTCTAAGACTTGTGTCAACGACAGATCCGTAAGGCACCTGGCGACACTATTTATATTCTTAATTCTGGTCTTGCTAAATCTTTCTAACTCAACTGGCCCCAACAAGAATATCACTTCATTTCCTTTTGCACCAGCTTTTTCAGCTATAGCCAAAAAATTATCTAAATGCCAACATTTGTTCGATCCTCCACTACCTGGCTGGATGACTATCAACTCCTTAGAGAAGTCAAAGCCTATTTCTTTCAGCAGTTCTTGTCCTCGGTCTCTATCAGCTTGACTCGCACTTATTAGGATATCATCGAAGCAAACTGTCTTGTGTTCCAGGGACAAGCTACTCTGGTCTATAAACTGCTGTGTGTAAAATTCGGTTAAATGCTGATTGAAGTCTTCAGGTGGTTTCATTGATAATGTTATGACTTCTGCGCTGTGACTGCAATTAGCAGTGAAAATTAAATTTTGTTCAAAGTTGCTGTTCGGCTCACCCAAGAATGTTACAATCCAGGCATAGTCGGCAAAAACGTTTAT